>DATGBR010000361.1:0-2257 GCA_035312605.1 Candidatus Methylomirabilota bacterium
CGCGCCGGCGCCAAGCCCGCGAAACTCTCCGAGCTGAGGTCCGGGGTCCCGGTCGAAACTGTCGCGATCGCATCCGAGGGCGGCCACCGCGACTTCGGCCCGCGCAGCGAGCAGGAGATCGAGCTGCTGCGGGGCCGCATACAGTATGGCTCCGGAGGGGCGTCGGGCCTTCGGCGGCGCGGCCCGGGGTGGTGATCGTCAGCGTCAGATGACCGACAAGTGGCCCGCAGTCGCGTTGACCGCGCCAGCCGTGTTCCTCTAATCTCCGTGCGAGGAGGACCCTCCATGGCCCAGGGCGCATCGATCAGCGAAGTCCCCGCGCGGCAGACGATACCGGTGACCAACCCCGCCACCGGCGCCCGCCTGGCCGAGTACCCGGTCGCGGACCGCGAGGCGGTGGCCGCGGCCGTCGCACGCGCGCGCGAAGCCCAGCCACGGTGGGCCGCGCTCGGCTTCGCCGAGCGGGGGAGGATCCTCCGAAAGGTCCGCGACCGCTTCGTGGACGAGAAGGACCGCATCTGCGACGTCGTCTCGGGCGAGACCGGGAAGCCGCGGCACGACGTCATCACCAACGAGCTCCTCTTCCTCTGCGACGCGATCGGCTTCTGGACGAAGCGCGCCGGGAAGTACCTGGCCGACGAGCCCGCCCGGCCCCACCTCCTGAAGAACAAGCGCGTCTACGTGTCCTTCGTGCCCCACGGGGTCATCGGGATCATCGGCCCGTGGAACTTCCCCTTCAATCTCACCATCGGCGAGGCGATCCCGGCGCTCATGGCGGGCAACGCGGTGGTCATCAAACCCTCGGAGGTGACGCCGGGGAGTGCGGTGCTCGGCGCCGAGCTGGCCGTGGCGGCGGGGCTCCCGGCAGGCGTGCTCCAGGTGGTGACCGGCTACGGCGAGACCGGCCAGCACCTGATCGAGTGCGCCGACATGATCTGCTTCACGGGCAGCGTCGCCACCGGCCGCAAGGTCGCCGAGCGCTGCGGGCAGCTGCTCAAGCCCGTCACCCTCGAGCTCGGCGGCAAGGACCCGATGATCGTGCTCGGCGACGCGGACCTGGAGCGCGCCTCGAGCGCGTGCGTCTACGGCGGCCTGGTGAACGCGGGGCAGGTCTGCATCTCGGTCGAGCGCGTCTACGTCGAGGCCTCGGTGTACGACACCTTCGTCGGGAAGGTGGTGGACAAGGTCCGCCAGGTCCGCCAGGGCCCGCCCGACGCGGGCGTGGTCGAGGTCGGCTCCATGACCTTCCCGCCCCAGATCGAGAAGGTCGAGCGCCACGTGCAGGACGCGGTCGCGCGCGGCGCGAAGGTGCTGGCGGGGGGCAAGCGCCGCACCGATCTGCCGGGCCTCTACTTCGAGCCGACCGTCCTGGTAGATGTCGACCACGACATGGACGTGATGCGCGACGAGACCTTCGGCCCGGTGATCCCCATCATGCGCGTGCGCGACGAGGAGGAGGCGATCCGCCTCGCCAACGACTCGCGCTACGGCCTCGACGCCAGCGTGTGGACCAGGGACCTCGCACGCGGCGCGCGCGTCGCTCGCCGCGTCCAGTCGGGCGCCGTGTGCGTCAACGACGTGCTCGTCAACTACGCGGTCACCGAGGTGCCGATGGGCGGCTGGAAGGAGAGCGGCATCGGCTACCGCCACGGCCCGGGCGGCATCCGCAAGTTCTGCGCGCAGCAGTCGGTCGTCATCGACCGCTTCGGCATGAAGTCCGAGATCAACTGGTGGCCGATGACGCCGGGAAAGGTGAAGCTCTTCCGGCGCGCGCTCAACTTCTTCGGCTCGGGCTGGCGCAGGAAGCTGCTCGGGGCGTAGGACGAAGCGGGACCACGGTGCGTCCGCTCGAGCAGGGTGACCGGCTCGAAGCAGAGGTGCGTGGTTCCGTCGCGCCACGGCGTCTTGAGAGTCACGAGGACCGTGCCGTCAGGCCGCAGCGCGAGCCGCTCCTGGGCGATGGGCGGGCGCAAGTGGCGGGCCGCGGCGGTCGCGTACGGGCGCGCGGAAGCGCCTGCGACGCCAGACGACCCCGCACCGATCGCCGATCCGGCGGCCGAGGCCGCGACCACGTCGCCGGCCGGCCCGGGAAGGGCCGAGCAGGGCGTCGCGGCCGGACCCGGCGCGGCCGCTGACATGTCGGCGGCGACCGCTCCCGGACCGGAGCCCGCCTCCCCGCAGCCCGCGGACCCACCCGCGAGCGCTGCGCCGCCGCGGCGCTGGCGCTGGGCCGAGTTGCTCCAGAGGGTCTTTGCGG
>DATGBR010000362.1:0-44551 GCA_035312605.1 Candidatus Methylomirabilota bacterium
CCTCGGGGCCCGCCGGACCGAGATCTACCTGCTGACCAAGTGCGGCCACCCGCGCGGCTACGGCCGGGGAGACTGGCGTGCGGCCTCACTGCTCTCGAGCATCGAGCGGAGCCTGAAGCGCCTGCGCACCGACCGGCTCGATCTGATCCAGCTGCACAGCTGCGAGCAGTCCGACCTCCGCAAGGGGGAGGCCATCACCGCCCTCGAGCGCGCGCGGGAGCGCGGGTGGACGCGCTACATCGGCTACAGCGGCGACGGGGAGGCGGCGCGCTTCGCGGTCGAGTGCGGGCGCTTCGACACGCTGCAGACCTCGGTGAGCATCGCGGACCAGGAGGCGATCGAGCGGACGCTGCCGCTCGCGGTGAAGCGGGGGATGGGCGTGATCGCCAAGCGGCCGATCGCGAACGCGGCGTGGCGCTACGCGCGCCGCCCGTCCGAGCCCTACTACGAGCCCTACTGGGAGCGGCTCCGCGCGCTGGAGTACCCGTTCCTGCGCGACGCGGAGCGCGCGGTGTCCACCGCGCTGCGCTTCACGCTCGCCGCTCCGGGCGTGCACACCGCGATCGTCGGCACCAAGCGGCCGGAGCGGTGGCCGGAGAACGCGCGCCTGCTCGAGGCGGGGCCGCTCCCCGCCGCGGAGATCGACCAGATCCGCGCGCGCTGGCGAGAGATCGCCAGGCCCTCGTGGACCGGCGAGGTCTGACCCCGCCTACCCGACCTGGAAGCGCTTGATGGCGGCCTGATCGAACGCCAGGCCCAGGCCGGGCTTGTCGGGCACCACGAGCTGGCCATTCTCGATCTTCGGCGTCTCCTCGTAGAGGCGCAGCGTCCACGGCATGTACTCCACCGTGAGGCCGTTGGGGATGGCCGCGATCAGGTGCACGTGGATCTCGGGAATCAGATGGCTCACCACGGGTAGATTGAAGGCCTCGGCCATGCCCGCCACCTTCATCCACTGGGTGATGCCGCCCACCCGCAGCAGGTCGATCATCACGATGTCGATCGAGCGCGCTTCCAGCAAATGGCGGAACGGCACGATGCCGTAGTGGTACTCGCCCGCCGCGATCGGGGTGTCGAGCGCGTCGGCGATGCGGGCGAGGCCGGCGAAGTCGTCGTGGGCGGTGGGGTCTTCCAGCCAGTAGAGGTGGTAGTCCGCGATGCGCTGGCCCACGTCGATGGCGTGGTGCACGCTCCAGAGCTGGTTGATGTCGCACATCAGGTCCACGTCGGTGCCGATTGACTCGCGCATCACTCGCACCCGCTCCACCGAGGCCGCGATGGTGGGCTCGCTCCCGCACTGCATCTTCATCTGGCGGAAGCCCATGTCCCGCAGGCGCGGGCCGGCCTTGGCGAGGTAGTCCACCGGGTGCTGCCGCATCAGGGCGCCGCTCGCGTACGTGGGCGCGCGGTCGCGGAGGCCGCCGAGCAGGGCGCACACCGAGCGGCCCGCCGCCTTGCCCATGAGATCCCAGCAGGCCATGTCCACCGCGGACAGCGCGAGGGAGAAGATGCCGCCCGGCCCCGAGCTGCCGGCCAGGCGTCGGCACTTCGCCGCGATCGCCTCGACCTGGCTCGGGTCCATGCCGACGGTGAGGCGCGCGAGGCCGTCCACCGCGGCCCGCAGCGCGGGGGTGAGCGCGCCCCCGAAGAAGGTGAGCCCGATGCCCACCAGCCCCTGGTCGGTGCCCAGCTCGAGGAGCACGAACTCCCGCGTGTCGGCCGGAGCGGGTAGACCAATCACCAATGGATTATCCGCCGGGGTCGAGAGCACGCGGGTGGTGACGTGGCTGATCTTCATTTTTTGTACTTGCCGGTGAGCTGGGGCGTGGTGCCCTCCTGCCCCTTCTCCTGCCGGTCGAGCCGCGTCTCGCGCGACCACGTCCGCTTGAGCTCGTCCCGGATGTTGAACTGGAGCTTGCCCAGGCCCTCGGTTTCGAGCTCGATGCGATCGCCGTCCTGGAAGCCGGAGAGGCCGCGGTGGTTCGTGCCGGTGGCGAGCACGTCGCCCGGCTCCAGCGTGTGGATGCTGGTCACCCACTCGATGCAGCGCGGGATCTTGTGGGCCATGTCGCTCGTGTTGAACGATTGCTTGACCGTGCCGTTGACCGAGAGCCGGATCGCCAGCTGATGGGGATCCTTGATCTCGTCGGCGGTCACCAGGTACGGGCCCATCGGGGCGAAGGTATCGCGTGACTTCATCTGGTAGAAGGTGTTGCCGGTGGGCAGGAGCCCGCGGGCCGAGCCGTCGATGAAGTTGCAGTAGCCGAAGATGTACTCCATCGCCCGCGCGGCCGGCACCGCGGTGGCGCGCTTGCCGATGATCAGCGCGACCTCGGCCTCACCCTCGAAGATGGTGGCGGGCACGTCGGGTAGCACCATGGTGTCGCCGTGCCCGATCACCGCGCCTGGCGACTTCATGAAGGCGTTGATCGGGGCCGGCTCGCTGCGGGTCCCGTCCTCCATGTAGTTCACCGCCATGCACACGATGTTGGTGGGCTTGGGCAGCGGCGGGCGGATGCGCACCCCGCTCACCGGGTGAGGCTTGCCGCGGCCGGCCGCCTCCTCGATCTTCTTGCGGTAGTCGGCGAAGCGGGCGATGAGCTCGCTCATGAGGTCGCCGGGTCCGGTGTGGGGGACGTCCTTCACGACGTCGGAGACGTCCACCACCTGATCGCCACGGAGCACGCCCAGCCGGAAATCGTCGAAGAGTAGCAGTTTCACGGTGTCCTCCTTGTCGCGCGGAGCTTCGTCACCTGGAGTTGCGGAGCCGGGCCCATCCTACTCGCGGCCCGGGGTGTTGACAACGGTCTCGGCGGCGGCGACCCTAGCCCCATGAAGGGACGGGTGGCGGTGCTGAAGGCGTACGGCGGCGAGTTCGAGCTGCGCGAGTATCCGGTGCCGGACCCGGAGCCCGGCGCGATCCTGATCAAGCTGACGCGGGCCGGGGTGTGCGGCTCGGACCTGCACATCTGGCGAGGCGAGATGAAGGAGGTCTACGGCGCGCTGCCGAAGGACCTCACGTTCGGCCACGAGATGGCCGGGCGGGTGGAGCGGCTGGGCGCGGGCGTCACCACCGACTCGATGGGGCGGCCGCTGCGCGAGGGCGACCGCGTGACCTTCTGCTACTTCTTCCCGTGCGGCCGCTGTCCGGTCTGCCTGAACGACGAGATGGGGAGCTGCCCGCAGAAGGTGCGGCCGAACCGGGTGGCGGGGAGCGCGCCCTACTTCAACAACGCCTACGGCGACTACTACTACCTGCGCCCGAACCACTTCGTGTTCAAGGTGCCGGACGAGATCGCGGAGGACATGGCCACGCCGGTCAACTGCGCGCTCTCGCAGGTGCTCTACGGCCTGCGCAAGGCGGGGTTCCGCGCCGGCCACTCCCTGGTGGTGCAGGGGGCGGGCGGCCTCGGCATCAACGCGGTCGCGGTGGCGCGCGACATGGGGGCCGAGACCGTCATCGTGGTCGACCGCCTCGCCCCGCGGCTCGCGCTCGCCAAGGCCTTCGGCGCCGACCACACCATCAACGCGACCGAGATCTCCTCCGCGGACAGGCGGGTCGACGCGGTGAAGGCGCTCACCGACGGGTTCGGGGCCGACGTGGTCGCCGATTTCGTGGGCTACGCCGACGTGATCCCGGAGGGCCTGCGCATGCTGCGGGGCGGCGGCTGCTACCTGGAGGTGGGGAGCATCTCGCCGGGGAACATCTTCTCGTTCGACGCCACCGCGCTGGTGCGCGGCAACACCCGGCTCGTGGCGACCTCCAACTACTCGCCGTGGGCGCTCGAGCAGTCGCTCTCCTTCATGAAGCGCAACCTGAAGCGCTTCCCATTCGACCGGGTGATCTCGCACGTGTTCCCGCTCGAGCGCATCTCGGAGGCCTTCACCCAGGCCGACTGGGCCCAGCGCGGCGGCGACCCCGCCGGCGTCTCCCGCGCCGCCATCTCGATGTAGCGGGAGACCTCGTCGGGCCTAGACGCGGTAGCGCTGGATCAGCGCCTCGTCGAGGACGAGGCCGAAGCCGGGGCCGTCGGGAATCGGAAACAGGCCGTCCTTGACCGCGGGACGGTTGGCCCAGAGGGCCTGCCAGGCGGGGTCGCGCTCCGGATCGGCGAAGCACTCCACGTAGGTGCCGTGCGGCACCGCGGCCAGCAGCTGGCCCGCGATCTGCGGCTCCTCGTGGTGCGCCATCTTCACGCCCGCGGCCTCGCACAGGGCCGCGGCGCGCTGCCACTCGGTCACGCCGCCGCCCTCGGAGGCGTCGAAGTTGACCAGGTCCACCGCGCCCGCGTCGAGGAGCCGCCGCACCGCGTGGCTCGTGATCTCGGACTGGCCCGCAGTGATCGGGATGCGCGTCGCCCGCCGCACCTCCGCCATCGTGCGGGCGTCGTCGTGCCAGTGGCACGGCTCCTCGAACCACGCGATGTCGAGGGGCTCGACCAGGTGTGCGAAGCGGGCCGCATCTTCCACCGCCCAGCCCCGGTTGGCGTCCACCGCCAGCACGAAGCCGGGGCCGGCGGCGGCCCGCGCGGCCCGGACGCGCTCCGCGTCGGCCTCGGGGGCGAGGCCGCCCACCTTGAACTTGCAGCCGGCCATGCCCGCCTCGCGGTAGCTCTCCATCTCGCGGCCGATGTCGGCCAGGGTCTTGCCCTCGCGGTAGTAGCCGCCGATCGAGATGATGGGCAGGCGCCGGCCCGGCTGGCCGCCGAGCATCGCGCACACGCTCTGGCCCCGGGCGCGGCCGAGGACATCCCAGATCGCGCAGTCCACGCAGGCGATCGCTTCCATCAAGAGCTTCCGGTCGCGGCTCGCGTGGGAAAGGGCGAAGAGGCGGCTCCAGATGCGCTCGACCTCGGCGGGATCCTGCTCCTTAAGGATCGGCGCCAGGTCGTCCCGGATCAGCCGGACGATCTCGGGCCCGTGCTCGCGGTTGTCCCCGTTGTAGACCAGGCCGACGAGGCCGTCATCCGTCCGGAGCCGGGTGACGACGGTGGAGCGCTTGAGGACCGCGTAGGTGCTGCCGCCGAAGTTGCGCCGCAGCGGGATGTCGATGGCGATCGCGTCGACGGTGTGGATGCGCATGCGCCGAAAGTCCCCGCGCGCGATGCCTCCGGTCAGTTGGGGATGATCGCGGCGCGGGTGACGTGGCCCTTGTCCTGCTGGACGAAGGCCTCCTCGATCGCCTCCAGGGGGAACTTGTGCGAGATGATCCGGTCTCACGGATAGCGCCCGCGGGTGCGGGCCATCATGTCGAGCGCGCCGCGCAGGTGCTCGGCCTCGTAGTGGGAGAGGCCGATGATGCGGCGGTTGCCGAAGATGATCCAGGCCGGATCGAACTCCGCCTTCCAGCCCACATTGATGTTGCCGATCTCGAGGTAGGTGCCCTCCGGCGCGGTCATCCGCAGTCCCTCGTCGACCACCTTGGGATTGCCCACCAGCTCCATCACCACGTCACCGCCCCAGTCATCGGTGAGCTTCCTCACCGCCTTGATGCGGTCCTCGGGCGTCTTGTGCTCGCGCATGTCGACCACGTCGGTGGCCCCGAAGGAGCGGGCGAGGGTGAGCCGCTCCTCCACGCCGTCGATGATGACGACGCGCGCCGCGCCCATCTCCTTCGCCACCGCGCACGCGTAGACCCCGAGGCCGCCCGCGCCCTGGATCACCACCGTCTGGCCCGCGCGCACCGCCGCGATGTCGAGGCCCGCGTAGACCTGGGAGAAGGCGCAATTGACACCGGCCGCCATCTCGTCGCTGATGTCGTCCGACAGCTTGAACACCGCGTGGTTCGGACGCAGGTAGAAGTACTGGCCGAAGCCGCCCTGGAAGTGCGGCCACACCTCGCAGGAGACGAGGAAGTTGGCCTGGCGCACCGGGCAGGACTTGGTCTTGCCCTTGAGACACATGCGGCAGCGCCCGCACGGGAAGAAGAAGCGGTACGCGACGCGGTCGCCCACCGCGAGAGGACGGCCCGCCGAGTCGGTGGTGACGCCGGCACCGAGCTTGGCCACGCGGCCCACGTGCTCGTGACCGGTGTTGAGCGGCAGCGGGCGGCCCATCTTCACGTAGTCGAGCTCGCCGCGCCAGTAGTGCAGGTCCGAGCCGCACACGTTGGCCATCGCGACCTTGACCAGCACCGCGCCCGGCTCGGGATCCGGCACCGGGTACTCGCGGATCTCGAACGGCTTGCCCGCGCCGTGAAACACCGCCATCCTCGCCGTCTCGGCCATGGGTCCCTCCCTAGATGATGGACGACGGCGGAAGTCTAGCATGTCAGGCATCGACCCGTTGTCGGGGTGGTAGACTCGCGGCCAGCGTGAACCCCCGCGGTAGGGGGAAGGGATGAGGAAGCCATGACCCGGCGAACCGTCCTGACGGGGATACGACCGACCGGACCACTACACCTCGGGCACTACGCGGGCGCACTAGAGAACTGGCTCCGCCTCCAGGATGACTACGAGTGCTTTTTCCTGATCGCCGATTATCAGGTCTCCGACTATGCGGATGACATCCAGCACGTTCGGGAATCAGTGTGGGAAGTGGCGCTTGACTGGCTGGCGGTCGGCCTTGACCCGCAGCGCAGCCATTTCGTCATCGAGAGTCTCGTTCCGCAGCACACCGAGTTGACGGTGATCCTGAGTTGGTTCATGTCCCTCGGACGCTTGCAGCGCAATCCCACCCTCAAGGCGGAGATGGACGATCTTGATGCCGGAAAGAAGGGAGTTCCGGTCGGGTTCTTCATCTATCCCGTGATGCAGGTTGCCAACATCCTGCTGCCACGCGCCGACCTCGTCCCGGTCGGTGAAGATCAGCTACCGCACATCGAGATGACTCGCGAGATTGCGCGCAAGTTCAACCGAGACTTCGGGGATGTCTTCGTTGAGCCCGCGGGGCTGGTGGGACGGGTTCCGCGTCTGGTCGGGATCGACGGCAAGGCCAAGATGAGCAAGTCTGTCGGCAACGCGATCTACCTCAAGGACGATGCGCAGACGGTGGAGCGGAAGGTCATGAGCATGTACACCGACCCGACTCGGCTCCGGGCGACCGATCCGGGCCATGTGGAGGGCAATCCGGTCTTCATGTACCACGATGCCTTCAATCCAGACGCAGACGAGGTCCACGACCTCAAGTCTAGGTACACGAGGGGAGCGGTCGGCGATGTGGAGGTCAAGAGAAGGCTGACGGTCGTGCTCAACGACCTTCTGGGGCCCATCCGTGAGCGGCGAGCCTACTTCGCCGCTCATCACCACATCGCGAAGGAAGCCCTCGACGAGGGCAGTCAGATTGCACGGGCGGTGGCCGAGCAGACGATGGCGGCGACCCGAAAGGGACTACGTCTCGACTATCTTCAACGGGGCTGACTCTGACTCGTGTGGTAGGCTACGGGGCGCCCGGGGGGGGGCGGCCCATGAAGATTGCGATCCTCGACGACTACCAGGACACGATCCGCACGTTGAACGCCTTCAAGAAGATGGCCGGCCAGGACGTCACGATCTGGAAGGACCACACCAAGGACGTCGACACCCTCGCGGGCCGGTTGAAGGACACCGAGGTGCTCGTGTGCATCCGCGAGCGCACCCCGATCCGCGGGCCGCTGCTCGACCGCCTCGATCGGCTGAAGATGGTCACCCAGGTCGGGGTGGTTCCCAACATCGACGTCCCCGCGTGCACGCGGCGCGGCGTGATCGTCTCGTCGAGCCAGATGCCGGGCCGCCCGTCGTACGCGACCGCGGAGCTGACCTGGGGCCTGGTGGTCGCGGCGGTGCGGCGCATCCCGCAGGAGATGATCGCGATGCGCGCGGGCAAGTGGCAGGCCTATCCGATCGGCACCGGACTGCGCGGCAAGACCCTGGGCATCCTGGGCTACGGCAAGATCGGCGCGGTGGTGGCGGGCTACGGGCGCGCGTTCGGGATGAACGTGCTCGCGTGGGGCCGCGAGTCCACGCTCGAGAAGGCCAAGACCGACGGCTACACCCCCGCCGCGAGCCGCGAGGCGTTCTTCGCCGAGTCCGACGTGGTCTCGATCCACGTGCGGCTGATCGACGCGACCCGCGGCATGGTGACCGCGGAGGACCTCGCGCGGATGAAGCCCTCCGCGGTCTTCGTGAACACGAGCCGCGCCGGGCTCGTCGTCCCGGGCGCGCTCGAGGCCGCCCTCGCCAAGGGCCGGCCCGGCATGGCCGCGGTGGACGTCTACGAGGACGAGCCCGTGCTGGGGGGCAAGCACCCGCTGCTCGCAATGGACAACGCCATCTGCGTGCCGCATCTGGGCTACGTGGAGCGCGACGGCCTCGAGCACATGTTCGACGCCATCTTCGATCAGATCCTGGCCTACGGCGGGGGCAAGCCGATCAACGTGCTGAACCCCGAGGTGCTGGCCGCGGCCAAGTCATGAGCCTCCGCGACAAGGCCTACGTCGTCGGCGCCTTCGAGCACCCGACCCGCAAAGCGGACGGGATCTCGCTGGCCCAGCTGCACGCGGAGGTGGCGCGCGGAGCGCTCGCCGACGCCGGCCTCGCCAAGGACGACGTGGACGGCTACTTCTGCGCGGGCGACGCCCCCGGCCTGGGCGGGCTCTCCATGGCCGACTACATGGGCCTGCGCCTGCGGCACATCGACACCACCGAGACCGGCGGCTCGTCGTACGTGGTCCACGTGGCCCACGCCGCCGAGGCGATCGCGGCGGGCCGCTGCGACGTGGCCCTGATCACGCTGGCCGGTCGCCCGCGCGCGGAGGGCATGGCCACCGGCACCGCGCCCCGCAACTACGGCGCGACCGCACCCGACGTGGCCTTCGAGGCCCCGTTCGCCCCGACGGTCGTCAACCAGTACGCGATGGCCGCGATGCGCCACATGCACGAGTTCGGCACCACGAGCGAGCAGCTCGCGTGGATCAAGGTGGCCGCCTCGCACCACGCCCAGCACAACCCGCACGCGATGCTGCGCGAGGTGGTGACGGTCGCCGACGTGGTCGGCTCGCCGATGATCTCGGACCCGCTCCACCGCCTCGACTGCTGCGTGATCAGCGACGGCGGCGGCGCGGTGATCGTCGCGCGGCCCGAGGTGGCGAAGCGGCTCAAGCGGCCGCTGGTCACGGTGCGCGGGGTGGGCGAGGCGGTGAAGCACCAGATGGGTGGCCAGGTGGATCTCACGTACACCGGCGCGCGCTGGTCGGGTCCGGCCGCCTTCGAGATGGCGGGCGTGGCCCCGGCCGACATCAAGTACGCCTCGATCTACGACAGCTTCACGATCACCGTGCTGATCACGCTCGAGGACCTGGGCTTCTGCCCCAAGGGACAGGGCGGGCGCTTCGTCTCCGACGGCAACCTGATCGCGGGGACCGGCCGGCTGCCCTTCAACACCGACGGCGGCGGCCTCTGCAACAACCACCCCGCCAACCGCGGGGGCATGACCAAGGTGATCGAGGCGGTGCGCCAGCTGCGCGGCGAGGCCCACCCGGCGGTGCAGGTGAAGGGCTGCGACCTCGCCCTCGCTCACGGCACCGGCGGCTCGCTCGGCACGCGCCACGCGAGCGCGACCCTGATCATGGAGCGAGGCTAGGCCATGGCCGACGCGACCCGGAAGATCTTCGCCCCCACGCCGAGCCCGGAGACGGAAGCGTTCTGGGAGGCGGCGGGCAAGGGCCGGCTGCTGCTGAAGCGCTGCACCGCCTGCGGCCGCGCGCATCACTATCCGCGGCCCATCTGCCCGTTCTGCGGGAGCGACCGCACCGAGTGGACGGAGTCCCCGGGGCGCGGCGTCATCTACTCCTTCAGCGTGATGCGCCGGGCGACGCCGCCCTACGTCATCGCCTACGTGACGCTGGACGAGGGCGTGACCATGATGACCGGCCTGGTGGACTGCGACTTCGACGCGCTCCGGATTGGCCAGCCGGTGCGGGTGGCGTGGACGCCCTCCGACGGGGGCCCGCCGGTGCCGATGTTCACCCGGCGCTAGCTCACTCGATCACCTGGTCTGCCCGCTGCAGGAGCGACGGAGGGATCGTCAGGCCGAGGGCCTGGGCGGTCTTCAGGTTGATGACGAGCTCGAGCTTCGTCGGCCGCTCGACCGGGAGGTCTCCCGGCTGAGCGCCCTTGAAGATCCTCTCCGCGAAGCTCGCGGCGCGGCGATAGTGGTCCGGATAGTTCACTCCGTAGATCACCAACCCCCGGATGAACTCCCCGGAGGCGTATACCGCAGGCAGGCGATGCTTTGCCGCGAGGTCGACGATGAGCCGCTCGTTCGCCTGCGTGAGCGTGTCTTGCCCCACGACGAGCGCGTCGGCCCGCTGCCTGATCGCGCCCGCGAAGGCCGGCCCCAGGTCCTCGGGCTTTCGCACGTCGAGTAGCTGCGGCTGGATGCCGAGGGATCGGGCCGCGGTCTCGATCTCCTTCCAGGCCGGCGGGAGAGCCGGGCTGCTCATGTTCAGGAGGGCCGCGATCCGGGCGGCTCTCGGAACCAGCTCCCGGAGCAGCTCGACCCGCTTCGCGTAGATCTCGGTGACGATGGCGCTCACTCCGGTGATGTTCCCGCCGGGGTGGGCGAGGCTCGCGACGACGCCCTGCCCCACCGGATCGGCAAGCCCGGTTATGACCACCGGGATCGTTCCCGTCGCATGCTTGGCGGCCAGGGCCGCGGGCGTCCCGCGCGTCACGATCAGGTCCACCTTCAGTCGAACGAGTTCCGCGGCCAGGCCCGGGAATCGCTCGTCGCGGCCATCGGCCGATCGGTACTCGATGACGAAGTTCTTCCCTTCGACGTACCCGAGATCTCGCAGCCCTTGCCGGAAGGCATCGAGGTTGGCCGCATTGATCGCGGGCGACGTTCTCTCGAGCATGCCGATCCGGTAGACCTTTCCCGCCGGCTGGGCCTCGAGGGCGAGGGGCGGGGAGAGCAGGCCGAGGGTGATGCCGGAGATGAAGGCTCGACGAGCGATCACAGCCGCGCCATCACCCGGTCCGCGAAGTCCTCGATCACGCGGTACTGCCGGTTGAGCGGCGGGTAGAGCATGATCTGGCTCAGCCCCTGGCTCTCCAGCTCCTTCAACTGCTCCACGATGCGCTCGGGCGCTCCGGTGAGGCAGGTGGCTTCGATCAGGGCCGGCGTGAGGAAGCGCGCCTCCTCCGGATCCACGAAGCTGTAGTGGCTGCCGTGCAGGCGCTGATGTCGAACCGCGAGCGGTGCCTCGTTGAGCCAGTCGAGGTACGGCTTCCACACCCGCCGCGCATACGCGGGCGGTTCCGCGCCGGTCTCCAGGTGATGCGCGACCAGGTAGTGCAGTCCCGAGATCACCGCCGCGCCGCACTCCGCGATGATGCGCTCGGAGTTGGCGGCCTCGCCCGGCTGGAGCAGCGCCACGTTCACCATCGCCGAGGTGTGGAAGCCCACCGGTAGAACGCGCCCGGCCTTCAGGGCGCCGCGGCGCGCGTTGGCGAGCATCTCGGGCACCGTGCCGCCGCGCGGCAGGCCGGAGATGAGCCCGTCGCCCAGCTCGCCGGCGAGGGCCTGCGCCTTCGGGCCGAAGCCGGCGATGTAGACCGGGATCGGGTGGTCGAGGTCGATGAAGCGATGCTGGCGCATCTGGAAGCGGATCGGGTGCGTCTCGCCGTTCAGCGTGTAGTCGACCTCCTCGCCGCGGAGCAGCGCCCGCACCGTCTGCACGTACTCCTTGAACGGGCCGAGGCGCATCGGCTTCTGGCCGAGCGTGCGCATCGCGGTGTGGCCGGTGCCGAGGCCGATGAAGCAGCGGCCGGGGGCGAGCCGGTTGATGGTGGCGATGCCGTTGGCCACGACCGGGGCGAGCCGCAGGCCGGGCACGTTCACCCCGGTGCCGAGGCGCATGCGGCGCGTCTGCTGGGCGGCCAGGGCCAGCACCGCCCAGCAGTTCGACCGGATCATCTGGCTGTCGGTGACCCAGCAGTGCGAGTAGCCGAGGTTCTCGGCGTGGGTGATGTAGCCGATCTCGTCGATCTTGGCGTGAACGATGCCGAAGTCCATGGCCCGGGATGGCGTCGACGGGCTACTTGTCGAGCCAGACCTCCTGCATGCGCCCGTAGTTGTAGAGCGCGTTGTGGGGCACCAGGTTCTTCACGTACGGATACCGGGCGAAGTATTCCTTGCGCCAGCCCAGCATGGGCCGGGCGACCTCGGCCTCGAGCGTGCGCTGGATGTCGGCGACCATCTTGAGGCGCTTCGTGCGGTCCAGCTCCTGCGACTGCGCCTCGATCTGCCGGTCCATCGCCTCGTTGCAGTAGTCGGTGTAGTTGCGCGACGATCCGCACTTGTAGTTCTCGACCAGGTACGCGTCCGGGTCGTCGAAGCCGCCCGCGGTCAGGTTGGCCGCGATCTGGAACTCGCGCCGGGCCAGGGCCGGGAACCACGCCGAGGTGTCGAGCTGCTTGATGGTGGCCTCGACGCCCACCAGCCGGAGCTGGTCCACCGCGTAGGAGGCCAGGTCCACGTAGATCGGCGAGGTGCGGGTGAGCATCTCGAGCCGCAGTGGCTTGCCCGGCCCGTAGCCCGCCTCCGCGAGGAGTTTCTTGGCCTCCGCCTTGTCGCGCGCCGGATCGCGATAGCCGGCAAGGGTCCGGAGATCCGCCTCGGCCAGGCCCCAGAAGCCCATCGGCCGGGGCATGAGCGCGGCCCCGATGACCGCCCCGTCCTGCCGCACGCTCTTGACGTACGAGCGCCGGTCGAGCGCGAGGTTCACCGCCTTCCGGACCAGCGGGTTGTCGAAGGGCGCGCGCTTGTGGTTGATCAGCACGTTGTCGCTGCCGTTCTGTCCGATCTCGCTGATGACGAGCGCCGGGGTGACGCTCTTGGCGGTGTCGGCCATCGTCTTCGTCATCTCGAGCGGCACGAAGGCGTCGAGCCGCCCGGCCTGCAGCGCGGCCAGGCGAGTGCCCCGCTCGCGGATGATGGTGTAGCGGATGCCGTCGAGATAGGGCCGGTCGGGCACGAAGTAGTCGGGGTTGCGCTCGAGCTCGACCAGCTGACCTCTCAACCACTCGCGCTGTCGAAAAGGCCCGGTGCCCACGCACTTCTGGCGCAGCTCGTTCAGCGGGACGTGGGCGGGCAGGACCGGCGAGTAGCCGGAGGCCAGCATGAGGAGCAGCGACGGCTGGGGGCGCTTCAGGTGGAACACCACCGTGTAGGGCTCGGGCGCCTCGATCGACGCGATGTTGGTCCACCACTCCTTTCGCGCGCTGAGCCGGAAGCGCGCGGTGGTCTCCGGCGCCTCGCGGGCCACGTCGAAGGTGTACTTCACGTCGGCGGAGGTGAACGGCTTGCCGTCGTGCCACTTCACGTTCTTGCGAAGGAAGAACACCAGGTTCCGGTAGTTGTCCTGCCACGACCAGCGCTCGGCCAGCTCCGGGATCACGGTGTCCACGCTCTCCTGGCCCTTGAGCGGGTCGAAGAAGACCAGGTTCGAGTAGCACGGCGACATCGGCCACGTGTTCGAGACGGTGGCCGACTCGTGGATGATGAGGCCCGGCGGATCCTCGATCAGCACGGTGTTGAGGACGCCGCCGCGCTTGGGCTTGGCGCCCTGGGCCCCGGCCGGCGCCCATGCCCAGGCCACCGTGGCCACGAGAACGGCGAGCCCGAGGGCGGCGGAGCGGAGCGGCAGTCTCGGCATGTTCAGTACATCACGAGGCCACCGGTGACGTTGATGGCCTGGCCGGTCATGTACGACGACTTGCTCGAGGCGAGGAAGCCCACCACGTTGGCCACGTCCTCCGCCTTCTCGATGCGCCCGAGCGGGATCTGCTCCACGCGCTGCTTGAGGTACTCGCCGGGCTTGAGGCCCATCAACCCTTCGCCCGCCTCGCGGTCCACCTGGAAGATCATGTCGGTCTCCACGATGCCCGGGCAGACGCAGTTGGCCCGGATGCCGTCGGCGGCGTGGGCCAGGGCCAGGCTGCGGGTCATGCTGATCACCGCGGCCTTGGTGATGCCGTAGACCAGCGAGGTCTTGAGCCCCATCTTCCCCGCCATCGAGGCCAGGCTGATGATGTTGCCGCGCCGGGCCTTCACCATGTGGCGCAGCACCGCCTGGCTCGCGAAGAACACGCCCTTGGCGTTGACCGCGAGCAGCCGGTCCCAGTCCGCCTCGGTCACATCCGCGGTGTGGGCCGACTTGTGGATGCCCGCGTTGTTCACCAGGAGGTCGATGCGCCCCCACTCGGCCACCGTGCGGTCGGCCATCGCCTGCAGGTCGGCCAGGCGGGTGACGTCGGTCTGGAGCGCCATCGCCCGGCGCCCGCGCTTGCGCACCTCCTCGGCGGTGCGCTCGCCGGTGGCCCGGTCCACCTCCGCCACCACCACGTCGGCGCCCATCCCGGCCAGCTCCAGCGCGATGGCTCGGCCGATGTTGCGCCCGGCGCCGGTGACGATCGCGGTCTGCCCTTGAAGCTCCATTTAGATCGCCTCCATCTCAGCAGCAGCCGCCCGCGATGGACGCCTTGCTCCGCTGGATCAGCTCGAGGCGGACGTCGTCCGGGGCCTGGACGAAGCAGATGCGCGGGCCGCCCGGGATCTCGATCGGTCCTTCCAGGAGCTTCGCGCCCAGCCCCTCGAGCCGCTTGATGTCGGCCTCGAGGTTCTCCGAGTCGAAGCCGAAGTGCTCGAGGCCGTGATGCGCCCGGGCGTCGCCCGCGCCGAGCTTCTCGTTGGTGCGGGCGCCCGAGATGTTCACCGGGGTGCCGTCCTCGCTCTGGCAGCGGACGAAGCGGTCGCCGAACACGCGCGTCTCGTCGGAGACGATCTTGAACGCGAAGGCCTTCACGTACCAGTCGGCGGTCTTGCGCGGGTCGGAGGCCTTCAGGTGGATGTGGTTGATCCGGTAAGGCATGGCGGTGTCCTTTCGGCTGAGGTATCGTCGAGGCCGCGCCCGCGGCGCGGCTAGAGAATAGTAGGACCCGACCGCCGGTTCAAGGACCGGCGCGGCCCGGAGGCCAACACTCATGGATATCGGCTGCCACCTTCCCAACCAGGGCCCCCTCGCCAACGGCGAGTCGCTCGTGCGCTTCGCGCGCGCGGCCGAGGCGCGCGACGTCGCCTCGCTCTGGGTGAGCGATCACGTCATCTTCCCGCGCTCCGCGACCGGGAGCTACCCGGGCGGGCGCTTCCCGCATCCGCCCGACAAGCCATACCTCGAGCCGGTGACGGTGCTGGCCGCCGCTGCGGTCTGCACGACCCGGGCCCGGCTCGGCGCCTCCGTGTTCATCCTGGGCCACCGGCATCCGGTGGTCATGGCCAAGATGCTGACCAGCATCGACGCGCTCTCCCACGGCCGGCTCATCTGCGGCGTCGGAGTCGGCTGGTGGAAGGAGGAGCTCGAGATCCTGGGTGTGCCCTTCCACGCCCGCGGCCGCCACGGCGACGAGATCCTGCGCGCGTTCAAGGCCCTCTGGACCGAGGAGAACCCGCGCCTCGACGGCGAATTCTTCCGCTTCCAGGAGCTCGGCTTCGCCCCCAAACCGGTGCAGAAGCCGCATCCGCCGATCTGGGTGGGCGGCGACAGCCCGGGCGCGTTCCGGCGGGTGGTGACGCTCGGCGACGGCTGGCACGCGACCTCCAAGGACCCCGATCAGCTCCGCGAAGGGCTCGGCCGCCTGCGCGCGGTCGCGGACCAGCACCGGCGCGACATGAAGACGATCGACATCTCGGTGCGCTACAGCCTGAGCGACGGGATGCTGGGGAAGGGCGCCCAGATGGTGATCGATCAGCTCGGGGAGTACAAGCGCATCGGCCTGAGCCACGTCCTGATCGACTTCCGCCGCGACGACCTCGCCAAGATGCTCGAGCTGCTCGACCTGGTCACCGCCACCATCCGCCCCGCGGTGACGTAGCGTCTACTGTCGGCGGCGGAGCATCTGCTGGAGGCTCTGGCGGGTGAGGCCGAGCTGCTCGGCGGCGCGGGTCTTCGAGCCGCACTCGCGCAGGGCGTCCTCGATCATCCGGCGCTTGAGGGCTTCCACCGCCTCGTTGAGCGTGCGCACCGACGGGGTGGCGCCCGCGCCGGCCGCGATGCGCTCCGAGAGGTGGGCGGGGCCGAGCGGCCGACCGTCGTCGGCCAGCGCCAGCGCGCGCTCGATCTCGTTCTCCAGCTCGCGCACGTTGCCCGGCCAGGGGTACCCGCGCAGCAGGCTCAGGGCCTCCGCTCCCACCGCGGGCACCGCGCGCCGCGCCCGCCGGCAGGCCTGGCGCAGGAAGTGTTCGGCGAGGGTCGGAATGTCCTCGGCCCGCTCGCGGAGGGGCGGGAGGCGGACCGGGAAGACGCTCAGGCGATAGTAGAGATCGCGGCGGAACCGGCCGGCGGCCACGTCGGCCTCGAGATCGGCGTTGGTGGCCGCGATCAGCCGCACGTCCACCCGACGCGTCCCCGAGCCGCCGACCCGCCGCACCTCCCCCTCCTGCAGCACGCGCAGCAGGCGCAGCTGCATCGCGGGCGAGGTCTCGCCGACCTCGTCCAGGAAGATCGTGCCCCCGTCGGCCTCCTCGAAGAGGCCCTTGCGCTCGCCGACCGCCCCGGTGAAGGCGCCGCGGGCGTGGCCGAACAGCTCCGACTCGAGCAGCGTGTCGGGCAGCGCCCCGCAGCTCTGGGCCACGAACGGGCGGGTGCGGCGGGATCCGTTGGCGTGGATGAGGTGGGCGAACAGCTCCTTGCCGGTGCCGGTCTCGCCGAGCAGCAGCACGCTCGTGTCGCCGTCGAGGACCTTGCGCGCCAGCTCGACCGCGCGGCGCAGCCCGGTCTCGGCGCCGACCAGCTTGTCGAACGAGGCCGGCTTCTCGCGGCCGGCGGCGGCCTCGCGCCGAAGCGCGTTGTAGGCCAGCTCGAGCTCGTCGCGCAGCCGGGCGTTCTCGCGGGCCAGCCGCCACCGCTCCGCGGCGCGCCGCACCACCACCAGCAGCTCGTTCGGATCCCAGGGCTTGGGGACGAAGTGGTAGATCCGGCCGGTGTTGATCGCCTCCATCAGGCTGTCGACGTCGGTGTACGCGGTCAGCACGATCCGGACCGCGTCCGGCGTCCGCTCCTGGCAGCGTCGCAGCAGCTCGACCCCGGTCATGCCGGGCATGCGGTGGTCGGTCACGATCACCGCCACGTCCGGCTCCGCGGCGAGTCGCTCGAGGGCCTCCTCGCCATGGCCGGCGCGGAGCACGCGGAACTCGGCGGCGAGGATCGCCTCGAGCGCGTCGAGCACTCGCGGCTCGTCGTCCACGATCAGGATCGTGGTCTCGTCCGCCGCGCTTCCGGACGCCGGTGCTGTCACGTCGAGGCCGGGACCGCGACCGCCGGCTCCCGGAGGGAGCAGATCTCGTACAGCATCTGGCGCTGGCGGATGCCCTTGAGGTGCGGCCGGCCGAGCTCGCGGGCGTCGACGAGATGATTCACCTGGTGGAAGGTCTCCTCGCCCACGATGATATGCGCGTCGAAGAGGCGTGTCATCCGCTGCATTCGCGACGCCGCGATCATCGCGCGGCCCACCACGATGAGCTCGCGCCGACGGTCCGAGCCGATCGTCCCCGCCAGCACCCGACCGGAGCTGATGCCGATCCCGATGTCGAAGGTGGGCCGCCCGTCGGCGGTCCAGCGCGCGGCCAGCCGCCGCACCGCGTCCACCATGTCGGCGGCGGCCCGCACCGCCCGCAGCGCGACGTCGGCCCCCGGCTCCGGGACGCCGAAGAGGGCGACGATCTCGTCGCCGACCAGCTGCTCCACCGTGCCCTGGTGACGGAAGATCACGTCGATCATCTCGGTGAAGTACTCGTTCAGGAGCTGGATCACCACCGGGGCGGTCGTCGACTCGATGAGGCGGGTGAAACCGCGGATGTCCGCGAAGAGCACGGTGGCCTCGCGCCAGTCGCCCGGCAGCTCCAGGATGCCGGGATTGGCCACCGCGAGGTCGACCAGCCGGGGCGACACGTAGCGCTGGAGCTGCGAGCGCACCGACGCCTCCCGGATCAGATCGTCCTGGGCGTCGCGCAGGTGGGTGACCGCCTGCTCCAGCTCGGCATTCTTGGCCGCGAGATTCCCCAGCAGCGTCTCGCGCTCCCGGCACAGCCGGTGATGTTCGACCGCCCGGCCCACCACGTGACGGAGCTCGTTCGGATCCCATGGCTTCAGCAGGAAGTGGTAGACCCCGGCCGCGTTGATGGAGTCCATCAGGGCTTCGGTGTCGGTGAAGGCGGTGAGGAGGATGCGGACCGTGTCGGGCGCCACGTCACGGCTCCGGGTCAGGAGCTCGGTGCCGGTCAGCCCGGCCATCCGCTGGTCGCTCACCACGACGGCCACGTCCTCCTCGCGGAGGTGACGGAGGGCGATCTCCGGGCGCTCCGCCCGAAGGATGCGGTGCTCCATCGCGAGGAGCGCCTCGAGCGCGTCGAGGACGCGCGGCTCGTCGTCGACCAGGAGGACGGTGGCGGGCGTCATTCGGCGATTTGCGGGGCGGCGGCCGGCGTCGCCTCGGCGGGCTTGCCGGCCCGGGCGACCGGCAGCCGCAGGGTGAACACCGCTCCGCCGTCCGCCGGGCTCTCGGCCCGGATCTCGCCGCCGTGCTTCGTGACGATCTCGTAGCTGATCGAGAGGCCGAGCCCGGTGCCCTCGCCGACCGGCTTGGTGGTGAAGAACGGATCGAAGACGCGACGGAGCACGTCGGGCGGGATGCCGAGGCCGGTGTCGGCGATGGCGATCTCCGCCATCGGCCCCACCCGGCGGGTCTCGATCGTGATCGTGCCGGGTCCCGGGATCGCCTGGGCCGCGTTGGCGAGCACGTTCAGGAAGACCTGGTCGATCTGGGACCGGACGCACTCCACCGGGCCGAGCGATCCGTACTTCCGGATCACGGTGACCCGATCCTTCAGCAGGTGGTTCAGGAGGGTCAGGCTCGAATCGAGCTCCTCGTGCAGGTCGACCGCCTGCCACACGTCATCGGGGGTCCGGGTGAAGACCCGCAGGTCGCCGACGATCTTGCGGGTCCGATCGGCGCCCTCGCGGATGCCGGAGATCATCGAATCGAGGTACCTGAGCGCGTAGTCGACCTGGAGCTCCCGCCGGCGCGCGTCGACGCGGGACCGGTCTGCCTCGGGCAGCGAGGCCTCCTGGTAGGTCGCGAGCATCGCCCGCAGGCGCTGGACGAAGTCGGCCAGCGTCGCCACGTTGGAGGAGATGAAGCCGATGGGATTGTTGAGCTCGTGGGCCACGCCGGCCACGAGCTGGCCGACCGAGGCCATCTTCTCGCGCTGGATGAGCTGGAGCTGCGTGGTCTGGAGGTCGCGGTAGGCGGTCCGGAGCTCCTCGTTGGCGGCCCGGAGCTGCTCGGTGCGGACGCGCACCTTGTCCTCGAGGCTCCGGGAGAGATCCTCGATGGTCTGGAAGCTCGCGGCCCGGTCGATCGCGAGGGCCACGTGGCTGGCCACCGCGGTGAGCAGGTCCACGTCGCCCTGGTCGAAGCGCCCCGCCTCCGTCGCGGTGACCGCGAGGACTCCGAGCACCTGCTCGCGCACGCGGAGCGGCGCCGCCACGAGGCTCTGCACCCGGTGCGCGCGGCTCAGCGCCTGGTGAACGGGCTCGGTCGTCCGTTCCACGTCGCTGACAAGCACCGGCTGCGCGGTGATCGCGGCCCGCGCGCTCGCGCTCGACGTCGCCTCGAGGGGGAGCTCGATGCCCTCGAACGGGGGAGCCGCCGGGTCGGCGCCCGCGGAGCGGTGCCCGCGAAGCACGCGCCGCTCGCGGTCCACCAGGAGCAGGTAGGCCCGCTCGTACGGCATCCGGTGGACGAGCCGGCTCAGCGCCTGGTCGTAGATCTTCTCCGGGTCGAGCGTCCCGCTCACCGCGGCGCTGAGGTCGGTGAGGAGCGAGAGCTGCTCGATCCGCGTCTCGAGCTCGACGAACTTCTTCTCCAGCTCGCGGTTCGAGTAGATGATCTCCTCGGACTGGAGATCGAGCAGGCGCTGGGTGTGGCGGCGCTGCTGGCCCTCGCGGAGGGCGTAGCCCAGCGCGACGCCCGCGAGGAGGGGCAGCGGCGACGCGGCCAGGAGCGGCCAGCTCCCGCCGGGCGCGCCGGCGACCAGGGCGAGGAGAACGGCGGCGGCGCCGCCGATCAGGCTCGGCGCCCAGAAGCGGGGCCCCCGCGACGGATTCTTCCAGCGCACGTCCCAGCGGCAGGCGTCGGCGCCCCGCGCCGCGCAACTGCTCTCGAGGATGCGGGCACGCGGCAATCCCCAGTTGGTCGGGAAGCGCTCGAACTGGACCTTGCGCCACGTGCAGCTCCAGAGCGGAATGGCCTGCCCGGCCGCCGGCGTCCAGCGGTAGCGGGCGTGGCGGCGGCCGACCTCGAGCGTGTCGAGCCGGTAGAGGCCGCGGCTCTGCTGGTCGTAGATGGTGGCCACCCGCTGATAGGCCGCGCGGGGGCTGCCGATGCCCATGGAGTAGGTGCCGAGGTACGAGCGCTCCTCGCGGGGCTTCCAGTCCATGAAGGACTCGCTGTAGCGCCGCGCCCAGCGCTCCTCGTCGGGCTCGTGCATCAGGTCCCGGCAGACCGCCACCATCTCGCCGGCCGTGGCGAGGGGAATCCAGTTGTGGTCGGCCATGAGGTAGTCGCGCGACCGCCCCGCGACGCGGCAGATCGTCGCGACTCCCTCGGGGCCGACCTCCTTCTCCACGAAGGGGATCAGCGCCTTCGTGAAGATGCAGTTGATCTCGGCCGGCATGTCCGTCCCGCTCAGCTCCGCTTGTGCACGAAGGTCGACGTGATCTTCACTCCGTTCGTGAGAGTATCGGCCACCGGCGACTTGCGGTCGATCGTCTCCTTGCACCGCCGCACCTGCTCCTCGGCGGCGGGGCTCTGGATGGTCACCGAGTAGCGGATGTCGGTGAAGCCGTTGCGCACCGACTTGTCGTGCCCGAGCACGCCGCGGAAATCGATGTCGGCCTCCATCTCCACGCTCAGGGCCTCGATGGGCACGTTGAACAGCGCGGCGTTGGCCGCGATCCCGGAGGTGAGGCAGCCCGCGAGGGCGGCCAGCACCGACTCCGCGGCGGTCGGGGCCGCGTCCACCCCGCCGAGGCCGGCCGGCGCGTCCATCGTGACGAAGAAGCGCCGGGTCGGGGGCGTCGCCGCTTTCCCGAGGATCTCCTGCGCTCCGATCTCGACGAGGGCCTTGACGCCACGCTGCCAGGTGGAGCGCAGCTTGACCGTCCGCTTCCCGAGGGCCGGGTTCTCGCGGACCTTGCGATCCATCTCCTTCATGCCGTCCACGTCGACGTCGTTCAGTCCGAGTGCCATGGGTGTCCTCCTTGGGTTTGTTCGAGGTCGAGCTTCAGGGCTGTGTTCACGCGGTTGCTGAAATTGGCCGCGGCCACCGTCAGGGTCGCGGCCGTCTCCTCTCAGAGCAGCGCGGTGATGAGCCGCGCGGCGCGGTCGGTGCCGTCGAGCGGCACCTCCGCGGAGTGGACCGGCTTGCCGAGGTACTCGAGCATCGCGGCGCCCAGGGCCTCCGGGCTCGTGCGGTCGTAGTCGAGGCGGACGCCGGCGCCGAGACGATCGAGGCGCCGCGCCACGTGGAGCTGCTGCTCGAAGTGGTGGCGGAGCGGGAAGTAGAGGAACGGGGTGCGGAGGGCGGCCAGCTCCATGGTGGTGGTGAGGCCGCCCTGGACGATCGCAAGGTCGGCGGCCGCGTGGTGCTCGAAGAGGTCCGGCACGAAGTCGCGCACCTCGACCCGGGGCCCCCAGGCCGCCTCCATCTCGGAGAGCCGCGGGCCCCCGACCAGGACCAGGCGCGTCTCCGGGATCTGGGAGGCGATCAGGGTGAAGGCCTCCGCGCACTTGCGGAGCAGGCTCCGCCCGACCCGCGTGCCCCCGACGGAGGCCAGGATCACGCGCTCGTCGGCCCGGTACCCGAGCTTCGCCCGCAGGGCGGCGCGGTCGCGCAGGGCCCGGGGGTCGAAGTGGAAGGTGTAGCCGGAGAAGCGGAAGTGCTCCCGCGCCCACTGCCGCATGTTCGGGAGATCGGGGCCGAACTCGCGATCGAGCACGTCCTCCTCGTCGCCAATGAGGATCGACAGGTCGCGCACGTCGGGATGCAGGCGCAGGTGGTCGACGTTCTCCGCGTTCTTCTCCCAGCAGCGGATGAACTCGGTGGACGTCCGGTCGTCCCGCATCGGGAGCAGGCCGATGAAGTCGGTGAGGAAGGCGTAGGGCGCTCGCTTGAGGTCGGGATTCTCGTGCAGGAAGTAGTCGAGGTCCCATCCCTCGTCGCCGATCCAGAGATCGTACCGCTCGCGCTCCACGAGGTCGGCGAGGGTCATGAAGTTCGCGGTCATGATCTCGTCCATGTCCCACAGCGCGTTGAACGCGTGCAGCTCGTGATCGGCGGCCCAGCCCTCGAAGTGCTTGGTCTCGTTCTGGAGGAGGCGCGTCGCGGGATGCAGCCGCTCCCCCCAGTGCTGGACCACGCGGTCGGCGGGATCGCCGGCGAGGAAGTCGACGATGACGTCGGGATCCTGTTCCCGCAGCCGGCGGGCGATCGCGAGGTCGCGCTGGACGTGCCCGAGCCCGATCGGGCTCGACAACCAGAGGACGCGCCGCCGGCTGTCCCGGGGGGCGCGTCGGGGCGCCGCGGACAGGTCGGCCGCGGGGACCGTCCGCTGGGTGGTGGCCGGGATCGAGGTTTCGGTGACCTCGCGCCCGAGGGCGAAGTCCCGGATGAAGCGGTTGACCTTCACCGCGTCGCGGCCGAAGAGCCCGTGTCCCCCCCGCTCGAAGGTGACCAGGTGGGCGCCGGGAATCGCCGCGACCATCTTCTGCGCGTGCGAGTAGGGGACGATCTTGTCGTCGGTCCCGTGGAGAGCCAGGGTGGGGACGCGAACCTGGCCGAGCAGATCGTACAGGTCGATCCCGTCGATCGCGCGCAGGGACTCGATCAGGACCTCGGGGGTGGTCTCGCCGGCCCAGGTCACGCAGTCCTCGATGCCCTTGAGGGAGTGCGGCTCCGGGAAGATGCGCTTGAACAGTCGCGCCCGCCAGTTGTCGAAGTCGTCGCGGATCACCCGCGCGACGCGCTCCTCGAAGGGTTGCGGCACCGATTCGGCGTACTGGCCGGAGAGCAGGATCAGGTGCGAGAGCCGGTCGGGGTGCTCGACCGCGTACCGGAACGCGAGCGGGGCCGCGCACGAGAAAGCGACCAGGGCGATGGGCGGGCGCGCGACTTCGTCGAGGACGGCCGCGAGGTCTCCGTACCGGGTGTCCAGGTCGTAGCCGGTGGGCGGCCGGTCGGAGCGCCCGTTGCCGCGCGGGTCCATCGTGATCACCCGGAAGTAGCGCGAGAGGTACGGGATCTGGTGCTTCCACATCCGGCTGTACGTGACGACCTGGCACTGGGGCAGCAGGAGCAGATCGCGCGTCCCGCTGCCGGTGACCTGGTAGAAGATGCGCGCGTCCGGCCGGTGAACGTACATGGCGTTACTCCTCGCCCCGCATCGCGGGCGCATCGTGGCCGCGCCGGGCCATCTCGTAGAGGACGAGCGCCGCGCCGCCGCGCACCGTGCCGCGCTTGTCCGCCGGCACCACGCGCACCGTCGTCGCGTCGAGCGTGGCGGTGAGTCCCCGGCGCCGGACCCGGCGCAGGATGTCGGCCTCGAGAGGGGCCAGTGACGTGGCGACGCCGCCGGTGATCACGATGATCTCCGGGTTCAGCAGGCTCACGAGCACCCCGATGCCCATCGCGACCGCCTCGCAGGCCTCGTCGATCACCACGCGGGCGAGGGGATCGCCCGCGGCCGCCTCCTCGAACAGGTGCGGCGCGCCGATCCGCCCCGGATCGCCCCCGGTCCGCGCCAGCAACGCCGAGCCCGGGTAGGCGGCGAGCCGCTCCCGGGCCCGATCCGCCATCATCCCCCCCGCCACGTACGTGGCCAGGCACCCGACGCTGCCGCAGACGCAGCGCGGGCCGGCGAGACTCACGCTCATGTGCCCGATCTCTCCCGCGCTGTGGTGATGGCCGCGGATCAGCCGGCCGTCCAGGATCAGGCCGCCGCCTATCCCGGTGCCGATGGCCAGGGTGACCAGCGACGCGGCGCCGCGGCCGAGCCCGAACGTCCACTCTCCGAGCGTCAAGGCGTTCACGTCGTTGTCCACGAAGACGGGATGGCCGGTCCGCTCCTGGATGAGAGTCGCGAGCGGCACGTCGCCGAGCTCCGAGAGCCACGCGAACGGCATCGAGCGCATGAAGCCTTTCTCGACGTCGACGAGGCCCGGAAGCCCCACGCCGATCCCGGCCACCGCGAGCCCGCGGTCTGCCGCCGAGGCCAGCGCGCGATCGATCAGCGTGAAGATCGTGTCCACCACGCCGCTTCCGCCCTGGGTGGGGGCCTGGGCGGCGGTGAGGACGGCGCCGTCGCGGCCGACGAGCCCCGCCGAGATCGTCGAGGCTCCGACGTCGACGCCGACGATCGGATCGGTCGGGAGCATCATGCGGACTCGCTCCCGCAAGCCGTGTGCCAGCGCGCAAACCCGCTCAGCACGGCCACTCGCCCGGCGCGGGGTGCAACCCGACCTTGCGGGGCGGGGCCGGCTGCTCGGCAAGCGCCCGTCGGGACGGCCGGCGAGCCCCGCAAGGTGACACGGCGGTGCGCCCGGCCGACCGTGCAAGGTCGCGATGCTCCGCTCCCGCGCGGCGGCGTCCCCCCGGCTCCCCTGCCGTCTGCTCTTGCGCGTGCATGGTCTCGTAGCGCCACGTCAGCTTGCGTTGCCAACGTGGCGAAATCAAGCGCGGGCGAATCGGCGCTCCCCGGTTTACCGCAACGCCATCTTGCGGCTCCGGCCCGCAACCGCGTGGAATTCCGCGAGCTCCCGCGGGGCACGCCGCTTGCTCGACAGCGTGGACCCGATGGCACCCGATCGAACGGCCCAGCGAGCAGCCCAGCCCACAGCCCAGTCAACAGGAGGATCGACCATGCGTCGCATCGTACCCGTGGTTCTGATGCTCATCGCGCTCGTCGCGCTCTCGCTTGTCGCGATCCCGCTGCCGGCCGAGGAGCACGCGCACACCGTCGCCCTGCCGGCGACTCTCAAGTGGGCCGAGCCCGCGCCGCTGCCGGGGGCCCTGCTCGCGGTCGTCCAGGGCGACCCGAGCAAGGAGGGGTTGTTCGTCTATCGACTCAAGATGCCGGCGGGCTACCGCATTCCCCCGCACCTGCACAAGGCCAGCGAGAACGTCACGGTGCTCTCCGGGGAGTTCTTCATCGGTCTCGGCGAGAAGCTCGACCAGGGCAAGGGCCAGGAGCTGCCGGTCGGGGCCTTCCTCTCCGTGCCGCCGAACCACCCGCACTACGCGTGGGTGGGCCGCACCGAGACGATCGTGCAGGTCCACGGGGTGGGACCGACCGATCTCCGGTTCGTGAATCCCGAAGACGATCCGCGGAAGAAGAAGTAGCCATGGCCACGATGGCACCGGCTCGAGCGTACGTCCGCGAGGCCGGGGTCGGTCCGGGCGTCGTCTGCATCCACGCGAGCGCCAGCTCGTCGGCGCAGTGGCGGCCCTTGATGGACCGTCTGGTCAGCCGCTATCGCACGCTCGCGGTCGACCTCTACGGGTCCGGCCGGAGCCCGCGGTGGCCGGACGAGCGGGCGCTGTCGCTGGCGGACGAGGTGGCATTGCTCGAGCCGGTCCTCGCAGAGGCGGGCGACCGATTCCACCTGATCGGCCACTCGTACGGCGGGGCGGTGGCTCTCAAGGCCGCGCTCGCCGATCCCGGTCGCCTCCGGTCCCTCGTCGTCTACGAGCCGGTGCTGTTCTCGGTCCTGCTGGCCGAGGATGCCACCCAGCCCGCGGCGCGGGAGATCGTGGCGGTGCGCGACGACACCGTCGCCGCGATGCAGGGCGGGAACGCGCGTGCGTCCGGGGCCCGGTTCCTCGACTACTGGATGGGAGCCGGCACCTGGGCCGGCATGCCGGAGCCCCGGCGCGAGGCGGTGGCGACCGCGATGGGCAGCGTGGCCGCGGAGTGGCACGCGGCGTTCACGGAGCCGACGCCGCTGGCCGCGTTCGGGGTGCTCGACGTGCCGACCCTCTGCCTCACCGGCTCGGATTCTCCCGGAGCCTCCCGGGGGGTGACCCGGCTGCTGACGAAGGTCTTGCCGCGCGTGACCGAGGTCGAGATCACCGGGGTGGGGCACATGGGCCCCGTCACCCATCCGGAGCGGATCAACGCGCTGATCGAGCGCCATCTCGAAACCAACTAGACGGGCGATCGGCCCGGAGGAGAACCGTCATGTCACCAGAGCAGGCAACGCTGGACCCGAAGAAGGTGGAGGAGTTCCTCGGCAAGGCGATCTCGGACGTCGCGGCCACGTTCCACGCGGGCCTCGTGCTCATCGGCGACAAGCTCGGCCTGTACCGGGCGATGGCCGGCGCCGGCCCGATGAGCCCCGCGGACCTGGCCAAGCGCACCGGCGCGCGCGAGCGCTACGTGCGCGAGTGGCTCTCCGCGCAGGCCGCGGGCGGCTACGTGACCTACGAGCCGGCCACCGGCCGCTTCACGCTGCCCCCGGAGCAGGCCTTCCTGCTGCTCGACGCCGACCTGCCGGGAGCGTTCCAGCTGAGCATCGGCTCGGTCCGCGACGAGCCGAAGATCTCGGATGCGTTCCGCACCGGCGCGGGAGTGGGCTGGCACGAGCACGATGCGGGGGTGTACGAGGGCTGCGAGCGGTTCTTCCGTCCGGGCTACGCCATGAATCTGGTCAGCCAGTGGATCCCCGCCCTCGACGGGGTGAAGGCGCGGCTCGACGCCGGCGGGCGGGTTGCCGACGTGGGCTGCGGCCACGGCGCGTCCAGCATCATCATGGCGCAGGCCTTCCCCCGCGCGAGCATCACCGGCTTCGACTATCATCCCCCCTCCATCCAGGCCGCGCGGCAGGCGGCCGACAAGGCCGGGGTGGGGGACCGGTTGTCGTTCGAGGTGACGGCGGCCAAGGCGTACCCCGGCACCGGCTACGACCTGGTCACGTTCTTCGACTGCCTGCACGACATGGGCGATCCGGTGGGAGCGGCGCGCCACGTGCGGCAATCGCTGGCTCCGGGCGGGGTCTGGATGCTCGTGGAGCCCTTCGCCAACGACCGGCTGGAGGACAACCTCAACCCGGTCGGTCGCCTCTACTACTCGGCGTCGACGCTGCTCTGCACGCCCGCCTCGCTCAGCCAGGAGGTGGGGCTCGCGCTGGGTGCCCAGGCGGGGGAGAAGCGGCTGCGCGAGGTCCTGACCGAGGCGGGCTTCACCCGGATACGCCGGGTGGCGCAGACCCCCGCCAACATGATCCTCGAAGTCCGCGCGTAAGAGGTTGGGGTCAGGTCCTACATTCCGTAAGACCTGACCCCGCCGTTACGTGATCAGGCCGTAGAAGCGGCCGGCGTTCTCGCAGGTCATCTTGTGCATGACCTCGGGCGGCAGGTGGCCGAACTGCTCGGCGATGTACTTGCTGGAGTCGGGCCACACCCCGTCGCCGTGCGGGTAGTCTGAGCCCCACATCAGCGTCTCGACGCCCATGTCGTCGATCAGCTTGGTGCCGATGCGGTCGAACTGGAACGTGGCCTTGCACTGCCGCCGCCAGTAGTCGCTCGGCTTCATCTTGAGCCCGAGATCGGTGAAGCGGTCCTCCCACTCGAAGTCCATGCGGTCGAGCGCGTACGGCACCCAGCCGATGCCGCTCTCGCCGAAGGCGATGCGCACGTTCGGATAGCGCTCGAGCACCGCGGCCCCGATGATCGCGGCGAGGATGTTGACCAGGTTCATCTGGAACGCGGAAACCACCGTGAAGAAGGCGGCCCGCCGGGTGAGCCCCTTCTGGTTCTCCAGCACCGACGGCGGCAGTGCGGGGAAGGTGTGGAAGTGGAGCGGCAGGTTCACGTCGTTGACCGCCTTCCACAGCGGCTCCCACGTCGGATGCCACATCGGCTCCATGTCCCACGAGCAGGAGAGCTCCATGCCGCGCAGGCCGAGCTTGGCCACCCGGTAGACCTCCTGCACCGCGGCGTCGATGTCGCCGTAGGGCAGGCAGGCCAGGCCGATGAAGCGGTCGGGGTCGTGGCGGCAGAACTCCACCAGCCAGTCGTTGTAGATGTGGAACATCTCGGTGGCCGCCTCGTGATCGTTGAGCCGGGTGGCCGCGCCGAGGATGCCGTAGATGACCTCCGCCTGCACGCCGTCGCGGTCCATGTCCCTGGCCCGCAGCGCCGGAGTCGTCGGTCGGGCGACACCCTTCCTGCCGTCATCGTAAAGACCGGTAGCCGCCATGACGTCCACGCGGTGGTGCTTGCCGGGCTCGTACTTGGAGCCGGCCGGCCCCACGCCGCCCCACAGGCCGAAGCTCGTGCCGTTCTTGGCGGTCCAGAAGGGACCGTCGGGTCCGTCCTTGACGTAGGGCATGCGGTCCTTGAGCGCCGCCGACGCGTTCGCGGTGAACAGATCGGGTGGGATCCAGGGCAGGTCGATGTGGCAGTCGGCGGAGATCCGTTGGTAGCGCATGACGCCCCCTTTGGTCGGTGAACCGCTCATCTCTCGCGTGTGGACAGAGCCTAGCCACCGGCGGGGGCGTCGTCAAGCCACCTTGACTCGGGCCCGCCTCCGCGGCACCATGCCCGGGCCGCCATGCTCCAGGGCATCCGCGTCCTCGACCTCTCCCGCGTGATCGCGGGGCCCTACTCGGCGGCCCTCCTGGGCGACCTGGGCGCCGACGTGATCAAGCTCGAGCGGCCCGGGCGCGGTGACGACATGCGCTCCTTCCGCGGCGACGGCTCGATGAGCGCGGCCTTCGCGGCGGTGAACCGGAACAAGCGCGGGATCGCGGTGGATCTGCAGAAACCGGAGGGCGCGCGGCTGGCCTTCGAGCTGGCCCGCCGCGCCGACGTGGTGGTCGAGAACTTCCTGCCCGGGGTGGCCGAGCGGCTCGGGCTGGGCTACGCCGCGATCCGCGCGGTGAACCCCGCAGTGGTCTACGCCTCGGTCACCGGCTTCGGCCAGACCGGCCCGCTCGCGCGCAAGCCCGGCTACAACACCATCGCGCAGGGCATGAGCGGGCTGATGGCGCTGACCGGCATGCCCGGCGATCCACCGACGCGGGTGGGCGGCTCGGTCTCCGACGTGGCCGCGTCCTACATGGCGTTCGGCATGGTCAACGCGGCGCTGGTGCGCCGCTTCCGCACCGGGGAGGGCCAGCACGTCGACGTGAGCCTGGTCTCGGCGAGCCTCGGTCTGCTGCCCGATCCGGTCGCGGTCTACTTCGACACCGGCGAGCGGCCGGTGCGCGTGGGCAACCGCAACCTGAACCTCTCGCCCGCGGAGGCCTTCCAGGCCGGCGACGGCTTCGTCAACGTGGTGCTGATGAACCCCGACCAGTGGGGCCGCTTCTGCGGCGCGCTCGGGGATGGCGCGATGGAGACGGATCCGCGCTTCGCCACCAACACCGCGCGGCTCGCGAACCATCTCGCGTTCAAGGCGCGGGTCGAAGCCGTCCTCGGCACTGGCTCCGCGAAGGAGTGGGTGGCCCGCCTGGAAGCGGCCGGCATCGCGGCGGGACCGATCTACGAGTTCCACGAGGTGTTCGAGGATCCGCAGGTGCGTCACCTGGGGCTGGTGGCCGAGGTGGAGCAGCCCGGCGCGGGCAAGGTGAAGATGCTGACCTTCCCGGGCCGCGCCTCCGCCACGCCGCCGCGCATCGATCGCCCGGCCCCGCTCCTCGGCCAGCACACCGCGGAAGTGCTGGGTGAGCTCGGGCTCTCGCGCGAGGAGATCGACCGCCTCGCCGCCGCCGGAGTGATCGTCCTGGGCGAGCAACCCGCCTGACTCCGTAAGACGGAGCCGCCCCGCCCGGCGTTTACGCGTGAAAGCAGGAATAGGCGCGCCCGCCTCGCCCGTCTGATCAGCGAGGAGGACACGATCATGCGACTGCTCTTGCTCATCCCACTGGCCGCGCTGCTGCTGGCCGGTTGTGCCATCGTTCCGATCGGCCCGTACGCGTACGCCCCGCCCCGACCCCGCGTGACCTATGTGTATCCGGCGTACCCGTACGGCTGGTACGCGCCCCGCTACTACGGTCACTGGTAGTATCCTCGGCGGGTGCGCCGCCCGCCGCCCGGTTTCCGCTGGCTCATTCCGCTGGTGGGATTCCTGGCGGTGCTGGCGGCGCCCACCCCCGCCGGCCTCACCTCCGAGGGCCAGCGCGTCCTGGCCGTGATCGTGCTGGCCATCGGGCTCTGGGGGCTCGAGGCCGTGCCTCCCGGCGTCACCGCGATCGTCGCCATCGTGGCCCTGGTCGGCACGGGTGCGGTCGCGGGCATCCGCGAGGGCCTCGCCGGGTTCGCCGATCCGATCGCGTTCTTCCTGGTCGGGGTGCTCACCATGGGCGCGGCGGTGGCCCGGAGCGGCCTCGCGGCGCGGCTCGCGCACCAGCTGCTGGCCCAGGGCCGCGGGCGGGCCGGCGCGCTCTATCTCCACCTGCTCCTGGCGATGCCGCTCCTCACGCTGCTGCTTCCCTCGGCCAGCGCGCGCACCGGCATCCTCGTCCACGTGTACGATCAGGCCCTCGAGCTCGGCCGCGTGCCGCGCGGGGCGCCGCTCGCGCGTGCGGTGATGATGCTGCTGAACTCGGTCAACCGGCTCTCCTCCACAATTCTATTGACCGGCGGCATCACGCCCATCGTGGCCGCCGGCCTCATCGGCACGATCTCGTGGACGCGCTGGTTCGTCCTCATGAGCGTGCCGTACGCGGTGCTGCTCGCGCTCGCCGCGCTCGCGATCTACCTGCGCTATCGGCGCGGCTTCCGCGCGCGCATCACGGTGCCCGCCGCGCCGGCGCGCCGCCCGCTCTCGGGGATGGAGTGGCGCACCGCGCTCATCACCGGGGGCGCGGGGCTGCTCTGGCTCACCGACGCCTTCCACCACCTGCACCCGACGCTGCCCGCCCTGATCGCCTGGATCTGCTTCCTGGCGCCCGGCATCGGCGTGCTCACCTGGCGAGAGTTCGAGCAGGAGGTGGGCTGGACCAACTTCTTCGTGATCGCCGCCTCCCTCTCCCTGGCCCAGGGACTGGCGCGCTCCGGGGCGAGCGACTGGCTCGCGGGCGGCGTGGTGGGAGCAGCGCACGGAGTGGCGGCGGCGCCGTTCATGGTGGTGGTGGTGCTGCTGCTGGCCTCGTCGGTGGTGCGGCTGATGATCCCGAACATCACCGGCTTCCTGGCCACCACCATTCCGGTGGCGATGTCGGTGGGCACGGCGGCGGGGCTCAACCCGGTGCTGTGCGGGCTCATCGTCACGATCGCGGGCGACGCGGTTCTCTACTACCCGGCGCAGAGCGCCTCGTCCCTGGTGGTCTACGAGCGGGGACACCTCGGCGCGGGGGAGATCTTTCGCTTCGGGCTCCTGATGACCGCGCTGGGCGCGGTGGTGGTGCTGGCGGTGGCGCTGCCGTACTGGACGCTGATCGGAGAGCCGCTGATCCGCTGACTAGCGGACGCGATCGAGGACTTCGCGGATCTTGGCGAGCAGATCGGCCGGGGCGAACGGCTTGCCGAGCAGCACCGTGCTCGCGTCGCGCACCCCGTGACGGACGATGGCGTCCTCGGTGTAGCCGGACATGTACAGCACGCGCATGTCGGGCCGGATGGCGCGCACGCGGTCCACCAGCTCGCGCCCGCTCATGCGCGGCATCACCACGTCGGAGAGGACGAGATCGATGCGGTCGCCTTCGGCCTCGTAGCGGCGGAGGGCCTCCAGCCCGTCGCTCGCCTCGAGCACGCGGTAGCCCTGCCGCTCCAGCACCTCGCGGGTGAGCGCGCGCACCTCGTCCTCGTCCTCCGCGAGCAGGATCGTCTCGCGCCCGGCGATCTCGCGGCCCGCGGTCTCCGCGATCCGGGCGGGCTCGACGGGAGTCGCCACCTGAGGCAGGTAGATCTCGAACGTGGCGCCGCCACCCACCACGCTGCGCACCTGGATGGCGCCCCCGTGCTGTCGCACCACCCCGTGCACCATCGAGAGCCCGAGCCCGGTGCCCTTCCCCGGCTCCTTCGTGGTGAAGAATGGTTCAAAGATGCGCGCCAGGGTGGCCGCGTCCATTCCCACGCCGGTGTCCATGACTCGCAGGACTGCGTACGGGCCGGGCGGTAGAGCCTCCGGGCGGTCCGGCGGGGCCGCCTCGACCTGGACGCAATCGGTCTCGACGCCCAGGGTGCCGCCGCGGGGCATGGCATCGCGCGAGTTCACGGCCAGGTTCATCAGCACTTGCTCGAGCTGGCCCGGGTCGGCGTTGACGTGTCCGGCCCGAGGGCCCAGGGTGAGGAGCAGCTCGACGTCCTCGCCGATGAGCCGACGCAGCATCTCGCTGACCTCCTCGACCATCGCGTTGAGGTCGAGGTCCTTGCGTTGCAGCACCTGCTTGCGGCTGAAGGCCAGGAGCTGGCGGGTCAGGCCGGCGGCGCGATCGGCGGTCTTCTGGATCTGCTCCACGCTGCGGCGGAGCGGATCGTCGGCCTTCAGCCGGCCGAGGAGGATCGCGCTGCGCCCGGTGATGACGGTGAGGAGGTTGTTGAAGTCGTGAGCCACTCCGCCCGCGAGGCGCCCCACCGCCTCCATCTTCTGGGCCTGCCGCAGCTCGTCCTCGAGCTGCTTGCGCTGGGTGACGTCCATCATCGCGCCGATCATCCGGGTGCCCCGCCCGTCCGCGTCGCGGAGCACGTAGCCGCGGTCGTAGACCTGGGCGTACGAGCCGTCCGCGCGCCGGCAGCGGTACTCCGCGCTCCAGCTCTCGTCGCCGCGCTCGATGGCGGCGTGGATGTCGGTCACCACCCGCTCGCGATCCTCCGGATGGATGAGCTCGTACCACCAGGCGATGTCCGGGCCGATCTGCTCCTCGGTATAGCCGAAGAGGGTCTGGACACCCTCGTTCAACCAGAGCCCGTCGCTGACCAGATCCCAGTCCCATACCGCGTCGTTGGTGGCGCGCGAGACGAACTGGAAGCGCTCCTGGCTCTCACGGAGGGCGCGCACCAGGCGCTCGGCGGTGCCGCGCGCGACCTGCTCGTCCGCGAAGAGCTGGGCGTTGCGGATGGCGAGCGCGGCCTGGGCGGCCAGGCGCGCCAGGATGGCCTCGTCCTGATCGGTGAAGGCCCGGGCCGCGCGGTTGTCGACGTAGAGCAGGCCCTCGACGCGGTCTTCGATGAGCACCGGGACCGCCATCTGGGCGTGGATGCCGAGACGCCGGATGCGCTGCTGGTAGTGGTCGCCGATCCGGGGATCGCGGAGGTAGTCGCTCGTGCGCATCGGGCGCCGCTCCACGAGGACGAGCCCGCCCAGGCCTCGCCCCGGCTCGATGCAGGTGTCGGCTAGCGTGCCGTACCACGCGGCGGTCCCATAGCGCAGGCGCACCGCGTCGGAGCCGGGCACGCGCAGGCCGATCACCGCCCCCTCGCTGCGGCAGAGCTCCTGGGCCGCCTCGGTCACGCGCCGGAGCACCGTCTCCAGGTCGAGGGTTCCGCCGATGGTACGGGCCAGCTCGGCGAGGATCTCCGCCTCCCGCCGCCGGTGCTCCTCGTCGGCGAAGAGTCGCGCGTGCTCCAGGGTGAGCGCCGCCTGGTCGGCGAGCGCCTCCGCCATCTGCACCGCGCGCGCGTCGAAGACGCTGCCGGTGGCGTTCCGCGCCGCGAGCACGCCGATGAGGCGATCCTGGGTCAGCAGGGGAACCGCGAGGATCGCGCGGTCGGGCGCCTGCTCGAGGTGGCGGCGGAGATCCGCGCTGGTCTCGATGCGCGAGTCCGCGAGCACGTCCGGCGTGGTGATGGTCCGCCGCTCGCGGATGGCGAGCCCGACCGCGCCCGAGCCCGGCTCGCGCACCGGACGCCAGCCGCCCGACGGATCGGTCGCGTGGGATACCGCCAGCGAATGGAGGCTCTGCGAGTCCGGGTCGAGACGATAGACCACCGCGGAGCCGCCCGCGAGGAGGGTGCGCAGGCTCTCCGCGATGCGCAGGCCGACGACGTCGGGCTCGAGGCGCTCGGAGAGCAGCCGGCCGATGCCGGCGAGCGCCCGCGTCTCCTCGAGGCGCGTGCGCTCCCGATCCAGGAGGCGCGCATTCTCCTGCTCGAGGCGGTGCAGTCTCGCGCGGAGCGTGTCGGGCTCGTGGGTGCCCGGGGTGCTGTGGGGTCGCAGCGGTCCCATCGCGTGTCGGTGGTGGAGCAAGGACCACGCCATGGATAAGTCCCCGATTCGCTTACCGTTCCAGGCCATGACCGCACGGAAAGTGTCAGCCCGCGTCGCAAAATGAGCACCCGGTCGGGCCCCGGGACAGGCCGGGCGCTCCGGTGCTACCATGGCCACTCACCGTCGCGAGCCGCTCAACTTCTCCCGGGAGATTCGTCCATGACCACCGACGCGCAGGCCATCCGCCACCTCTAGACCCACAAGACGCAGGACCATCCGTTCCTGTCCGACCAGGAGCTGGTCATCGACCGAGGCGAGGGAGTGTGGATCTGGACCGAGCAGGGCAAGAAGCTGCTCGACGGCTTCGCGGGCCTCGCGGTGGTCAACGTGGGCCACGGCCGGCGCGAGATCGCGGAGGCCATCGCGGAGCAGACGGTGCGACTCGCCTACTACCCGACCACGCGGCAGTTCTCCAACCGGCCGGCGGCGGACCTGGCCGCGAAGCTCGCGACCCTCGCGCCGGGCGACCTGCGCTACACGATGTTCGCGGTGAGCGGGTCGGAGGCCAACGAGCGCTCGATGCAGATCGCGCGGCAGTACTGGCTGGCCGCCGGGAAGCCGGGCAAGCACAAGGTCATCTCTCTGCAGGGTGGCTATCACGGCGCCACGATGGGCACCTTCGCGGTCTGCGGGCTGCCCCACCTGGCCCAGCCCTATCAGCCGCTCGAGGTGCCGGGTTTCGCGAAGGTGGCGCCACCCCATCCGTTCCGGGATCTGGGGACCGGCACCGAGGCCGAGCTGATCGCGCGTCGCACCGGCGAGCTGCGCGAGGCCATCCTGCGCGAAGGCCCGGACACGGTCTCCGCGGTGATCATGGAGCCGGTCCTCTCCTCGGGCGGCTTCATCATGCCGCCCATCGGATGGCTGCGCGCGGTGCGCGCGCTCTGCGACGAGCTGGACGTGCTGATGATCGCCGACGAGGTCATCACCGGCTTCGGGCGGACCGGCCGGTGGTTCGCGGTCGAGCACGAGCAGGTCGTGCCGGATCTCATGTCGGTGGCCAAGGGCATCACATCGGGCTACATCCCGCTCTCGGCCAGCATCGCGCGCGGGCGCCTCGCCGACGCGTTCTCCGACACCACCACCCAGGAGAACGTGCACCCCAACACCTACGCCGCGCACCCGGTGGCGTGCGCGGCCGCGCTGGCGAATCTGAAGATCATGGAGCAGGACCGGCTGGTCGAGAACGCGGCCAAGATGGGCACGCGGCTCCTGGATGGTCTCCGCGGCGCGGTTGGCAAGCACCCGATCGTGGGCGAGGTGCGAGGGCGCGGCCTGATGGTTTGCGTGGACTTCGTGCAGCCCGACGGCTCCGGCCGGCCGCTCGACGCCAAGCAGGTGGCCGAGCTCGACCGCAAGGCGTGGGACCGCGGGGCCATCATCTACGCGCGAGGCACCGTGCTCCGCCTCGCCCCGCCGCTCTGCATCACCCCCGCGGAGGTCGACGAGCTGGTGGCCATCGTCGCGGACTGCGTCGACTCCCTCCAGCGCGATATCACCCGTTGATCAGGAGGCTGACGCCTTCTCAGGCGAGGAACTCGCGGGCGAGGGTCTCCCACATCATGGTGGAGAGCTTGAGGCTCTCGGTGTCCACGCGCTCGTTGTGGCCGTGGAACATCAGCGGGTAGTCGGTGTAGGGGATGCGGAGCGACTGCAGCCCGAAGCCGTAGGCGGGGACGCCCTGCCAGCGGAAGAACTTGGCGTCGGTGCCGCCGGTGGTCATCTTGGGCACCACGCGGCTTCCCGGCATCAGCCGCGAGGTCACCCGCTCCATCGCGGCCACCAGCGGGGTGTCGTGGCTGCTCAGCGAGCCCTGCTGGCCGCGGCCCTGCTTGATGGTCACCCGCGGGGCCAGGTCGCCGAGCGCCTCCCGCAACATCGCGTCCACGTCCTCGGTGGTCACCCCGGGCAGCGCGCGGATGTCCACGTCGATCTCGACGCGGTCCGGGATCACGTTGGTCTTCACGCCGCCGTGGATGATGTTCGGCGAGAAGGTGGTGTGGGTGCAGGCGTGCGCCTCGCGGGCGAGGGCCAGGTTCTCCATGCCCGAGACTGTCTCCAGCACCCGCGTGGGATCGGTGAGGCCCGTGGTCAGCTCGGGGCCGAGGTCCATGGCCTTCACGTACTCACGCCACACGTCGAGGATGCGCGCCTTCGGCTGGTAGGCCGCGACGCGCCGCACGACCTCGGCCGCGGTCACCAGCGCGTTGTCGGTGCGGAAGGGGCGCGAGCCGTGGCCCGGCGTCCCCGCCACTGTCAGGTGACGCCAGTTGGCGCCCTTCTCGCCGACGGTGACGCCCAGCACGTGACCGTCGCGGGTGGGAATGGGCACGCCACCGCTCTCGGTGATGACGTAGTCCGCCTTCACCATCTCGGGCCGCCGGTCGACGAGATAGCCCGCGCCCAGGTTGCCTCCCGCTTCCTCGTCCGCCACCGCCAGATAGATGAGGGTGCCGCGCGGGCGGAAGCCGTCCTTGGCGAGGCGCCGGGTGGCCACCGCCATGGTGGAGGTGAGGTTCAGTATGTCGATGGCGCCGCGGCCCCAGACCACTCCGTCCACCAGCTCGCCGCCGAAGGGATCGCGCTTCCAGCCGTCCGGGCTCACCGGCACCACGTCGGTGTGACCCATCAGGAGCAGCCGCGGGGCCTTGGGGTCGGACCCCTCGATGCGCGCGATGAGGCTCTCGCGCCCAGGCTCCGAGGTGTAGCGCTCGCAGGCCACGCCCGCGCCGTTGAAGTACGCCTCGAGCGCGGCCACGCTGCGCGTCTCCTGGCCGGAGGCGACCGTGCCGTCGTTGACGCAGCGGTTCCGGATCAGGGTGCGCAACAGGTCGGTGGCTTCCGCTTCGATGGTCTGCTCGTCTCGCATGATCTCCCTCTTACATGCCGCCGTTGGCGGCGAAGTTGCGGATGATCCAGCCCGCGATGGAGTGCCGCGCGGGGCCGACCGGCATCGCGTCGCTCGGGAACCAGCGTGCGTCCTCCAGCTCCTCGCGGTCGATGGTGATCTCGCCGCCCGCGTAGCTCGCCACGAAGCCGATCATGATCTGGCTCGGGAACGGCCAGTTCTGGCTCCCCACGTACTGGATGTCCTTGACGTCGACGCCCACTTCCTCCTTCACCTCGCGCGCCACGCAGCCCTCGAGCGACTCGCCGTTGTCGACGAAGCCGGCCACCAGCGCGTAGCGGCCCGGGGCCCAGATCGCCTTGCGCGCGAGCAGCACCCGGTTGCCGTCGCGCACCAGCACGATGACCGCGGGGTGTAGGTGCGGGTAGTGCTCGTAGCGGCAGCCGTCACAGCGCTTGCCCCACTCCCCCCCGAGCCGGCCGGTGGGCGCGCCGCAGCGCGGGCAGTGCCCGCTGGTCGATTCCCAGTACAGGAGCTGCATGGCCATGCCGCCCACCGTGAGCAGATCGTCGGGCAGGCGCGTGCCCTGCATCGGCACGAGCGTCTCCGCGGTGAGCCCCTCCGGCACCGGCGCGTCCTTCCGGCGTCCGGCCACCCAGCACGGCGCGCCGCCCCACGTGCCGAGCCAGTGTCGCGGGCCGAGCCCCTCGAGCCCGCGCGGCGGGGCCTCCGGGCTCTCGCCCGCGGGCAGGCGGAACCCGTCGCCCTCCGGCACCACGAGGAGCTTCTGATCCTGGACCACGAGCCACCGTCCGACTCCGGCGGGCGGCCCGCCGGCCCGCTTGGCGGGTTCGAAGTCGCCACGCAGGCAATCCATGTTGAAGGGCAGGTAGACGGACAGCGGCGTCATCAGCGTGCCGAGTCTACCACGGGGAAAACGCGGTTGCGCTCCCGCGCCGGCTGGGCTACGACTAGCTCCTCATGAGCGACGTCTTCCACCCCGTGCTATCCTCCCCGCCGTGCCCGACCTCCTAGCGTCCCTCGCCGCCTCGGTCGCCGCGCGCCTGGTCGCGCGCCGCGAGACGGTGGCGGTCTCCGAGTCTTCGACCGGCGGCCTCATCTCCGCCGCGCTGCTCTCGATCCCCGGCGCGTCCGCGTACTTCATGGGCGGCGGCGTCATCTACACCCAGACCGCGCGCCGCGGCCTGCTCCAGGTGTCCGACGACGCGATGCGCGGCATCCGCTCGAGCACCGAGGCCGCCGCGCTGCTGATGGCCCGCGCGGTGCGCGAGCGGCTCGGCACCACGTGGGCCCTCGCCGAGACCGGGGCCGCGGGCCCGACCGGCAACCGCTACGGAGACGCGGCCGGACACTCCTGCTTCGCGGTGGTGGGCGCGGCGGAGACCGCCCGCACGCTCGAGACCGGGCGCGGCGACCGCGAGGCGAACATGTGGGCCTTCACCCGCGCCGCCCTCGAGCTCCTCGACGCCTGCATCCAGCAGGCCGGAGACAAATCATGAGCGACAAGACGATCCGCGTCGGCTTCGTGGGAGCCGGCGCCAACACCCGCAAGCACCATCTCCCCAAGCTCAAGGCCCAGCCCGGCGTGGAGCTGGTAGCGGTCGCGAACCGATCGAAGGAGTCGGGCGATCGGGTCGCCCGCGAGTTCGGCATCGGCCGCGTGCACGACGACTGGCAGGAGATCGTGGAGGCGCCCGACATCGACGCGGTGTGCATCGGCACGTGGCCCTACATGCACAGCGTGATGAGCATCGCCGCGCTCGAGCGGGGCAAGCACGTGCTGTGCGAGGCGCGCATGGCCATGAACGCGGGCGAGGGCCGGCGCATGCTCGAGGCCTCGCGCAAGGCGCCGCACCTCATCGCCCAGCTCGTGCCCGCGCCCCACACCCTCGAGGTGGACGCGACCATCCAGACCCTGCTCGGCGAGGGCTTCGTCGGCGAGGTGCTCGCGATCGAGCTGCAGGCCTCGGGCGGCCGCTTCGTCGAGCCGGACGCGCCGCTCACCTGGCGGCAGGACATCGGGCTGAGCGGCCACAACATCCTCAACATGGGGATCTGGTACGAGGCGATGATGCGCTGGCTCGGCCCCGCCCAGCGGGTGACCGCGATGAGCAAGGTCGCGGTGCCCCGGCGCGGGGACGGCACCGGCGCTCCGCACGACGTGCGGGTGCCCGACCACGTGGACATCCTGGCCCAGCTCCGCGGCGGGGCGGTCGGTCACCTGCGGCTCAGCTCGGTGACCGGGCTGGCCCCGGCCTCCGAGGCCTGGATCTTCGGCCGCGAGGGCACCCTGCGACTCGAGGCCGACGCGCTCCGGCTCACCGGCGGCCGTCGCGGCGAGTCCGCCCTGCGCGAGATCCCGGTGCCGCCCAAGACCCGCATCGGGTGGCGGGTGGAGGAGGAGTTCGTCAACGCCATCCGGGGCCGCGAGAAGATCGCGCGCACGTCGTTCGAGGATGGGGTGCGCTACATGGAGTTCACGGACGCGGTCACGCGCAGCGCCAGCACCGGCCAGACCATCGACGTCAAGGACCTCTAACCACTTCCCCCTCTCCCCTCAGGGGAGAGGGCAGGGTGAGGGGTGGTTCGGGGCTACCCGAGCCGGTACCAGTACGCGATCCGGCCGAAGATCGAGTCCCACGAGTTGGGCTCGATCCCGGCCAGGCTGTTGGCGGCGGCGTGGAGCACGTTGCGCCACGTGACCGGGATCACCACCGCGCTCTGCACCACCATGTCGTTCATCTTGATGAAGAGCGCGGCCCGCTTGACGGGGTCCATCTCGTTCTCCGCCTTGCGCCACAGCCGATCGAAGTCCGCGCTGCGCCAGCGGGCGATGTTGCGGCCGTTCCACCCGTTCTCCTTCGTCGGGATCTCCCAGGAGGCGAACTGGGCCATGAAGAGCTGGGGATCGAGGCCGGTGAACACGGTGTAGGTCTGGAGATCGGCGTGGAAGCGGACGTTGGTGTCCACGTTGCTCACGTCGGACGCGAAGAACACGGAGGCCGGGATGGCCTTCACCTCCATCTCGATCCCGGCGCGGGCCGCTCCCTGCTTGATCACGGTCTGGATCTTCTGCACCGTGGAGTTGGCCGCGGCCTGAAACAGGAGGCGCAGGCGCCGGGTGTCCTTGGCTCGCACCCCGTCGGGGCCGCGGAGGTAGCCGGCCTGCTCCAGCACGTCGTTGGCCTTCTCGATGTTGAACTCCCAGGTGCTGTTGTGGGAGCGGAAGCGGTCCGGCGCGTTGAGGAAGTTGGCGGTGATCTGCCCCGTGCGGCCGACGAGGTGCTCCTGGATCGAGGTGCGGTCCACCGTCAGGCTCAGCGCGCTGCGCACCGGCTGCTCGGTCAGCACCGGGTGCGGCGCCTTGAGGCTCGACCACTCGCCGTCGACCTCGCGCCACGGATCGGTCTGGTTGCACTGGATGAAGCTCACCGCGCTGCTCGGGATCGTCATGACCCGGCCCTTGCCGCCCTGCTCGATCCGCCGGAGCACCTCCTCCTCGATCAGCACGTAGTACGCGAAGTCGTACTCGCCGGTCTGCAGCACCGCGCGCGCCGCGCCCACCGCGTCGCCGCCGCACTTGATGTCGAGCCGGTCGAAGAACGGGCGATTCGCGACGTGGTAGCCCTTGTGGAGCTCGGCCCGGATCAGGTCGCCGGGCCGGAACTCGGTGAGCCGATAGGGCCCGGTGCCGACCGCGGGGATCATGCCGATCGCCTCGCGCGCGCCGGTGCCCTTGACCGGCTGGAAGATGTGACGCGGCAGCAGGCCCCCGCCGGTGAACGCGGAGGCCCAGTAGGGCTGCGGCTTCTTGAAGATCACCTTGATCGTGTACTGGTCGAGCCGCTCGATCCGGGTGATTTCCTCGTAGGAGGCGCGGGAGCCCGCCGCGGTCGCCGGGTCGAGGGCAAACTCCCAGTTGAAGATGACGTCGTCCGCGGTGAACGGGGCGCCGTCGTGCCACACCACGTTGCGCTTGAGCCGCCAGGTCACCCACTGGCCGTCCTTGGCGAGCGTATTGGCCTTGCGGCTCGGGATGTCCTCGGCCAGCACCGGCACCAGGGTGCCGTCGGGCGCGGCGGCGGCGAGCGGCTCGTAGAAGATGCGCTGGACCGTGAAGTCGCGCAGGCCCCGGCCGAAGTGCGGGTGCAGCAGGGTGGGGGCGTCCCACATCAGGATCCGGAGGGTGCCGCCGCCGCCGCGCCGGGTCGGCGTGAACTCTGCCTCGCGTGGCTGGGCGGTCGCGACTCCCGCCGCGCCCAGGAGGGACCGCGCCATCGGGGCGCCGAGCCCGACCGCGGCCACCGCCTGCACGAAGCTCCGCCGGGTGAGGCGGCCATCCTTCACACCCACGATCAGCTCGCGCAGCCTGTGCTCGTCCATGTGCCTCCGAGGGGTCCGCGTGGCAGAGGGTCCGACAGCGATAACGCAGGGACGGCTCGAAGTCAAGGGCGTCCGTCCGGGGCCGCGAGACTAAGCCGCTCCGAGGAGCCGGAGCGACGCGGGCGCGCAGCTGACCTGCACCCGCCCGCCGCTCTCGAAGAGGCCGTGGCGGAGGGGGTCGTAGGAGACGGCCAGGAGCGACGCCCCGTCCACCTCGGAGCGGGGCTCGACCGTTATCGCCGCGCGCCACCGCCGACCGGTGCTGCTCGCCGCCCGAGGGTCGTCGCCGGGCGCGCCCCAGATGACGTCGACGCGCGGATTGTTCTTCTCCGCGGTGGTGGGGGCGATCAGCTCGCCGGTCGAGAGGCGAATAAAGTTGATCGGCACAGCCGTCCAAGCTAGGACCGCGACTCCGGAGATTGCCGCCTGAGTTGTCGCGATGATTACACGAACGTTACGCAGTGCGCAGCGACGCCCTCGGAAAGCTTGGCGATAAATTCGTCGAACCGTAGACTCGATCTTGGAACAACGCACGGCCCGCATGATCATGACCCGCCCGCTGATCGTTCTTGCAACCTTGCTCCTCTCCCTGGCGCTGCCGGTCGGCATCGCGCACGGGGGCGAGCCCTGGCCGGTCGATCCCGGTGTCGCGGAGCGCCCTCCGGATCTACCGTCCTGGCTGATCGCCTCCCGGCTCGGCCGGCCGCTCGACGACACCTCCCGTGATGACGCCATGGGCAGCAGCGGCCTCAGCGACCTGGGCGCGGTGCTGCTGCGCGAGGGCCCCGGCGCCCCGATCAATCCGGATCCCCTTACGCTCCGGGCCTCCGGCGAGGACTCGACCGACCTGCGCGCGCTCCTCGGGCGGGGCGATCGCTGGCACCTGATGAGCTTCGGCGCCGCGGCCGCCAACCGGCCGCAAGACATGAAGGTGACCGCGTACGGAGCCGTGGCTTATCTCCCGAGCCTGTCGAGCTCCCGGCCCGACGGCAGTCTCGGCTTCGGGCCGGCCACCGCGCCGGGCGCGGCCTTCGGCCTCGGCCTGGACGATCCGGAGGAGCCGGTGTCGCTCGGCTTCAAGGGCGAGCTCGCCGGCCTCGGGCTCGAGGGCGGCGCGGAGTACCGCTCGGTCGGCAAGCGACTGGAGCGGGTCGTGACCGGGCCGGCCTCCCAGAAGGACCGGGAGGGCACCGAGGTCTGGCTGGCCCAGACCCTGGGTCTCCTTCGGCTCAAGCTGTCGCAGTCAGATCTCTCCGACAACGTGGACCGGGATCCCGCGCTGCCCCGGACCACCAAGATCCAGACCGCGGTGAGCGCGCAGCTCGCCCCGCGCGCCTGGCCGATCTTCGGCCTCACCTACGCCACCGGCGACTCCGAGCGCAGCTGGCTCACCGGCGATGGCCGCACCCGCACGATCGAGCGCCAGACCTTCGACAGCGTGGCCGGGTCGGCGTACTACGGGGCGCGGTGGTTCGATCTCTCGGGGACCTCCACCTACAGCTACAGTCGAGAGCCCGGCCGATCCGATCGCGACATGAACTCGCTCTACCACGACCTGAGCCTCACCCTGCGTCCGGTCAACGTGCTGTCCGTCACGCCCTCGCTCAGCAGCGGGGTCGACCGGTACGAGTGGTCGTCCACCCGCTACCAGTTCGGCTCGGCCTCGCTGCTGCTCACCTACACGCCGCCCGCGAGCCGGTTCAGCCTATGGACGCTCGGAGCCTACACCACGTCCCAGAGCACGGACCGCACCGTGGACGGGCGCACCATGAGCGTGAGCGGGGGCCTGGCGTACGGGCTCGGCAAGATCCTCGGGGGGCAGGCGAGCGTCGCGGTCCAGGCCGGCTACGATCGCTACGTGGACGGGATCTACCCCGACAGCTCGACGCGCGGGGCCTTCGGGCTGGTCCTCTTGAAGGTCGCGTCCTTCTAGCCGTCCTCCCCCTCCGCGGGCGGCGGCGGCGGGTCAGCCGTGCCGGAGCCGCGGATCCAGGAAGTCCTGCAGCGCGTCGCCGAGGATATTGAGCGACAGCACCACCACGAAGATCGCCAGCCCCGGCAGCAGCGCCACGTGCGGGCGCAGGATCACGAAGGTGCGCGCGGTGGCCAGCATGCTGCCCCAGTCCGCGGTGGGCGGCTGGGTGCCCAGGCCGAGGAAGCTGAGCCCGGCGGTGGCGAGGATCTTGGCCCCGACGTCGAGGCTCCAGGCCACCACCACCGGCGCCAGCAGGTGGGGCAGCAGGTGGCGGCGCAGGATCGACCGGTCGCTGCTGCCGAGGGCGCGCGCCGCCTCCACGAACTCACGCTCCCGCAGGGAGAGGACCAGGCCCCGCGCCAGGCGCGTGTAGAGGGGAAAGCCCACGATCGCGATCGCCACCATCGCGTTCGCGAGGCCGGGGCCGAGGCCGGCCACGATGGCGATGGCGAGCAGGATATAGGGGAACGCCATCAGGATGTCGGTCAGGCGCATCACCACCGTGTCCACCCGCCCGCCCCAGTAGCCGGCGTGCACCCCGAGGAGCCCGCCGACCAGCATCGAGACGCTCGCGGTGGCGAACCCGGCCAGCAGCGAGATCCGGCCGCCCCACACCAGGCGGGCCAGCATGTCGCGCCCGAACTCGTCGGTACCGAGCAGGTGGCCGGGGCTGCCGGGCGGGCGCAGCCGGTTGGGGGTGTCGACCGCGTCGGGATCCAGCAGCGGCAGGTAGGGCGCGAGCAGCGCGGCGAGCACCGCCGCGGCCATGACCAAGCCCGCGGCGAGGGCGAGCTGGTTGCGCGGGATACGGCGCAGCACGCGAGGCGGCCTCATTCGTGGGAGCTCACTCGTAGCGAATGCGGGGGTCCAGAAAGGCGTAGAGCAGATCGACGGCCAGGTTGAAGAGCACGAAGCCGAGCGCGATCACCAGCACGCAGCCCTGCACGAGCGGGAAGTCGCGCGCGAGGATGCCCTGGATCATCAGGGTTCCCACCCCCGGCCACGCGAACACGGTCTCGGTGAGGATCGCGCCGCCCAGCAGGTAGCCGGCCTGCACGCCCACCACCGTCACGGTCGG
>DATGBR010000363.1:0-9042 GCA_035312605.1 Candidatus Methylomirabilota bacterium
TAGCCCGGAGCCACCCGCAACGCCGCCGGTGGCCTCGGCCTCCTCTCCGTCGGCCACGCCTCCCGCCCCGGCTTCGCCCCCGGCCGCGGCTCCGCCCGCGTCCCCCACTCGCGCGGAGCCTCGCGAGGCGGCCGCGCCGGCGCCCGCGGCCCCGGGCCCGCCGACGCCCGCCCCGGTGCGCTACGCCCTGGCCCTCGGCACCTTCGCGGTCTCGGAGGACGCCGAGCGAGTGGAGGCCAAGCTGAACCAGGCCGGCTTCTCCACGGTGCGCTTCCGGCAGCAGGTGCCCGCCAAGCTCTTCGCGGTTCTCATCGCGTCCCTCAAGGACCCGGAGGAGGGGCAGGCGACGGTCGAGAGGCTCCAGAAGGACGGCTACGCCCAGAGCGTGCTCCTGGTGGGCCGCGCCGGGGTGACCGTGCGAGTCGGCACGCCCACGCCGCTGCGTACCGCGGTGCAGCTGGCCGAGAAGCTGCGCGGCGCGGGCTACGATGCCCGCGTCTCCACCGAGCCGACCCGCGCGGGCCAGGTGAGCCTGCGCCACGGCAACTTCGCCTCGCGGGCCGAGGCCGACGACGCGAGCCGGGAGGTCGCGCGTCTGGGCGTCCCGAACGAGGTGATCCAGATCCGCTAAGCCCGCCGCACAGTTTGACCGAGAAAGCGGGGCAAGGGTACTATCGACCATGCCCGCCAAGAAGATCCTCGTGGTCGACGACGAGCCCGAGGTGCGCAAGCTCATGGAGCACTTTCTCACCAGCAAGGGCTACGACGTCCGGCTGGCCGAGAACGGGCGCCTCGGCCTCGCCGCGCTCGACACCTTCACGCCCGACCTCGTGCTGCTCGACATGCACATGCCGGAGATGGATGGAGCCGAGACGCTCCGGGAGCTGGCGGTGCGCTCGCCCACCCTCCCGGTGATCATGGTCACCGTGAACGAGGACGTCGAGACGACCTCGCACCTGCTGCAGCTGGGCGCCGCCGACTACGTGCCGAAGCCGTTCAACCTGGACTACCTCGAGCAGGCGATCAATATCCAGCTTTCCGTGACGCGCGGGTAGTTCCTCGCGCGACGGGGGTGGGGGTGGCCGGGCTCCCGCCCGGGAACACGCTGCGTCGCATCCCGTTGCGCCGTCTCGTACGAGCCACGAGACAGACCGGCCTACGCTTCGCCATCCCGCAGAAGCCACGGTTCCCGGGCGGGAGCCCGGCCACCCCCACCCCCATCGCGCGAGGCTTCGATTTGTGTGATTCGAAGCCCGATGATTTCCGAGCCTCGGCACTTGCCGCCAAGGGCCGGGGGGTTAGGGCTTTGAGGTGAGGGTGTCGAGGGCGGCGCGGGCGGCGGGGGAGAGGTCGACGAAGCGGAGGCCGGCGGTGTCCTTGCGGGACCACATGACCTCGGCGCGGTCGACGGTCACCGGTGGCGCGCCCGGCTCGAGCTCCATCTGGAGCTTCACGATCTCGCCCGGCTCGAGCCGCCGGGGCACCGCGCGCAGGGCGATGCCGGTCCGCGAGAGGTCGCTCGCCTCCGCGACCACGGTGAGCTCGCCGTCGGAGATGGAGACGCGCCCCTCCTGGGGGCGGCGCGGAGCGGTCCGCGAGTTGAAGCCCGCGGGCTTGCCGCGGGCGTCGCCGGGCGCCTGGCCGATCTCGCCCAGCACCGCGTAGATCTTCACCGGGATCGCCTTGCCCTTGATGGTGACCTCGCCCAGGTCGCGAACCGCGAAGTACTCGCGGATCTCGGCGTAGGTGGCCTCGCTGATGATGATCGGCACGCTGAATTCCTTGGTGACGCCCTCGAGCCGGGAGCCCAGGTTGATCGTGTCGCCGATCGCGGTGTACTCGAGGCGCTGCTCGGAGCCGATCGTTCCCACCACCGCGTCCCCGGTATGGATGCCCACCCCGCAGGCGAGATGGCCGCCGTGCCGGGCCGCGAAGCGCTCGCCGAGGGGCCGCACCCGCTCCTGGAACTCGAGCGCGGTCCGCACCGCGCGGAGCGCGTGATCGGGCGCCTCGAGGGGCACGTTGTAGAGCGCCATGATCGCGTCGCCGATGTACTTGTCGACGGTGCCCCCGTGCTTGAAGACCGCCGCGGTCATCACGGTCAGGTACTCGCGCAGGAAGGTGACGACCTCTTCCGGTTGCATCTTCTCCGACATGGACGTGAAGCCGCGGATGTCGGAGAAGAGCACGGTCACGCGACGCCGGGTGGCGGCCAGCTTGCTGTCGTCCTTGTGCCGGATGATCTCGGCCACCACGTCCGGCGAGAAGAAGCGCGAGAGGCGGCGCTTCTGCCGCTGCTCCTGGGTGAAGTTCTTGGCCACCGTGCCCGCGTAGGTGACGAGCAGCGCCAGCGGCACCGGCACCACCTCGACCCAGTAGCGGGCCCACAGGAAGGCGGCGTGGCTGGCCGCGAGGTAGCCGCCTATCGCGGCGGCCACGATCCCGAAGGCGGGCAGGGGACGCAGCGCGGTGGCGGTCCACGCGGCGCCCGCGGCCGCGAGCACCGCCACCACCGGCACGAGCAGCGGCGAGACCCGGCGCAGGGGAATGCCCTGCAGCAGGGTCTCCAGGGTATGGGCGTGGATCTCCACGCCCGGCATCCCGGACTGAGAGGCGAACGGGGTGGGGAAGATATCGTGCAGCGTGGGCGTGGTCGCGCCCACCAGGACGATCTTCCCCGCGAAAACCTCGGGCGGGACCTCGCCGGTCAGCACGCGATGGTAGGCCACCATCGGGAACGTGCCGGGGCCGCCGCGATAGTTGACGAGGAGCTCGTGCCCCGAGGGGGCGGGGGCCCGGGTCAGCCCGGCCTTCTCGGCGAGGCGGTAGATCAGCATGTCGAAGCCGAGCCAGTCGCGGTCCTGGAAATCGCGGCGGAGGGTGGCTCGGCGGACGAACGCGTCCACGTCCGAATCGTAGTCGGCCGAGCCGAAGGCGGCCTTGCCGCGGATCTCCGGGATCGGCGGGTTCAGGGCCTGCTTCACGAAGGAGGCGTCGCCGACGGTGGTGAGCGCGGCGGCCAGGACGATGCGATCCCGGATTCGATCGACCGCGGCCCCGAGCGCGACATCGTCGGACGGGCCGTGCAGCGAGGGCTCGGTGAACAGGATATCCAGGCCGATCGCGGCCGGGTTCCCGCGCCCGACCAGGTCGAGGAACTTGGCGTGCACCGCGCGGGGCCAGGGCCAGGCGAGGTTCAGCCCGTCGAAATCGTCCTCGTCGATGGTGACGACCACGATGGGCGACGCGGGGGTCTTCGGGCCGCGGATCGTGAACTGGGCGTCCAGGGCCTTCAGCTCGGCGATCTCGAAGAAGCGCAGGGGGTTGACGGTGGCCAGCACCATCACGGCCAGGCCGGCCAGGCTTCCGGCGAGGAGCACGCGCCAGGAGGCGGTGAGGGATCGCACCGACGTCAAGCGTAGCACAACGGAAGTTGCCGCCGCCGCGGGGAAACGTCTACACTCGTGTCATGCGGGTTCGTTCGATCCTGCTCGCCGCGTTCTGGGTCGCCATGTTCATCTGGGTCGGCTACAACGGCATGCAGGCGTTCTCGTCCTACTTCCAGACCAACGACATCGCCGAGCAGGCGTTCCGGGACGCCTCCGACAAGCAGCGCCAGCGCAACCCGGGCGAGCTGTTCTCCTCCGATTTCCTCGCCGATCTCCGGGCCGGGGTGCTGGCCGGCGCCCGTCGCCAGGGGGTGCTGCTCGACCCCGCGTCCCTCAAGGTGACCGCTGAGGGCGGCCTCGTCCGGGTCAACCTCGGGTGGACCTATCGCACCTGGCCGCTGACCATGGGCGGCTGGGACACCGCCCTGCCGGTGCCGATGTGGCTCGGCCGGAGCTTCGACCCGCAGCTCGGCATGCGCCGCCTGTTCTGACCCGGCGGGGGGCATGAGCGAGCGCATCATCATCGCGGAGGATGACGAGGATCTCGCCTTCGTCCTCCGCGAGGCCCTGCGGCGCCAGCGCTACGACGTCGACGTCGCGCCCACCGCGGGCGGCCTGCTCGACGGGCTCAAGGCCACTCCCTACGACCTGATTCTCCTCGACGTGCGCCTGCCCGACATGGACGGGCTCGACGCCATCCCGCGCTGCCGCGAGCTGGCGCCGGACACGCCCATCATCGTGATGACCGCCCACGGAACGCGGCAGACCGCGATGGACGCCATCACGCGCGGGGCCTACGACTTCTTCACCAAGCCGCTCAAGATGGACGAATTCCAGGTGGTGGTCGCGCGCGCGCTCGACCGCCGGCGTCTGCAGAAGCAGGTCAAGGCGCTGCGCGACAGCCAGCCGAGCGGGCTCGAGGGGCTCATCGGCCAGAGCGAGGCGCTCAAGCGGGTGGTGGACATGGCGCACCGCGCGGCGCCCACCGACCTGACCGTCCTCGTCCAGGGCGAGAGCGGCACCGGCAAGGAGGTGCTGGCCCGCGCGATCCACCGGCTGAGCGTCCGCAAGGACGGGCCCTTCGTGCCGGTGAACTGCGCGGCGATCCCGGAGGGCCTCCTCGAGTCGGAGCTGTTCGGCCACGAGCGGGGCGCCTTCACCGGCGCGGTGCGGGCCCGTCCCGGCCGCTTCGAGCTGGCCAAGGAGGGCACCCTCTTCCTGGACGAGATCGGCGACATGCCGCTGTCCATGCAGGCCAAGATCCTGCGCGTCCTCCAGGAGCGCGAGTTCGAGCGGGTGGGCGGCACGCGCACCATGACCGCCGACGTGCGGGTGATCGCGGCCACCCACCGCGACCTCGATGCGGCGGTGGCCCAGGGCACGTTCCGGCAGGACCTGTTCTACCGGCTCCAGGGCGTGGGGATCGTGCTCCCGCCCCTGCGGGAGCGCGTCGACGACCTGCCGCTGCTGGCCACCCACCTGCTGGAGCGGGCGGCCCAGCGCCTCGCCCGCCAGCCCGCGGTGCTCTCGCCCGAGGCTCTGCGCTGCCTCTGGACCTATCCGTGGCCCGGCAACGTGCGCGAGCTCCAGCACGTGCTCGAGGGGGCCATGGTGCTCTCCGACGGGGTGATTCGTCCCGATCACCTCCCGCCCGCGATCCAGCGCGCGGCCCAGGCACGGCCCGCCACCCTAGCCGGTCCGGTGCTGTCGGGCTCGCTCGACGAGGCGCTCGAGGAGTGGGAGCGGCGCATGATCCTGGACGCGCTCCAGCAGACCCAGGGCGTGCAGGCGCGCGCGGCGAAGATCCTCGGGGTCTCGGAGCGCAGCCTCTGGTACCGGATCAAGAAGCTCGGCATCCAGGTGCGCACGCCGGACGATACGGCGCCGGCCTGACCCGGTTTCATTTCCGATTCCCCTCGTGTATTGTCAGGCTCGATGAAAGTCCGCAAGGCCGTGTTCCCTGCCGCCGGTCTCGGCACTCGCTTCCTGCCCGCCACCAAGGCCCAGCCCAAGGAGATGCTGCCGCTGGTGGACAAGCCCACCATCCAGTACGTGGTGGAGGAGGCGGTGGCGTCTGGTCTCGAGGAGATCATCCTGGTCACCGGGCGGAACAAGCGGGCGATCGAGGACCACTTCGACGCGGCGTTCGAGCTCGAGTACTACCTGCAGGATCGCGGCAAGGTCGAAGAGCTCGCGCAGATCAAGACGATCTCCGAGCTGGCCTCCGTCTCCTACGTCCGGCAGAAGGAGCCGCTCGGCCTCGGGCACGCGATCCTCTGCGCCAAGCCGCTGGTGGGCGACGAGCCGTTCGGGGTGTTCCTGGGCGACGACATCATCGTGTCGCGGGTACCGTGCATGCGGCAGCTCATCGACGTGTTCGAGCGTCACGGCGGGCCGGTCCTGGCCGTGATGCGGATGCCGCGCGAGGAGATCGGCCGCTACGGGGTCATCGCGGCGCGCGGCCTGGGCGCCAATGTCTACGAGGTGCAGGACCTGGTCGAGAAGCCGGACCCCCGCGACGCCCCGTCGGACCTGGCCATCATCGGGCGCTACGTGCTCACCCCGGATCTCTTCGGCATCCTGAAGGAGACCGCGCCGGATTCGCGAGGAGAGATCCAGCTCACCAATGGGCTCCGCGTGCTCCGCGGGCGGCGGCCGATCTACGCGGTGGAGTTCGAGGGCAAGCGCCACGACACCGGCGAGAAGCTGGGCTTCCTCAAGGCGACCGTCGAGTTCGCCCTGGCCCGGCCGGACCTCTCCGACGCCTTCCGCGAGTACCTGAGGAGCCTGAAGCTGTAGGGGCGAGGCAGATATGTCTTGTGGGGCGCTACTTTGCCCCTCGTCATCCCGCGGCCATTGATTGACTTCCCCCGGGGATTCTGGGACAATCCGTGCACTTTATTTCAGGGCCGGGAGGTGTCGGCACCTATATGAAGAGCCAGCCCAAGCGCACCTTCCACACGGCCTCCGAGCCCGAGATCAAGGCCGGTGAGGTCTCGGACGTCTACTTCGATCGCACCGTCGAGATCCTTCGCGCCAAGGGTCTCAACAAGCACGTCAAGGCCGAGATCCGGCTGAAGAGCTTCCCGCAGCCCGACTGGACGTTCGGGGTCCTGGCCGGCATCGAGGAGGCCTCGGGTCTGCTCGAGGGCCTGCCGGTCAACGTCTGGGCCATGGACGAGGGCACGCTCTTCGGCCCCGAGGACACGGTGCTCCTCATCGAGGGCATCTACCCCGAGTGGGCGAAGTACGAGACCGCGCTGCTCGGCTTCCTCTGCCAGGCCTCCGGCATCGCCACCAAGGCGGCCCGGTGCAAGCGCGCCGCCGGCCCGCGCCAGGTCATCTCCTTCGGCGCGCGGCGCATGCACCCGGCGCTCGCGCCCATGATCGAGCGCAACGCCTTCGTCGGTGGCTGCGACGGGGTGGCGGTCACCAAGTCGGCCGAGCTGATCGACGCCGATCCCACCGGCACCATCCCGCACGCCCTGGTCCTCCTCTTCGGCGACACGGTGGAGGCGCTCCGCGCCTTCCACGAGGTGATCGACGCCAAGGTGCGCCGGGTGGCCCTCATCGACACCCTGCAGGACGAGAAGTTCGAGGCGATCCGGGTGGCGGAAGCGCTCGGTCGAGAGCTCTACGCGGTGCGCCTCGACACGCCCTCGTCGCGCCGCGGCGACTTCTTCAAGATCCTCGAGGAGGTCCGCTGGGAGCTCGATCTGCGCGGCTTCGACTACGTGAAGATCCTGGCCTCCGGCGGGATCGACGAGTACGAGATCCTCAAGCTGAACTCACTCGTGGACGGCTATGGGGTCGGCACCTCCATCGCGAACGCCCCGGTGCTCTCGTTCGCGCTCGACATCATGGAGATCGAGGGCGTGCCGATGGCCAAGCGCGGCAAGCGCTCGGGGGCCAAGCAGGTGTGGCGCTTCCCGGGCACCGTCCAGAACACCGTCCTCCCCGCCGGCGCCCCCGCGCCGGTCGGGCCCGACGGCCGGGCCGCGGAGGCGCTGCTCAAGCCGCTGATCGCGGGCGGCCGGCTCGTGCGCGACCTGCCGCCCCCGCGCACCCTGCGCGAGTACGTGATGGAGCAGATGGCACGCATCGACATCACGGCGGGGCGGAATCCCGGGCTGCGCGGCGACTACTAGCCGAATGGGCGTCCTGGATGAGATCGTCGCCCACAAGCGCGCCGAGGTGGCCGAGCTCAAGGCCCGGCGGCCGATGGCGACGGTGGTGGGAGCCTGCCGCGGCCTCGCGTCCGCCCGCGACTTCGAGGCGGCCCTCCGGCCTGGGCCCGGCGCGCGAGTTCGCCTGATCGCCGAGGTCAAGCGCGCCTCGCCCTCCCAGGGCCTCTTCCGCGCCGATCTCGACCCGATCGCCCAGGCCGCGACCTACGCCGCCGCGGGCGCCGCCGCGGTCTCGGTGCTGACCGACGCGCGCTACTTCCACGGGAGCCTCGACGACCTGGTGCAGGTGCGCCGCGCGGTCCCGGTGCCGGTGCTCCGCAAGGAGTTCATCGTCGACGAGTACCAGCTCTGGGAGGCCCGCGAGGCGGGCGCGGACGCGGTGCTGCTGATCGTGGCCGCGCTCGAGGACGCGGTGCTGCGCGACCTGCTCGCGGCGGCCAAGGGCGCCGGGCTCGCCACCCTCGTGGAGGTGCACACCGCGGGCGAGCTGGATCGCGCGCTGCGGCTGGGCGCTCCGGTGATCGGGGTCAACAATCGCGATCTGCAGACTCTGACCACGACCCTCGCCCCGTCGCTCGCCCTCCTGCCGCAGATCCCGCCCGGGCCCATCGCGGTGAGCGAGAGCGGGCTCCGCACCGGAGCCGACGTGGCGCAGGTGGCGGCGGCCGGAGCCCACGCGGTGCTGGTGGGCGAGACGCTCCTGCGGGCGGACGACGTGGCTGCGAAGGTGCGCGAGCTGTCGCTCCGATGAGGATCAAGATCTGCGGCATCACCAATCTCGACGACGCCCGGCTCTGCGCGGAGGCGGGGGCCGACGCCCTCGGGTTCATCTTCGTCCCGGACACGCCCCGCTGCGTGACCGCGGAGACGGCCGCCCGCATCATCGCCGCGCTGCCGCCGTTCGTGACGCCGGTGGGCGTCTTCTGGGACCACGCGCCCGCGCAGGTGAAGGCGGTGGCCGAGGAGTGCCGGCTCGGCGCGCTGCAGTTCCACGGCGACGAGGCGCCCGAGGATCTCCTCGAGCACCACCTGCCGGTGATCAAGACCCTCAAGGTCGCCGGCTCCGCGGACCTGGCCCGGATGGCCGACTACCGCGTCGCCGCGTTCCTGCTCGACTCGCCGTCGCGGTGGAGCGAGGGCGAGTCCCGGCCGCCGATTCCCTGGGACGTGGCCGCCGCCGCGGCGCGCCGGCACCCGGTGCTGCTCTCCGCCGGGCTCACCCCGGACAACGTGAGCCTCGCGGTCCGGCGCGTCCGACCCTACGGAGTGGACGTCAACTCCGGGGTGGAGGCCCGTCCGGGCCGCAAGGATCCGGTCCGCGTCCGACGGTTCGTGACCGAGGCGCGCGCGGCGGCGGAGCAGCCGTGAGCGGGACCCGCGTGCGGCCCGCCGCACTGCCGGACGCGGGCGGGCACTTCGGTCGCTTCGGCGGCCGCTTCGTGCCCGAGACCCTCATGCAGCCGCTG
>DATGBR010000364.1:0-7789 GCA_035312605.1 Candidatus Methylomirabilota bacterium
GCTCGCGCTCGCGGCCGTCACCTGGCGCCAGTTGTCCACGTCGTCCTGCTCGAACATGCCCGCGGCGCCGTTGTTGGCCTGGCTGCCGATGCGGATCGCCCGCTTGATGGCCTCGGGCGCGGCGCGGTCCACGAGGACGAAGTGCCAGAACTCGGTCTGGAGCGGGCCGCGGGGCAGGGCCAGGCGGAAGCCGAGGACGCCGTTCGGGAAGATGCTGTGGTTGCCGAGTTGCACGCGGCGCGCGCGGAGCGTGCCGAGCCGCCGCTCGACCTCGGGCATCGTGGCGTCGTGGTAGTCCTGGAACATCTGGGCGATCTCGCTCGAGACGCCGTGCACGTAGCGGGGGACGTTATCGTCCGCGTCGCGGAAGGTGATCGAGTGGCCGTTGACGAAGGCGTGCTTGTTCGGGCTCTCGAACTGGTCCTTGTGCGAGAGCCGGGGGCGCCCGAGGAACTTGGTCTGCACGCGGGCGCTGGAGAGGTGAGTGGTCGGCACGTGGTAGTTGTCCGAGCAGTTGTCCACCATGGTCTTCCAGTTGACCGGCTCGAGCCACTTCATCGGGCCGAGGGCCTGCATGCCGCCGTCGCGCCGGTTGAACACGGTGTCGAGGTACCAGCGCGCGTCGCCCAGGTAGGCCTCGAGGCTCGGGGCGTCCTTGGCCCAGGTCGCGAACACGATCCCGGCGTAGGTCTCTACGCGGGCCTGGACGAGGCCGAGGGAGTCCCGGTCGAGCGCGTCGTAGTAGGCCTCGGCCTTGCCCGGGACGTGGTCGAGCGAGCCGTCGTTCTTGTAGGTCCACCCGTGGTAGGTGCACATGAAGCGGTTGGCGCTGCCGTCGTCGCAGCGCACCACCCGGTTGCCGCGATGCCGGCACATGTTGAGCAGCGCGTGGAGCCGCCCCTGGCCGTCGCGGGTCAGGATGACCGGGTCCTCGCCCATGTAGGTGTGGAAGAAGTCGTCGGCCGCGGGCACCAGGCTCTCGTGCCCGATCATCAGCCACGCGCGCCCGAAGATCCTCTCCATCTCGTCGTCGTAGACCGCCGGGTCGCTGAAGATGCGGCGGTCGATCTTGCCGGTGGCGGGGTCGATCACGACGTACCTCTGGGTGGCGCCCATGCCGCGCTCCTCCTTGTCGCGCTCATTATAGGCCGAACCCGCCGCGGATCTTCACCGGCGTTTCGGCGTGCTATCATCCGCGACAGGACACCACTCGCGCGGAGGCAGCCCCCATGACGACATCGCCACCCGTCTCGTTCAGCCACTTCGGGATCTACGTGACCGACCTCGCGCGGATGGAGGACTTCTACACGCGCGTGCTCGGGCTCCTCGTGAGCGACCGCGGCCAGGTGCCCGGCGGGTCGAATCTGGTCTTCCTCTCGCGCGACCCGGACGAGCACCACCAGATCGTGCTGGCCACCGGCCGCCCGCCCGGGGTCGAGTTCAACGTGGTGAACCAGATGTCGTTCAAGGTGCCGGGCCTCGTCGACCTCAAGGCCATGCACGCGCGGGCGCGCGAGGGAGGCATCAACCAGTTCCGCGTCGTGACCCACGGCAACGCGTGGTCGGTCTACTTCGCCGATCCGGAGGGCAACCGGCTCGAGGTCTTCGTCGACACGCCCTGGCACACCCCGCAGCCGGTGGTCGAGCCCTTCGACATCGAGGCGCCGGTGGAGACCATCGAGCGGGAGACGGAGGCGCTCTGCCGCAACCGCCCCGGATTCATGTCCCGCGCCGAGTGGCGGGCGGCGCAGGTGACGCGGATGGCCACGGCGCGCTAGCCGGCCGCGAGCCTCCGGAGCGCGTCGGCGGTGAGCTTCAGCGTCATCGGCAAGGACACCCCGAAGCGCGACGGGGCCGAGAAGGTCACCGGCCACACGCAGTTCCTCCACGACCTGACCCTCCCGCGCCTGGCCCACGGGGCGATTCTCCGCACCCGCCACCCGCACGCGCGCGTGCGGTGCATCGACACGAGCGCGGCCGAGGCGCTGCCCGGGGTGGTCGCGGTGATCACCGCCGACCGCGTGGAGCAGCACCCGTTCGGCTTCGCCAAGGACCACTGGGCCCTCAAGGGCGGCGCGGCGGACGGCGGCAAGGTGCGCTGCATTCGCGACGAGATCGCCGCGGTGGCCGCGCTGACCGAGGAGATCGCCCAGGAGGCGGTGCGGCTCATCCGGGTCGACTACGAGGAGCTGCCCGCGGTCTTCGACCCGGCGTCGGCGCTGCGGCCGGGCGCCCCCCTCGTCCACGAGGAGCGCGGCGGCAACCTGGTCAACCTCCGCTACCAGTTCGCCCACGGCGACGTGGAGTCGGCCTTCGCGCGGGCCCACGTGGTGGTGGAGGGCGAGTACCGCCTCAACTACGTCACCACCGCGTGCATGGGCACGATGGTGGCGATCGCGTCCTGGAGCCCGCCGGAGAGCCCCGACGCGGCGCTGACCATGTGGAGCACGACCCAGGTGCCGTTCCTCTACCAGCGCGATCTCGCCGGGGCGCTCGGCATCACCGGCGATCGGGTCCGCGTGATGCAGCCGCCGGTCGGCGGCAACTTCGGCCGCGGGCTCGATCTCTACCCGATCGACATCATCGCCGCGCTGCTGGCCCGCCGCGCCGGGCGGCCGGTGAAGATCGCCTTCGAGCGCATCAAGGAGTTCATCGCGAGCCCGACCCGCGAGCCGTGCGTCATCCATCTCCGGACCGCGGCGGATCGCGACGGCCGGCTGCTGGCCCGCGACGCCCGCGTGGTGATCGACAACGGGGCCTACGTCTCCTGGGGCTCGACCACGCCCTACGTGATGCTCTCGACGACGGCCGGGCTCTACCGCGTGCCCGCGGTGCGCTTCGACACGAGCATCGTCTACACCAACAATCCATACTCCGGATCCATGCGCGGCTACGGCAACCTCGAGAGCACGTTCGCGATCGAGGCCCAGATGGACGACCTGGCCGAGCGGCTCGGCCTCGACCGGGTCGAGATCCGCCGCCGCAACGCCACCCGCTCCGGCGACGTGAACCCGCAAGGCAACATCATCACCTCCTGCGCCATGACCGAGTGCCTGGACGCGGTCGAACGGGAGATGAGCCGGGCGGCGGGCGAGGCCCCGCGTCCCGGCTGGCGACGCGGCGTCGGCTACGCGGCCATGTTCCACGTGGGCGGCGGCGCGCGGGTCTATCGCTCCGACGGCTGCGGCGCCATCCTCAAGCTCGACGACTTCGGGAAGGTCTCGCTCCTCACCGGGGCCAGCGAGATCGGGCAGGGCTCCGAGACCGTGCTGGCGATGATCGTGGCCGAGGAGCTCGGCGTGCCGCTCGGGCGGATCGAGGTGGTCAACAGCGATACGTCCATCAAGCCGTGGGACGTGGGGGTGCACGCGAGCCGCACCACGTTCATCGCGGGCAACGCGGCGCTGATGGCCGCGCGCACGCTCAAGACCAAGCTCCTCGCCCTGGCCGCCTCGGTGATGGACGAGCGCCCGGACGACCTGGAGCTGGCCGCCGGCCGCGTCCGGGTGAAGGGCCATCCGGAGCGCGGCATGGAGTACGACCGCGTGGTGCGGGCCGGGCACTTCCGCGAGAGCGGCCAAACCCTGGTGGCCGAGGCGTTCTACGACCCGCCCAACGAGATGCTGTCGAAGGACCTGCGCGGCAACGTCTCCGCCGCGTACGGCTTCGCGGCGCAGGCCGCGCTGGTGGAGGTGAGCGAGGCGACCGGCCAGGTGCGGGTGCTGACGGTGGCCTCGGCCCACGACGTGGGCCGCGCCCTCAACCCGCTGGCCGCCGAGGGACAGATCCACGGCGGCATCCACATGGGGCTCGGATACGCGCTCTCGGAGGAGCTGCGGATCGAGGAAGGCCGGGTGCTGAACCCGCAGTTCATGGAGTACGCGCTGCTGAGCGCCGCCGACATGCCGGAGATCGTGATCCACCTGATCGAGACCGTCGACCAGGCCGGCCCCTTCGGCGCCAAGGGCCTCGGCGAGTCCGGCGTCATCCCGGTGGCCGCCGCGGTGGCGAACGCGGTGAAGGACGCGGTGGGGGTGCGGCTCACCGAGCTGCCGATGACGCCCGAGCGCGTGTTCCGCGCGCTGGCCGCCGCGCGACCCACGTGATGGGCGCGGCGATGTGGGAGCCGGAGGCCGAGGCGCGGCCCCGGGAGGCCCTGGAGCGGGAGACGGTCGAGGGGATGCGCCGCACGCTCGGCCACGCCCTGACCAACCCCGCGTGGCGCCGGCGCCTCGGCAGCGTGAAGCCCGGCGACATCCGCTCGGCCGCCGACTGGACCCGCCTGCCGTTCCTCACCAAGGACGAGCTGCGCGATGCCTATCCGTTCGGCCTGGCCTGCGCCGCGCCCGAGCGTGTGCTGCGCGTCCACATGTCCTCCGGCACCACGGGCAACCCGGTCGTCAACCCGTTCACGCGGGCCGACGTCGAGCAGTGGGCCGCGGTGATGGCGCGCTGCTACACGGTGGCGGGCGTCGGCGCGCGGGACGTGGTCCAGATCACCCCGTCGTTCGGCCTCTTCACCGGCGGCTTCGGCTTCCACTACGGGGCGGAGCGGATCGGCGCGATGGTGGTGCCGATCGGCGCCGGGCGCACCTCCCTGCAGCTCCAGCTCATGCGCGACCTCGGGACGACCGTGCTGGCCGCGATCTCGACCTACCCGCTGCGCATCCTCGAGGTCGCGCGCGAGGAGCGCTTCGACCTGGGGTCGCTGAAGCTCCGGGTGGCCATCCTGGGCTCCGAGATGTGGTCCGACGACCTGCGCCGGCTCATCGAGCGCGAGCTGTCATTGACCACGTTCGACATCATCGGGATGACGGAGACCGGCGGCCCGGGGCTCGGCATCGACTGCGCGGCGCGGGAGGGCATCCACGTCTGGGAGGACCACTACTTCTGCGAGGTGGTGGATCCCGCGACGGGCCGTCCTCGCGCGGACGGCGAGGAGGGCGAGCTGGTGGTGAGCACGCTCACCCGCGAGGGGCTGCCGCTGATCCGCTACCGCACCCACGACCTCACGCGGGTGGTGAGCCGGGCGCCGTGCGCGTGCGGCCGCACCCACCTGCGCCTGGACCGGCTGCACGGGCGCACCGACGACATGGTGATCTTCCGCGGCGTGAACTTCTATCCACGGCAGGTCGAGTCGCTGCTCCTCAAGCAGCCCGGCGTGGGCCACGAGTACCAGATCGTGCTCGACCGGGCCCCGGGCGGCAGCGACCGGCTAGCGCTGCTCGTCGAAGCGCGCGACGGGTTCGCGGAGATGGGCCTGCCACGGCTGCGCAGCGACCTGCGGCAGTTCCTCAACCTGAGCCCGGAGATCACGCTGCTCAAAGAGGGAGAGCTGCCGCGCGCATTGGGGAAGGCGGTGCGGGTGGTGGACCGGCGGTAGGCCGGCGAGTCGACCGTGTCGGACGACGACGTCGCCGAACGGGCAGGCCGCCTCGGGCTGGGGATGCTGCTCCGGGCGGTAGGCCGCAGCCGCGAGTCGAGGGACCTCCTGCGCGCCGCGGAGGCGGGGCGGCTCGGGATGGCGGGAGCCGCCGAGGACGCGGCGCGGGAGCTGGCCGCCCTGGACTGAGCTCGGGCTTGAAGGCCGAGCCGCCCTCGATGCTTCGGCTGCGGGCGGGTGGTGGATCGGCGTCAGATCGGCGAGTAGCTGGGGATGCTGGCGCGCGCGGCCGGGGCGAGGGTTCCGTACTCTCGGTAACTGATGAGCCGGATCCCCTCTCGCGCCGCCGCCGCACTCACTCGGGCATCGGTGAGGGACTCGAGCTCGATCCGCCGCTGCCAGTCGTAGACCGGATCGAACCGGGCGTCATGATCTCCGGGATGGCATGCGAGCTCCGAGAAGCCGGGAGCGATGCTCCTCAGGAGGGAGATCAGATAGTCCGGACTGATGTGGCACAGATCCGTTTTCCCATGCTCCCACTGCCCGTAGAAGTTGCCGACGTAGGCGATCCCGGAGAAGCCCCGCAGCGGGATGCGACGATTCCGGCAAAGCTCGATGAAGAGCGGCGCAAGCTCGGCCCGCCGATGGACATGGTGATGCGAATCGACGTGCGTCGGGTCCTGCCCGGTCATGTCGGTGAACAGATCGAGCTGGCGTTCGAGCTCCCGCCGCACCGCTCGAAGGTCGCCGAGATCGGGGACCTGACGGCCCGCCGTGAAGCTCACGTGAAGACCGACGCCCAGCTGGGGATGCTCCCGGGCCACCCTGACCGCGGATCGAGCGCCCGGCATGTCGACCATGAGGCTCGCGCTGGTCACGACGCCCCATTCGTGGGCCGCGATGATTCCCCGGGTGGTCCCGTCGTCCGCGCCGAGGTCATCGGCGTTGACGATCAAATAGCGGCCGGGCTGGCCCTGCCGGGCGCATCGCGGCGGCCGGGCATCGGTTTGGCTCCTGTGACGCGAGGCTCGGCGGGTATGCAATCGTGGCTCCGCCAGGATTCGCGGGCAAGCCAGATGCCACTCTCGGATATGCGCTCAAGTCGCTGAATTCAAACGCCCCAAGTTTTTCCGTCTGGGCGGTTTCTTTGGTCTCTCCAGAACAGTGTCACGCGCCATGTGTTCGAGCTCCAGACAGGCAGTAGCTCGTCTCGTCGCCTGAGAGGCGCGTGAGCTGCTCGTCGACGGGCACGACCATTGTCACGACACCCTCGTTGATCTAAGCTGCGGGCGCATGATCTTCCTCCCGGTGGCGGTCCCGGTGCTGCTCCTGCTGCTCGTGCTGCTCCTGGTGGTCTTCGTGGTGCTGGTCGAGCTGCGGATCCTGTCCTACGCCTACCGGAAGATCGGTATCGCGCCCCGCTACGTCTTCACGATCCTGGTGCTGACCCTGCTCGGGAGCCACGTGAACATCCCGCTCTATGCGGTGCCGGCCCGACAGATCGCGAGGCCGGAGACCGTCTGGAGATTCGGCCGACCCTACGTCGTGCCGCAGGTCGTGCACGGGGGCACCACGGTCGTGGCCGTCAACGTGGGCGGTGCGCTCATTCCCGCGCTGCTCTCGATCTATCTCTTCCTCCGGACGCGCATGCGCGTCCGCATGCTGATCGGGACGGCGATCGTCGCGCTGGTGGTGAACCAGCTGGCCCGCGTGGTGCCTGGCGTCGGGATCGTGGTGCCGATGCTGCTGCCGCCGCTGCTGGCCGCGGGCGTGGCGTTGATCCTCGCCTTCCGTCGAGCGCCGCCCGTCGCCTACGTCGCGGGCACCATGGGGGCGTTGATCGGCGCCGATCTGCTCAACCTGGGGCGGGTGGCGGAGATGGGCGCACCGATGGTCTCGATCGGCGGGGCGGGTACGTTCGACGGCGTCTTCCTGACCGGGATCCTGGCCGGCCTGCTCGCCTGAAGGTCGGCACGTGGATCGGCGCTAGGGATTCTCGCCCGACCCGAGCCGGGTCGGCGGCAGCAGATCCAGCAGGCGCGCGGGCCCGAGCGGCATGCGCGTGACGCGACCGCCCCGGGGCCCGACCGCGTCCTCGATCGCGGAGGCGAGGACGGCGGGAACCGGCAGCGTGCCCGACTCTCCCACGCCCTTGAGCCCGAGCGGGTTGAGGGGCGAGAGCGTCTCGAGGTGGTCGATCACCATGGTCGGCACGTCGGTGGCGGTGGGCAAGAGGTAGTCCATGTAGCTGCCGGCGAGGAGCTGGCCGGCCTCGTCGTAGGCGATCTCCTCGAGCAGCGCGCTGCCGATGCCGAGAGCGACCGCGCCCTGGAGCTGGCCCTCGACTATTAACGGGTTGATCAAGCGGCCCGAGTCGTGGCTGATCCAGTAGCCGAGGATCCGGAC
>DATGBR010000365.1:0-17707 GCA_035312605.1 Candidatus Methylomirabilota bacterium
GCCTCCTCGCCCCGGTGCGTGCTGCCCGCGATCCAGAGCCGGTCGGTCGCGTCGAGCCCCAGGCGCTCGCGCCAGGCCGCGTCGGCCGGCTCCGCCTCGGGGACGAGGTCGCTCTTGAGATTGCCGGTGACCACCACGCGGGACGGCGGCGCGCCCAGGGCGACGATGCGGCGGGCGTCCTCCTCGCTCTGCATCGCGAACACGGAGATGTCGGCGAGCACCCGCCGCATGAGCCAGCGCACCCGGAGGTACCGGCGGAAGGAGCGGTCCGAGATGCGGCCGTTGGCGATCATCGACGGGATGCGCCGGCGCGCGAGGGCCCGCAGGAAGTTGGGCCAGAGCTCGGTCTCGATCGCGATGAAGAAGCGGGGGCGCGCCGCCTCGAGGGCGCGGCGCACCGGGCCGGGCAGATCGAGGGGAAAGTAGCGGTGCACCGCGGTGCCGGCGAGCCGGTCCGCCACGATCCGCGCGCCGGTCGGGGTGATCGTGCTGACCACGATGCCGAGCTCCGGCCAGCGGCGGTGGATGGCCTCGACCAGCGGCACCGCCGCGGCCGACTCCCCCACCGAGACCGCGTGCACCCAGCAGCGCGGCTCGGTGGGCAGGCCGTCGCCGAGCCGCCCGAACCGCTGCGCGAGGTCGTGGCCGTATCCGGCGCGGCGACGGCGTGCCAGGAACGCGGGCATGTACGCGAGCAGACCCAGCCGGAGGAGGACGGAGTAGAGCGCGTACATCAGGCGCGGGCCTCCTCGTCCACCTGCCAGGTGAGGCTGCGGAGCGCGGCCTCCACGTCCTTTCGCGCGGCCTCCAGGGCGGCGCGGTCGGCGCCGGCGGGGATCCGGATCGGCTCGCCGAAGCGGACCACGCAGCGGGCGAAGGGCTTCGGGATCCGGAACTCGTCCCAGGAATGCAGGCGCCACTCGCGCGAGGCGCCGAACGCGGTCGGCACGATCGGGGCGCCGGAGAGTCGCGCCAGCGCGATCACGCCCACCTTGAGGACCTCGCGCGGGCCGGTGGGGCCGTCCGGGACGACCACCACCTCGCCCCCCTGCCGGAGCACCCGCGCGAGCTGACGGAGAGCCTCGCCGCCGCCCCGGGTGGAAGAGCCGCGCACCGGAACGAGGCCGAACCGGCCGATCCAGCGCGCGACCAGCTCGCCGTCGCGAGAGCGGCTCGCGAGGGCATGGCTGCCGCGGCGACCGTAGAGCCGGGGCAGGAGCAGAATGCGCCCGTGCCAGACCGCGTAGATGATGGGCGCGTGGGCGGCCCAGAGAGGCGCCACCGCCGCTTCCTCGCGCCGGATGCGGAGCGTCAGGGCGAGCGCGCGCAGCGCGACCGCGCCGAGGGCGGGACCGAGCCCGAGGGCGAGCGGCGCCGGGATCTTCATCCGCGTTGCGTGGCGGGTTGCGTGCCGGCTCGCGCGGTGGCGAGCACCGCGCGGGCGGCGCGCCGCCCGACTCCGGGCTCGCCGAGCCGCGCCCGCAGCTCCTTGAGGGCCGCGCGCTGGGCGGTGGCCGCCACCGGGTCGTCGAGGAGCCGCGTCGCCTCGGCCGCGAGGCGCTCCCCGGTCACCTGTGCCTGGATCAGTTCCGGCACCACCAGGCGGCCGGACACCAGGTTCGGCAGCCCGATCCACGCCACCCGCGTGAGCAGGCGGGCGATGACCTCGGTGGTCCGGGAGACGCGATAGCAGAGCACCATCGGCGTGCCGAGCAGGGCCGCCTCGAGGGTGGCGGTGCCGGAGGCGATGAGGAGCGTGTCCGCCGCGGCCATCACCTCGTAGGTCCTTCCCTCGACGATCTCGATCGCGGGGCCGGGGCCTCGGTGGCGCAGGTGCGCCTGCACCTGCTCGCGAGGCACGGTGGGCGCCAAGCCCAGCACGAACCGCCGCCGGCCGTCGGCGGCGGCGAGCCGCCCCGCCGCCTCGAGCATCGGAGGCAGCAGCCGCTCGACCTCCTCGCGCCGACTGCCCGGCAGGAGGCCGATCAGCGAGTGGCCGGCGTCCGCGTCGAGGCGGCGCCGCGCCTCGTCGCGCGTCAGGTCGAGCGGGAGCACGTCGAGCAGCGGGTGGCCCACGAACTCGACCGGCACGCGGGCCCGCTCGTAGAGCGCGGGCTCGAAGGGAAAGACCGCGAGCACCTGGCTCACCCGCCGCGCCATCTGGCGGACGCGGCCCTGGCGCCACGCCCAGAGCTGGGGCGGGATGAAGTAGACCACCGGCACGCCGGCCCGACGCGCTCGGCGCGCGAGCCGCAGGTTGAACTCCGGGAAGTCGATCAGGACCAGCGCGCGGGGCCGCTCGGCGTCGAGCCGAGCCCCGAGCGCACGATAGGCGCGGTAGAGGGCCGGGATGCGGCCGAGCACCTCGCTCGTGCCGACCGCGGCGTGCGCGGTCGGGTCCACGACCACCTCCATCCCAGCCGCCCGCATGTGCCCGCCCCCCATCCCGACCAAGCGTACTCCCGGCTCGACCGCGCGTAGGGCCCGGCAGAGCGTGCCGCCGTGGAGGTCGCCTGAGGCCTCGCCGGCCGAGAGCATGATCGGGGCACGGCCCGCGGTCGGCTCAGCGACCGTCATCGGAGCTCACCAGCGCGATCCCCGACCGATCGGCGAGCTGGACGACCGGCTCGCGGTCGACGAGCAGCACGCGCCCGGCCGGCACCGCGAGCGCGGTGGCGCCGCACTCGCCCATCGCCTCGATGGTGGCGGCGCCGATGGTCGGCACGTCGAAGCGATAGTCGTGGGAGGCGGCTACCGTCTTCACCACCACCGCGCCGGGGCCCGCGAGACGGCCGCCGCGGCGAATGGTCTCGTCGGTCCCCTCGGCCGCCTCCACCGCGACGGTGACGCCGCGCGCGCGCACCACCGTCTGCCCGATGCCGTCGTCGGCGAGGCGGCCGGCGAGGCGGAAGCCCTCGCGGATCTCGCTCCACTCCTCCAGGGAGGGCGCGCGCGCGGTGAGCGTCGCGGCCGGGAGCAGCCACGGGGCCAGGAACTCGCGCTGGTCGAGGACGTCGATGCCCATGCCGGCCAGGGTGGCGACCACCATCTGCCCGAGCGCGGCGTCGGAGAGGCCGCCGCGGGCGAGATGGCGGCCCGCCGCGTCGGTCTGCCCGTACTGCGAGAAGGCGCTCGACTTCCAGAACTTGCCGACGAAGACGGCGGCCTCGACCCGCTGCGCGGCGAGGCCCGCGATCACCGCCTGGATGTCGGTGATCGCGGAGGGGATGACGTGGTCGGCGGACTCCGCGAGGCCGGGGGCCTCCTCGAAGGAGAAGGCCACCACGCGCCAGCCGTGACGCCGGGCTTCCTCGGCGGCTCGGCCGGGAAGCGTCCCGGCCCCGGCCATCAGGCCGAGCGAACGCTCCACGGAAGATCCTCCGGCCAGGCGGTCTCGCCCCGGCCCTCGCGGATCATCCGCTCGATCTCCAGCGCGACGGCCAGCGATCGCAGGTCGTCCGCCTCGGGCAGCTCCACCGGCCCGCTGCTGTCGGCGGCCCGCACCGCCGAGATCAGATGGCGGATCTCGAGCTTCAAGGGGTTGTCCTTGTGCACGAGGAGGTGCTCCACGAAGGAGGCCTGGCGGTAGCGGATGGACTCGCGGTTGAGGGTGTACTCCTGGGCCGCGCGCCGGTGGATCTGGATGTCCTGGTGCGAGTAGTCGAGCAGGATGTAGGCGTCGGGCTGGGTGATGGCGAGGGTGCGGATCTTCTCCTCGGTGGCCCGGCTCGCGGTGATGGTGGCCATCGCCCCCGAGTCGAACACGATCTGCACGTTGGCCACGTCGGTCGCGTGCGAGTGCACCGACGAGCCCACCGCGGTGATCTTGCGCGGCTCCCCGTCGACGAGCCCGAGCACGATATCGATGTCGTGGATCATGAGGTCCATCACCACCGAATCGTCCTGCACCCGCGGCACGAAGGGGCCGAGCCGCCGGGACTCGATGAGGATCGGCCGCTCCACGATCTTGCGCAGCTCCTGGACCGCGCCGTTGAACCGCTCGACGTGGCCGACGTGGAGCACCCGGCGCTGCTGGCGGGCGAAGCGGAACAGCTCCTTGGCCTGCTCCAGGGTGGAGGTCATCGGCTTCTCGACCAGCACGTGGGCCCCCGCCTCCAGCAGGTCGTGCGCCACCGCGAAGTGCTGCTCGGTGGGGACCGCCACGGTGGCGAAGTCGACCAGGCCCGCGAGGTCGCGGTGATCGCGGAAGGCCCGGGCCCCGTAGGGTGCGGCCACCTGCTGCGCGCGCGCGAAGTCGGTATCCACCACCCCGACCAGCTCGACGCCCCAGATCTCGGCGAGGGCCAGGATGTGGTACTGGCCCATGTGGCCGGCCCCCACCACCGCGCCCCGGATCTTGGGCTCGGTCCCGTTCGTCACGAGATCTCCTCCTCGATCGCCTCGACGCGCGCGCGCCCGGTCCGGTCCGCGCCCGGGATCACGCCCCGCTTGGAGCCCTCGACGAACTCCACGAGGCGGGCCACCAGCGGATGGCCGCCCAGCTCCCGCTTCACGTGCTTGATCGCGGCGCCGGGAGCCATGCCGGAGCGGTAGAGCAGACGGAACGCGGCCCGCACCTTCTGGCGGGAGGCGGAGTCGATGCCGCCGCGGCGCATGCCGACCACGTTGACCGAGCGCGCCACCGCGGGGATGCCGTCCGCGATGACGAAGGGCGGGACGTCCTGGGTGACCTTGGAGCAGCCGCCGATGTAGGCGTAGGTGCCGATGCGGCTGAAGGGATGGATGCCGGTGAGGCCGCCGATGGTCACCCGATCCTCGATCGTGATGTGCCCGGTCAGGCCCGCGTAGTTGATGATGATGATGTGGTCGCCGAGCACGCAGTCGTGCGCGATGTGGCTCGAGGCCATCACCAGACAGTGGCGGCCGATGGTCGTGTCGTGGCCCTCGTGGGTGGCGCGATGGATGGTGACGTACTCACGGACTACCGTGTCGTCGCCCAGGCTCACGCCCACCGGCGTGCCCTCGCGGAACTTGAGGTCCTGGGGCACGCCGCCGATGATCGCCCCGTGCCCGATCCGGCAGCGGGCGCCGACCCGGACCCGGCCCTCCAGCACTGCGTGGGCGCCGATTTCTGCCCCGGCCGCCACCGTCACCTCGGGACCGATCACGGAGTACGGCCCGACGCGCGCGTCGGCGGCCAGCTCCGCGCCGCGGTCGACGACGGCGGTGGGATGGATCACGACCGGCGCTCCTCCAGCTCGAGAGGATGGATCACGACCGGCGCTCCTCCAGCTCGCGCAGGCGCTTCTCGAGGGCGCGGACCCGCTTGATCAGCTCGGGAAGCTGGCTCTCCCCCGCCCAGATGCGCTTCTGCTCGGAGGTCGGCCGGCTCGGAATGCCGCTCCACACTTCCCCGGCCGGGACGTCGTTGGGCACGCCGGACTTGGCGGTCAGGATGGCGCCCGCCCCGATCGTCACGTGGTCGGCCACGCCGACCTGCCCGGCCAGCATGGCCCGGTTGCCCACCCGCGACGAGCCCGCGATGCCCACCTGGGAGATCAGGATCACGTCCTCGCCCACGTCGCAGTTGTGCCCGATCTGCACCAGGTTGTCGATCTTGGTGCCGCGGCGCACGATCGTCTCGCCCAGGGTCGCGCGGTCGATCGCGGTGTTGGCCCCGATCTCGACGTCGTCCTCGATGCGCAGGCCGCCCACCTGCGGGATCTTGCGATGGGCCTGTCCGTCGAAGGCGTAGCCGAAGCCGTCGGCACCCAGCACCGCTCCGGCGTGGACGATGACCCGGTTGCCGATGCGCACGTCCTCGCGGATCACGACGTGGGGATGCAGGCGCACGTCCTCGCCGAGCACCGCGCCGCGCCCCACGAACGAGAGCGCCCCCACGCGGCTGCGCGGCCCGATGACCGCTTCCGCCTCCACCACCGCGAGCGGGCCGACGGACGCGGAGCGGTCGACGCGGGCTCCCCCGGCCACGCAGGCCGTCGGGTGAACCCCGGGCTCGGCCCTCGGCTCGGGATGGAAGAGCCCGAGCAGCACGATCAGCGCCTGCTGGGGGTGGTCGACCTGGAGCAGCGCGGCGGAGAGATCGGCGACGTCGCGCGCCACCAGCAGGGCGCCGGCCCGGCTCGCCCGGGCCTGCCGGAGGTACTTGCGATCGGTGAGGAAGGACACCTGATCCGGCCCCGCGACGTCGAGCGGCGCCACCCCGCGTACCACGCGGCCGGCGTCACCTTGGAGCGACGCCCCGAGCGCGTCGGCGAGCCGGCCGAGCGTGAACGAGACGCCGTCGCTCACTTACTTCGTGGCCTTCTTGGTCTGGTCGTCGTAGGCCTTGAGGACGTCGTCGGTCAGATCGGCGTCGACGGAGGCGTAGAGCACCCCGGCGCGCTGCCGCTCGACCACCACCGCGAAGCCCTTCTCTTTCCCCAGGCGCTGGATGAGGCCGGCCACGTCCTGGAGCACCTTCTGGAGGAGGGCGTCCTCCTTCTTCTGGAGCTGGGCCTGGAGGTCGTCCACCAGGCGCCGCACGTCCCGGACCTTGCGCTCGAGCGCGTCCTGCTTCTCGCGCCGGGCGTCCGCGGAGAGGAGCTGGCCCTTCTTCTCCAGCTCGTCCCGCATCTTCTCCAGCTCCACCTTCTGTCCGTCGAGCTGGCGCTGCATCGCCGCCTTGTCCTTCTCGAGCTGCTCGCGGGCCGCCGCCCCCGCGACCGAGCGGGCGAGGATCCGCTGGATGTCCACGATCGCCACCCGCCCGTTCGATGCGGGGGCGGGGGCGGGAGTCTGAGCCTGGGCGTGGGCCCACATCGCGCCGCCGGCGCTCGTCAGGAGCGCCAGGCCCGCCGCGGTCCACCACCCTGCCATCCGTTGCCTCATGTGCTGCCTCCTCAACTAGAACGAGGAGCCGGCGGAGAAGTTGAAGTTGCCGAAGCTCTCGCCCTTCTTCTGGTCGAGTTTGATCCCGTAGTCGACGCGGATGGGGCCGAAGGGCGAGTTCCACCGGAGGCCCGCCCCCACCCCGTGCCGCAGGTCGCTGAGGTCGATCTTGGTTCCCAAGGAGAGGTCAGGTCCCCACACCTGCCCTACATCGTAGAAGACCGCGGCCTTAATCCCGAAGAAAAGAGGGATCACGTACTCGACGGTCCCGAGCAGTTCGCTGTTGCCGCCGATCCGGGTGCCGGTGTCGTCCTTGGGGGAGACCTGGAGGGACTTGAACTGCCGCAGAGAGTTCGAGCCGCCCAGGTAGAAGCGCTCGAAGAGCGGCACCGGGTCCTTGCTCCAGCCGAAGGAATAACCCGCCATCAACCGGAAGCTCAGGACGTGATCGAGCCACGGCAGGGGCTGGAAGTAGGTGCTCGAGAAGACGCTGCGGGCGAACTTCTCCCCGAAGCCGACGCCCGCGAAGTCCACCCCGAGCGAGACGGTGGTGCCCCGGGTCGGGTCGTAGACGCTGTCGCGGGTGTCCCGGGAGAGACTCAGCCCGACCAGAGAGGTGAGATGGGTCCCCTCCTGGGAGATGAGCTCGGGGCTGCCCAGCGGATTGACGTTGGTGATTCGATCCTGGCTGACCCGGTAGATTGCGTTCCAGCGCGAGTACTCCCCGAGGGGGTGCCCGAGCCGGATATCGCCACCCAGGGAGTTGACCGTGTAGTCCGGGAGGATCCGGCGCGTATTGAAGATATCGAAGCCGGCCGCGAGCGGCTGGTCGAAGAGCCAGGGCTCGGTGAAGCCGATGGTGCCGGTCTGGAGGTTCTGGCCACCCCGCAGGCGGAGGAACACCTCCCAGCCTTTGCCGAGGAAGTTCCGCTGCGACAGGTCGAGGGTGCCGAGGACGCCGTCCTGGGAGCTGTAGCCGCCGCCGATCGAGAAGAGCCCGGTGGGCTTCTCGGTGACGTCGATGTTGACGATGATCTTGTCCTTGGCGGATCCGGGGGCGGTCTTGGCTTCGACCTTGTCGAAGTAGTTGAGGTTGGTCAGCTTCTGCTTGGCGCGGGCGAGCTTCTGGCTCGTGAAGAGGTCCCCCTCCGCCATCGGGATCTCCCGCCGGAGGATCTTCTCCTCGCTGCGGGTGTTGCCCGAGATGTTGATCCGCTCCACGTAGGTCTCGGGACCCTCGTTGATCTCGAAGACGACGTTGACCAGCCGGCCCGGGGTGTCCTGCAGGGTGTTGGGGCTGACGTCGGCGGAGGCGCGGCCGACCGCGCTGTAGAGGTCGGTGATCCCCTTGACGCTGTCGCGGAGCTTGGACCGGGCGAAGACCTCGCCCGTCTTCAGCTCGATCCGCTTCCGGATCTCCTCCACCGGGAGCACCGCGTTGCCCATCACGTCCACGCCGCCGACCTTGAACTGCGGCCCCTCGACCACCACGATCCGGATGGTGGCGCGGGCCTTTTCGCGGTCGACCTGGATCTCCGACGACTCCACCCGCGCCTGTACGTAGCCGTGGTCGTTGTAGAGCTGGATGATCCGGTCCACGTCCTCGTCGAGCCGCTGGCGCTGGACGGTTCCCCGCAGGACGACGTATTCGCGCTCCTGGGTGTCCATCGCCCCCTTCACCTGCTTGGGGGTGAGTCCCTGGGCGCCCTCGATCACGATCTGGTCGATGCTGATCCGCCGGCCCTCCGCGATGCGGTAGGTCACGGTGACATCCCCGTCGGCGAGCTTCTCGATCTCAGGGGTGATGCCGACCTCGAAGTAGCCTTCCGTCTCGTAGTATTCCTTGAGCTTGTCGGCGCCCTTGTTCACCTCCACCGGGTTGTAGACGCTGCCCAGCTTGAGGTCGATCTTCTCCTGCAGAGTGGCCGAGTCCTCCTTCTTGTTCCCGGCGAAGACGATGTCGCGCACGAACGGCCGCTCGACCACCATGAAGGTCAGCTTGACGCCGCCCTCGAAGTCCTCGACCTTCACCTGCACGTCGTCGAAGAAGCCGAGGGCGAAGATGGCCCGGATGTCCTCGGCGGTGCGGTTGGCGACGAAGGGACTGCCGATCTTGGCGCCGACCCGGCCGAGGATCACCGCCTCCTGCACCCGGCGGTTGCCCTGGACCGCGATCTCCTTGACGAGGATCTGCCGGTCAGTGGGGGTGGGGGTCTGCGCCAGGGCCGAGAACGGTCCTAGAAGGAATGCAAAAAAAATGAGGAGAGCGCATCTCCCCCGAGCGGTCATGAAGGGCGTGGGTTCGTTCGCGTGGGTTCAGTGTTCCGCCAGCGCCAGCCGGGGCTCGGCGACCTGGACCTCGCGGAAGACGAGATCCAGCCCCTGCGCGTCCACCTCGATCCGGGCCCCGTCGCCGAACTGACCGCGCACGATGGCCTCGGCCAATGGATCCTCGACGAGCTTCTGGATCGTGCGCCGGAGCTGCCGCGCCCCGTAGGTCGCGTCGTACCCCTTCTCGACCAGGAGGTCGAGAGCGGCCTCGGTCGGCTCGATCTGGATGCTCTTCTCGCCGAGCTGGGTGTTGATCCGGTTGATCATCATCCGGACGATACTCGTGATGTCCTCCTTGCTCAAGGCGTGGAAGACGATCGTGTCGTCGATGCGGTTGATGAACTCCGGCCGGAACGCCCGCTTCAGCTCCTCGAGCACCCGCTCCTTCATCTTCTCGTGCGTGCTGTCGTCCCCCTCGGGCAGGAAGCCGGGAGAGACCCGCTTGCCGATGAAGCTGGTGCCGAGGTTGGAGGTCATGATCAGGATCGTGTTCTTGAAGTCGACCACGTGCCCCACCGAGTCGGTGAGGCGGCCGTCGTCCAGCACCTGCAGCAGCATGTTGAACACGTCCGGATGGGCCTTCTCGATCTCGTCGAAGAGCACCACCGAGTACGGCCGGCGGCGGACCTTCTCGGTGAGGAAGCCGCCCTCCTCGTAGCCCACATAGCCAGGAGGGGCCCCGAGCAGGCGGGAGACCGAGAACTTCTCCATGTACTCGGACATGTCGACCCGGATGAGCGCGTTCTCGTCGCCGAAGAGGTACTCGGCGAGGGTACGGGCCAGCTCGGTCTTGCCCACTCCGGTGGGGCCCAGGAAGATGAACGAGCCCACCGGGCGGCGGCTGTCCTTGAGGCCGGCTCGGGAGCGCCGGATGGCCCGCGAGACCGCGGCGACCGCGTCCCCCTGGCCCACGATACGGCCGTGCAGAGCCTCTTCCATGCGCGCGAGCTTGGCGGACTCCTTCTCCTCGAGCTTGGACAGCGGGATGCCGGTCCAGCGGGAGACGATGTACTCGATGTCCTCCTCACTCACCGTCTGCGGGCCCTTGCCCTTGCGCTTGTCCCATTCCCGCTTCATGTCCTCGTCGCGCCCGCGGAGGAGCTTCTCCTTCTCTCGAAGAGAGGCGGCCTTCTCGAATTCCTGGGCCTCGAGGTACATGTCCTTCTCGCGCACCACCCGCTCGACTTCCTTGCCCAGCTCCTTGATCTCGGGCGGCGGGGTCAGGGCCATGAGCCGGGTCCGGGACGACGCCTCGTCGATGACGTCGATGGCCTTGTCGGGCAGCTGCCGGTCGGTGATGTACCGGTCGGCCAGCTTCACCGCCGCGTCGATCGCCCCGTCGGTGATCTTCACCCGGTGGTGCGCCTCGTACTTGTGGCGCAGCCCCTTGATGATCTCGACCGCCTCGGTGACGGAGGGCGCCCGCACGATGACCGGCTGGAAGCGCCGCTCGAGCGCGCCGTCCTTCTCGATGTACTTGCGGTACTCGTCGAGGGTGGTGGCCCCGATGGTCTGGATCTCACCGCGGGACAGGGCCGGCTTGAGCATGTTGGAAGCGTCGATCGCCCCCTCGGCCGCTCCGGCCCCGATCAGGGTGTGTAGCTCGTCGAGGAACAGGACCACGTTCTCGGACTGGCGGATCTCCTTCATCACCGCCTTGAGCCGCTCCTCGAACTGCCCGCGGTACTTGGTGCCGGCCACCAGCGCGCCCAGGTCCAGCTGCAGGAGGCGCTTCTGGGCCAGCACGTCCGGGACCTCGTGGCCCACGATGCGCTGGGCGAGGCCCTCGACGATGGCGGTCTTGCCCACGCCGGGCTCGCCGATCAGGACCGGGTTGTTCTTGGTGCGACGGGCGAGGATCTGGATCACCCGCTCGATCTCGGTCTCGCGCCCGATGACCGGGTCGAGCTTGCTCTCCCGGGCCAGCTGGGTGAGATCGCGGGCGAACTCGTCGAGCACCGGGGTCTGCGAGCGCTTCTTGGGCCGCGGGTAGTACTGGTCGCCGAGGAGGGCCAGCGTCTCCTGCCGGACCTCGTCCAGGCGTGCGCCCAGCGACTCGAGGATCTTGGCCGCGATGGACTGCCCTTCCTTCATCAGGCCCAGGAGCAGGTGCTCGGTCCCGATGTAGTTGTGCCCGAGCTGGCGCGCCTCCTCGATTGACAGCTCGAGGACCCGCTTCGCCTGCGGAGTGAACGGCACCTCGCCGAAGGTCAGGGTCTTCGGGAACCCGGCCAGCGCCCGCTCCACTTCGGCCTTGACCGTCTCCAGCCGGAGGCCGAGCCGCTGCAGCACCGCGGTCGCGATGCCCTCGCCGTCACGGATGAGTCCGAGGAGGATGTGCTCGGTCCCGACGAAGTCATGACGGAACCGCCCTGCCTCTTCCCTGGCCAGGATGATGACCCGACGCGCCCGCTCCGTGAATCGCTCGAACACTGTGGGTGACCTCGCGCCTTTCTCGAGTTCGGGTTGTCGTTCGCCCTGGGGGCATGATCTGCCCCGATGCTTCCTAAACCTGCGATGAGTATATGCCTTCCGCCGCCGCGCGACTAGGGATTTCTTGGCCGGCCGCCCGTCACCCCGCTGTAACTCATTGAAACTGGTGGCCTCAGGGCCAGGCCACCGCTCGGCCGTCGACCAGACGATACCCCCGGTCGGCCTTCCGGGCCAACTCGTGATTGTGGGTCGCGATCACGAACGCCAGGCGGTGCTCGGCCTGCAGGCGAAGGAACAGGTCCCAGATGACCTCGCTGGTCTTCGGGTCGAGGTTGCCGGTCGGCTCGTCGGCCAGGATGACCCGCGGCCGCCCGACGAGCGCCCGGGCGATCGCGACTCGCTGCTGCTCGCCGCCCGACAGCTCGCCCGGACGATGCGCCTGGCGGTCCCCCAGCCCGACCTCGTGCAGGGCGGCGGCCGCGCGCTCCCGCGCCTCGGGCAGGCTCTCCCGCTGGATCAAGGCGGGCAGCATCGCGTTCTCGAGTGCGGTCATCTCGCCGAGCAGGTTGTAGAACTGGAAGATGAAGCTCACCTCGGTCCGGCGCAGCTTCGCCAGCGCCGCGTCGCTCCAGTCGGACACGTCCGTGCCGTCCCACCGCACGCGGCCCGCGGTCGGCCGGTCGAGCGTGCCGAGCAGGTGGAGCAGGGTGGACTTCCCCACCCCGGAAGCGCCGATGATGGCCACGCTCTCGCCCGCGTTCACGGTGAGGCTGACCCCGCGCAGGACCCGGACCACCTCCGGCCCCATCCGATACTCGCGCTCCAGCTCCTGTGCGACGAGCAGCGGCTCACTCATAACGGAGCACGTCCACCGGATCCATGCGAGCGGCCCGCCGGGATGGCGAAAGGGTGGCCAGGAAGGAGATGACCAGGGTCGAGCCCACGATCATCGCGAAGTCGGAGCCGGTGAGCTTCATCGGCAGGTAGCTGATCTGGTAGACGTCCCCCGCGAGCCGGATGATCTTGTAGGTGTTCTGCACCCAGATCAGGAGGAGCCCGAACGCGCTGCCCGCCACGGTGCCCACCAGGCCGATCAGCATGCCCGCCACCAGGAATACCGCCCCGATGCTGCCCGCCCCCGCCCCCATCGCCTTCAGGATCCCGATCTCCTTGCGCTTCTCGGCCACCAGGAGCACCAGGTGGCCGATGATCGCGAAGGCGGCCACCAGCACGATGATCGTGACGATCACGAAGAGCGCGAGCTTCTCGAGCTGCAGCGCCGCGAACAGGTTGCGGTTCATGTCCATCCAGTCGCGGATCCAGAAGGCCCCGTTCAGGCGTCCCGCGATGGCCGCCCCCACCTCCTTGGCGTCGAAGGGGTTGGCGAGCTTGACCTCGACCCCGGTGACCCGGTCGCCGAGCCCGGCAAACTCCTGGGCCGCCGCGAGCGTGGTGTAGGCCAGCGACGCGTCGTACTCGTACATCCCGATCTCGACGTAACCGGCGACCAGGAAGCGCCGCATCTTGGGCACGAGGCCCACCGCGGTCATGGCGCCCTGCGGGGAGATCACGGTGATGTAGTCGCCGGTCACCACCCCGAGGCTCCGGGCCAGCTCGCGACCCAGGAGGAGCGCGGGCTCCGGCCCGGCGAGCAGCGGCTTGACGCTGCCGTAGCGCACCTGGGCCGCGAGGGCGTCGCGCACGGAGGGGGTGGCCAGGTCCACCCCGCGCAGGAGACCGCCGGTGGCGCCGCCGCCCGGGGAGGTGAACAGGGCCTGCTGCAGGACGAAGGGAGTCGCGGAGATCACCCCGGGTACCGGGGCCACCCGCTCCGCGAGCGCGCCCCCGTTGGCCACCCCGCGGCCGCCCGCCTCCATGATCAGCACGTGGGGATTGGCCGCGATGATCTTGTCGCGGATGCCGTCCTGGAAGCCGGTCATCACGGCCAGGACCACGATCAGCGCGCTGACTCCGAGGAAGACCCCCCCGATGCCGATCCACACGAAGAGGGAGAGGTTCGTTCGGTGGCCGCGGGCGCGGAGGTAGCGTAGCCCGAGGAAGATCTCGAAGGGCATGCGGCCGTACTGCATCACGGCGCGGGCTCCGCTTCGTCCTCGGCGGTGTCGGCGCCGCTCCGCTCCGGTCGCAGGAGCGGGAACAGGATCACGTCGCGGATCGACGCGGCGTCGGTGAATAGCATCGCGAGCCGGTCGATGCCGATGCCCTCCCCCGCGGTCGGCGGCAGGCCGTACTCGAGCGCGCGCACGAAATCCTCGTCCATCCAGTGCGCCTCCTGGTCGCCCCGCTCGCGCTCCGCGGCCTGGTCCTCGAAGCGGCGGCGCTGATCGATGGGGTCGTTCAGCTCGGAGTAGGCGTTGACGATCTCGCGGCGGCAGACGTAGAGCTCGAACCGGTCGACCAGCCGCGGCTGCCCCGCCTTCTGCTTGGACAGCGGGGACAGCTCGATCGGGAAATCGATCACGAACGTGGGCTGGATCAGCGACGGCTCCACCAGCGTATCGAAGATTTCCTTCCAGAGGGCCGCCGCGCCCTGGTCGCCCTGTAAGATTGCCTGGGTCTTGTGGTCGCTCGCGAAGCCGCCGCGGCGCGTGGCGGCGGCTCCGAGCGTGCGCGCGTCGGTGTCGGGGGTGACCGGGCTCCCCAGCGCCTCGCTCAGTCCCGCGAAGAACGGCAGCCGGCGCCAGGGCGGGGCCAGGCGCACCGTCTCGCCCTGGTAGGTCAGGGTGTCCGCGCCGAGGAGGGTCTGGCCGAGGTGCAGGAACACCTCCTCGGTCAGCTCCATCAGGTCGTGGTAGTCGGCGTAGGCCTGGTAGAACTCGAGCATCGTGAACTCGGGATTGTGCTGGGTGGAGACGCCCTCGTTCCGGAAGTTTCGATTGATCTCGTACACCCGGTCCAGGCCGCCCACCACCAGGCGCTTGAGGTACAGCTCGGGCGCGACGCGCAGGTAGAGCGGCATGTCGAGCGCATTGTGGTGCGTCACGAACGGCTTGGCCGCGGCGCCCCCCGGGATCGGCTGCATCATCGGGGTCTCCACTTCGAGGAAGCCCCGCGCGTCGAAGAACGCGCGCAGGGTCGCGATGAGGCGGCTCTTCATGACGAAGGCCTCGCGGACCTGGGGATTGACGATCAGGTCGATATAGCGTCTGCGGTAACGAGTTTCCACGTCCTTCAGGCCGTGCCACTTTTCGGGCAGGGGACGGAGGGCCTTGGTGAGGAACTCGAACTGCTTCACCGCCACCGTCAGCTCGGCGGTGCGCGTGCGGAACAGCTCGCCGGTGACCCCGATGAAGTCGCCCACGTCGAGATCCACGAAGGCCGCGTAGGCGGGGCCGAGCACGTCGGCGCGGGCGTAGATCTGGATCTGGCCGGACTGGTCCCGCAGCACCGCGAAGCAGCTCTTGCCGTGGTGGCGCATCGCCATCACCCGCCCGGCCAGCGCGACCGGTCCCGCGCTCTGCAGCATCGCCTCGTCGGCGTCCTTGAACCGTGCCTGCAGCGTGCCGCCCCAGTGGGTGACCGGGAAGCGCGCCCCGAAGGGGCTCACCCCGCGCCCCCGCCAGACCTCGAGCTTCTCCCGGCGGCGGCGCATCTGCTCATTGGCGTCGGGGGGCAGGCCGGGGGACGTGGTCATGGGACGGACGGTCAGGGCTGGGGTGCGGGGCGCGCCGCGGTCAGGTAGGCGCGGATGAACGGGTCGAGCCCGCCGTCCATCACCGCCTCCACGTTACCGACCTCCACCCCGGTGCGATGGTCCTTGATGATCTGGTACGGCGCGAAGGTGTAGGTGCGGATCTGGCTGCCGAACGCGATGTCCTTCTTCTCCCCGGTCAGGTCGGCCAGCTCCTGCTTCTGCCTCTGCTCGTAGATCTGGAAGAGCCGCGACTTGAGGATGCGCATCGCGGTATCGCGGTTGCGCAGCTGGGAGCGCTCGTTCTGGCACGCCACCACGATGCCGGACGGCAGGTGGGTGATGCGCACCGCGGAGTCCGCGGTGTTGACCCCCTGCCCGCCCGGCCCCGAGGAGCGGTACACGTCGATCCGGAGGTCCTCGTCGCGGACGACCACCTCCACGTCCTCGACCTCGGGGATGACCGCGACGGAGGCGAACGAGGTGTGACGGCGTCGCGACGCGTCGAACGGGGAGATGCGGATCAGGCGGTGCACGCCGGTCTCGCCCTTGAGATGGCCGTAGGCGTACTCGCCGGTCATCTCGATGGTCACCGACTTGATCCCCGCTTCCTCGCCCGCGAGCAGGTCCACCACCTCGGCCTTGAATCCCGCTCGCTCCGCCCAGCGCAGGTACATGCGCATGAGCATCTGGGCCCAGTCCTGCGACTCGGTGCCGCCCGCTCCGGGGTGGATGGAGAAGATCGCGTTCTTCCGGTCCTGTGGCCGGGACAGGATCACCTTGAGCTCGAAGGCCTCGACCTCCTCGCCCAGGCGCTTCAAGCTGTCCTGGATCTCGGCGGTCATGCTTTCGTCGCCCGCCTCGGTGGCCATCTCCCAGAGGAGGCGGTTCTCCTCCGCCCGCCCCGCGAGCTCCTTGAAGGTGCCGACGGTGCGGGCCAACTCCGCGCGCTCCTGCACGACGGCCTGCGCCTTGCGGCTGTCCTCCCAGAACGACGGGGCGGACATCTCGGCGTCGATCAGGCCGAGGCGGGTCTCCTTGGCCGGGACGTCAAAGATGCCCCCGGAGGTCGTCCAGACGCTTGTCCAGCTCCGCCACGTCTCGCTTCAGCTCGCCTAGCACGTTGCGGGTGACCTCCGGAAGAAGGCAATGCCGGCCCCCGCGAGCCCGACGGCGGCGCAGGCATAGACCAGCCAGTCGCCGAGGCGCGCGTAGAGTGTCAAGGGGCCTCGTAGAGGAATGCGGTGATGGAGCACGCCGCGCGCCTGCAGGGGCAGCGTGGGACCGATCCGCCCGGCGGGATCGACGAACCCGGAGATGCCGGTGTTGGCCGCGCGCGCGATGGCCACGCGCTGCTCGACCGCGCGGAAGGGCAGCATCCCCAGATGCTGCCAGGGGCCCGCCGTCTCGCCGAACCACGCGTCGTTGGTGATGTTGGCCATGAATCTCGCTCCGCCGATCACGAAGCCCCGAAACAGCTCGGGGAAGATGATCTCGTAGCAGATCACGGTTCCGAACGGCGCGCCCGGCAGCGGAAAGACGGTCTGGGTGTCCCCTTCCCCGAATTCCGAGATGAACTCCGCCCAGCCCTTGACGAAGCCGAGCAGACCCGCGAGCGGAACGTACTCTCCGAACGGAACCAAGTGAATCTTATCATACTTGCCCGTAATCCCTTGTCCGGTCAGGAAAAATGCGCTGTTCAGGAACTGTCCCCGCGGCCCGGCGCGCTGGTCGATCGAGCCGACCAGGATGGGCGTGGCGATGTCGGCGGAGAGGCGCCGCAGCCGCTCGAGCAGCTCCGGGTCCCCGCGCAGGAAGATGGTGGTCGCGGTCTCCGGCCAGAGCACCACCGCGGGTCGCGTGAGGGCCGCCTCCCGGGTGAGGCGCTCGTAGATGTCGAGGATCTGGGCGTGGCGTGCGGGATCCCACTTGATCGTCTGCTCGATCGCGGGCTGGATCACGCCGACGTCGACGGACCCGGTGTCCGCGCCGCGCACGACGCCGAGCGCGTGCGCGCCGAAGCCGAGCGTGCCGGCCAGGAGCAGCGCCGCGACCCCGGCGCCCGGCCATGCCCGTCGCGGGCCGAGCGCGAGCAGCGCGGCCAGTGCCGCGCTCACCGCCGCGATCACGAGCGACACCGCGTACACGCCGCCCAGCTCCGCGATCTGGATCACCGGGAGCTGGGCGTGCTGGGAGTAGCCGAGCAGGCCCCAGGGGAATCCGCCCATGAGATGCCCGCGCAGCCACTCCCCCACCACCCAGAGCGCGGGCGCGAGAGCCAGCGCGGGCGCGGCCCCGAGCCGACGCGCGAGCCACGCGGTCCCGCTCGCCACCGCGCCCAGGTACAGGCCACAGTAGCCGGCCAGGGCCACGATCGGCAGCCACGTGACCGGCCACGGGATCGCGCTGTAGAGGCGGAACGTGTGGTCGAGCCAGTGG
>DATGBR010000366.1:0-10246 GCA_035312605.1 Candidatus Methylomirabilota bacterium
CCGATCGACGGCACCAACAACTTCGGGCGGGGGATCCCGGGATTCTCGGTGTCGGTCGGCGTGCTCCGTTACGGGCGACCGTTCTGCGGCGCGGTCTACGACCCGCTCGCGGATCAGCTCTACCGCGGGCTCGCGGGGCACGGCGCGTGGGTCAACGACCGGCCGTTACGCCTGGCCCCGGCCCCCCTGTCGTCCCGGTCGCTCTTCTGCGCCCGGACACCCTACCCGGACGGGCCGCCCGATTTCATGCAGCGCTGGCTCTCGCGCTACCGCCTCCGGCGCATGGGCTCGACCGCGCTCCATCTGTGCTACGCGGCCGCGGGGGCGCTGGCCTTCGTGCACGACCAGCGGGCGACGCTCTGGGACATCGCGGGGGCGGCGCCGGTCGTGATCGAGGCGGGCGGGATTGACCGACGAGCGGGGCTCTCCGCTCTTCCCGCTCGACCCGGACGGCTACCACGGCGAGGCGATCGCCTTGCTGGCCGGCGATCCGCTGGCCCACGACGAGGCGCTGCGAGATTTGATGGCGCTCGCCTGAGCGCGGGGCGGGCTAGGAGGTCCGGCTCTCCGCGGCGACCAGCCCGTAGAGCCGCTCCTGCGAGCGGAGCGGGGGCGCCTCGGGAGCGCGGACGCGGATCGAGCTGCCGTCGATCTGGATCTCCCGCGCCTTGGAGGTGTCGATGAGCTGGATCTCGAGCACCTCGCGGATCTGGGACTGCAGGCGCGGGTCGAGGATCGGGAACGCGATCTCGACCCGGTGGTCGAGGTTCCGCGGCATCCAGTCCGCCGAGGCCAGCCAGTACTCGGAGTGGCCGCCGTTGTGGAAGTAGTAGGCGCGGGCGTGCTCGAGGTAGCGGTCCACGATCGAGATCACCCGGATGCGGTCGGAGAAGCCGGGGATGCCCGGCCGGAGGCAGCAGATCCCGCGCACGATCAGGTCGATCCGGACCCCGGCCTGGCTCGCCGCGTACAGCTCTTCGATGAGGGTGCGGTCCACGAGGCTGTTCATCTTGGCCACGATGCGCGCCGGCTCGCTCCGGCGGGCGTGCTCGGCCTCGCGGCGGATGCGCTGCTGGAAGGCCTCGCGCATGCCGGTCGGGGCCATCAGGAGGTGGCGGAACCGGCGGGGCCGCGTGTAGCCGGTGAGCATGTTGAACAGCTCGGTGACGTCCTCGCCGATGGACTCCCGGCAGGTGAACAGGCTGAAGTCCCCGTAGATCCCGCCGGTCCGCACGTTGTAGTTCCCGGTCGCGAGGTGGCAGTAGCGGCGGATCCCGTCCGTCTCCTGGCGCACCACGAGGCAGGCCTTGCAGTGGGTCTTGTAGCCGGGCAGGCCGTAGACGACGTGAGCGCCGACCTCCTCCAGGGCGCGCGCCCAGCGGATGTTGGCCTCCTCGTCGAAGCGCGCCTGCAGCTCGACCATCACCGCCACCTCCTTGCCGTTCTCGGCCGCCCGGGTCAGGGCCTGCGCGATCGGCGAGGTGGGGCTCACCCGGTAGAGCGTCATCTTGATCGCGAGGACGCGCGGGTCTTCCGCGGCGTCGCTCACGAAGCGGGTGACCGCGTCGAAGGAGTGGTACGGGTGATGCGCGAGCACGTCGCCGGCGCGGATCGCGCTCCAGATGTCGGCCGCGCCCTCGAAGGCGGGCACCGGTCGCGGCGGCAGGACGTGGTCCTTGAGCCGCGGGAGATCCACCGCGGCGTAGAGCTGGAAGAGATCCGAGAAGGCGGTGAAGCCGGTGCCCGCGTAGAGGTCGTCGGGACCCAGCTCGAGCTCGTCGACCAGCATCGCGAGGAGCGGGGCGGGCAGGTCGGCGTCGTACTGCAGCCGGACCGCGTCCCCCATGCGGCGCTCCCGCACCCCCGCCTCCACGCTCGTCAAGAGGTCGGCCGCGGTCTTGCGCGGGAGCGCGATCTCGGCGTCGCGGGTGACCCGGATGGCGTGGCAGGAGACGATCTCGTAGCCGGTGTAGAGCGTAGGCAGCTGGAGGCGGATCACGTCCTCGAGCAGCATGAACGCATGCTGGCCCGGCGGCCCGGGCAGCGCCACGAAGCGGGGCACGACCTGACCCGGGATGCGCACCACGGTCAGGGTGGCGTGCGGCAGGACACTCGGGGCCACCGGCTTGACCGAGACGATCAGGCAGAGCGAGCGGTTGGCGAGGTGCGGGAACGGATGCCCGGGGTCGATCGCCAGCGGGGTGAGGACCGGCATCAGGGTCCGCCGGAAGTAGTCCTCCAGGAACCGCTCCTGCTCGGCGGTGACCTCCTTGGGACGGACGAGGCGGACGCCTTCCGAGGCGAGGATGGGCCCCAGCTCCTCCAGGAAGCAGCGGTGCTGGGCGTCGACCAGCCGGTGGACCTGGTCGGCGACCGCGGCGAGGGTCTTCGTCGGGGACAGCTCGTCCGGCCCCATGGTGGTGTCACCGGCTCGGATCCGGCGCTTCAGCTCCGCGACCCGCACCATGAAGAACTCGTCGAGGTTCGAGCTGAAGATGGCCAGGAACTTGACCCGTTCGAGCAGCGGGACGGTCGGATCCTGGGCCTCCTCGAGCACACGGCGGTTGAACTCGAGCCAGGACAGCTCGCGATTGACGAACGCGTCGGGGGGGACCGGGCTCATGACGACCTCGCTGGCGCTAACCGGGCACGGAAGACGACGAGGGCGGGACGAGCATGGGCAGCAGTGTCCTCGGCCAGACCCAGGGCGTCAAATTACGGAATTGTTACGTTTCACCCGTTTGCCGGACTCAACCACAACGCCAGCATTATCTCACAGATAGGGCCGCTCTGCTCCTCGAGGCCTCGTGCAGCAGCACGCCGTCCCGCACTCCGCGGGTGCAGATCACCAGGTGGAGATAACCCCCGCTGATCATCACGTCCTCGATGACCATCGCGCCGGCGAGGATGATGTCGGCCCGCTCGGCCTTGAGCCCGCGGATCCGCCGCCGGCCCCGGGAGGAGAGGGCCTCGAGGCGCTCGCGGATCGCGGTGACGTCCGACTGGAGCAACACGAGCCCGTGGCGGTGCTTGCGCTCCCCCGGGTTCGCGCGCAGGTGGATGCTGGCGAGCGTGCGGACGGTGCCCCCGAGCCCCACCAGGACCTCGCCGCGGTCGGCGGGCGGCAGGGCAGCCTGGAGCCGGGCGCGGATCTCCGCGCGCAGCTCGCGCAGCTCGACCGGGGTCGGAGGATCGCGCCGCAGGAACTGGCGGGTGGTCCGCACCGCGCCGAGCGGCAGGCTCGCAGTCGAGACGATCCGGCGTCGACGCACCCGGCTGAGCTGCAGGCTCGCCCCACCGAGGTCGACGACGACGCCCTTGGCGAAGGAGAGGCTCTCGAGCGCGGCCACCACCCCGAAGCGTGCCTCGTCCCGGGCGCTGAGCACCTGCACCTCGATGCCCTCGTTGCGCCGGAGCGGATCGAGGAGGCGCTCCCGATTGTTCGCGTCGCGCACCGCGGAGGTGGCGATGGCCACGATGCGCGGGCCCTGGCTCTGCGGCGAGTGGCGGGCGAAGAAGCGGTGCACCGCCCGCAGGGTCCTGGCGATGGCCCCGCGGGGCAGGGTCCCGGGCGCGCCGCCCCCGAGGCGGGTCGGCACGCGCTCCTGCGCGAGGACACGGAACCCCGACGTGGGGCGGATCTGGGCGAGCAGGAAGCGGACCGCGGCCGAGCCGAGATCGACGATGGCCACCAGGTCCGAGGTCGGGGTGCCGTCCCCTCGCGTGCCCTTCGGTCGTGCCACGGTCAGGGTGAGCCGACCGACCGGAGGATCCGGGGCTTGACGAACCAGAGGAGCTGCCCGGGCATGGACGGCCCATCCGGCAGATGCACGAGCGCCGCGCCGCCCTTCTTGAACGCGAAGCGGCCGTCGCCGTCGCGCATGCCGAGCAGGTGGGCGAGCAGCCCGGACAGGGTCGGCTCGTGCCCGACCAGCGCGACGGTCGCGTCGGGACGATACTTCTTCAGCGCGGTGGCCAGCACGTCGACGTCGTCCTGCCCGAGCGCGGGCTCGATCCGGGGCGTCACCCGCTTGAACGCGGCGGCCGCGATCTCGGCGGTGTCGCGGGCGCGGACGAGCGGGCTCGTCAGCAGGATGTCGGGGCGACCCGCGATGCGGGCCAGTCCGCGGGCGGCCAGCCGGAAGCGTTGCCGCCCCCGGCGGGTCAGCGGTCGGTCGTGGTCGCGGACCCCGCCGGTGCCGGTGCGCACCGCGGGCGCGTGACGGATCAGGAGGACGTTCATCGCGGGAGGGGGGCCCGGCTAGGCCGTGGTCGCCCAGGCCTTTCGCCCGCGGCGCGCGAGCCGCGGCCACTCGTGGAAGAACGCGGCGCGCGTCTTCGTGCGGCGCTTGCGTAGCCGTCTGACGAGCTGCTCCTCCAGCGCATGCGCGGCCTCGCGGCGGTCGATGACGTCGTGCAGATACTCCTCGATTACCACGCCGTCCTGATGTTCTCCAAGAATGTCTTGAATCGCCTTGGCCTGGTCGATGAATTTCTCGGCCCGCCGGCCGCCGGCGGCCCGCGCCAGCTCGGCCGCGTACCGTGACCGCTTGACGCGGATGCGGATCTCGTGAAGCTCGGCCGCGCTCGGATGCCCGGGGAGGTGCTTCACCGCCCGCCGCAGCGTCGTCCACTCGGCCGCGGCGGCCTCCGCCAGCGAGACATCGGCGGCGCGGCGCGGGGTGCGCCCGGGGAGCATCTTGAGACGTCGGAGGAGCCGGGCGTATCGCGCCCCGTCCAGCACGACGTGCAGTCGGTCCCAGGCCCGGTCGCGGTCGGCGTCGAGACGACGGAGGAGCGCGCGGCTCTCCCGGCGGGTAGAGCTCTCGAGCGAGCCCAGCTCGGCCGCGACGGAGGCACCGACCATGTCGAGATCGCGCACCCGACCGAGCGCCGTCCCGAGCCAGCCGAGCTCGTCCCGCAGCCCATCGACGGCGCTCCGGCCAAACAGCGAACGGCTGGCCCGGAGGGTGGCCCGCAGACGGCGGACCGCGACGCGCATTCGCCGCAGGTCCTCCGGATCGCGGCTCGCCCGGAGCTCGGGCTCGCGGGCCTGGAGGGCCTCGACCTGGACCTGGAGCGCCGTGAGAAGGGGCTCGATACCGGGACTCCTGGGCGGCATGGGCTCCCATCGGTATCATGGGCGCGGCCCCGCCGCCAGCCGTTGTCGACATAGGAGTCGCCTATGGAGGCCGGTCGGCGCATCGGCACAACGAATTGGACGTTTCTACCCGGCCCTGTACCATTGCCGCCACGCAGCGCATTCGATCGACCAGGGGGTATTCATGAAGCGACGGGTCTTTCTGAAGACGGGGATGGGCATGGCGGCGACCACCGCGATTGGCGGATGGGACCGGCCGGGACGCTCGGCGGCGGCCCAGCCGGACGAGGTCAAGTGGCGCGCCTTCGAGGTCGTCACGCGTGCGGAGGTGGCGAACCCCACCGGCGCCACGCGGGTGTGGCTGCCGCTCCCGCTCCAGACCGACACCGACTACTTCAAGAGCCTCGGGCAGAGCTGGACCGGCAACGGGGCGGTCACCCGCGTCTACCGGGACGAGCGCTACGGGGCGGGGATCCTCTACGCGGAGTGGCCGGCCGGCGAGAGCGCGCCCGCGATCGAGGTGACGACCCGGTTCGCGACCCGCGATCGCAACGTGGACGTGACCCGGCCCGGGACCAATCCGGCGCCCGAGGATCGGGCCACCCTCGCGAGGTATCGCGAGTCCTCGAAGCTCGTGCGCACCGACGGCATCGTGAAGAAGACCTCCCAGCAGATCACCAAGGGCGTCGACGCCGACGTGGAGAAGGCCCGCGCGATCTACGAGTGGATCGTCGACAACACCTTCCGCGATCCGAAGGTGCGGGGCTGTGGGGTCGGGGACATCCGCGCAATGCTCGAGACCGGCAACCTGGGCGGCAAGTGTGCCGACCTGAACGCGCTGTTCGTGGGGCTGGCGCGCGCGGCGGGGCTTCCCGCGCGCGACGTCTACGGAGTCCGGGTGGCCGACTCCGCGGAGTTCAAGAGCCTGGGCAAGAGCGGCGATATCACGAAGGCCCAGCACTGCCGCGCCGAGTTCTACACCGCGAGCCTCGGCTGGGTGCCCGTCGATCCCGCCGACGTGCGCAAGGTCGTGCTCGAGGAGCGGGGCGGCATCCCGCTCGACGATCCCACCACTAGGAAGGCGCGGGCCAAGCTCTTCGGCCAGTGGGAGATGAACTGGCTCGCCTACAACTACGCCCACGACGTGAAGCTGGTCAATTCGAAGGACGAGCCGGTGGCGTTCCTGATGTACCCCCAGGCCGAGACCGGGGAGGGCCGCAAGGATAGCCTCGACCCGGACGCCTTCAAGTACAAGATCACCTCGCGCGAGCTCGGCGCCTGACCGGCCGCGGCAGCTCCTGACCGGGGCGCCCGTCCGGCGCCCGGCTCCACCGACGCCCCCGCCTCCACGCGGGGGCGTCGCGCATTTCCGGAGGCTCCCGTTTACCCATGATTTACCCGGGCGTCATCATTCCGTAACCCCGCGCGCGCACCATGTACGCCATGAACATGACGCGAGGGAGCGTGGGGGTCGATCCAATGGCCGCAAGCCGGCGCAGCGCGGCGGACAGGCCGGGCGCCGGCATGGGCCGGGCCGGGAAGGTGCTGGTGGTGGAGGACGAGGCGGACGTGGCGGAGATGATCCGCTACAACCTCGGCAAGGAGGGCTACGACGTGCGCCTGGCCGCCAACGGCACCGAGGCGCTGCGCCAGGTCAAGGAGGCGCGGCCCGACGTGATCCTGCTCGACATCATGGTCCCGCACCTCAACGGGTGGGAGATCTGCCGGCGGCTGAAGCAGGATCGCGACACCCAGGCCATCCCGGTGATCATGGTGACCGGTCGCGTGGAGGAAGGCGACAAGGTCCTCGGCTTCGAGATGGGTGCCGACGACTACGTGACCAAGCCCTTCTCTCCCCGTGAGCTGGTGGCGCGGGTGCGGGCGGTCTCGCGGCGCGGACGCCCCGGCGAGGAGGCGACGGGTCAGCCGCTTCGGGCGGGCGACCTCGAGATCGATCGCCAGCGCTTCGAGGTCAAGATGAAGGGGCGACTGGTGGAGCTGACCCGCAAGGAGTTCGATCTGCTCTCCGCGCTGGTCCGATCGCCGGGCCGGGTCTTTGGCCGGGAGGAGCTGCTGGACCTGGTGTGGGGCCAGGACGGCTTCGTCGAGCCCCGCACCGTCGACGTCCACGTGGCCCGGCTGCGGGCCAAGTTCATCGCGGCGCGCGCGCCGGAGCCGGGCATCGAGACGGTGCGCGGCGTCGGCTACCGCTTCCGGGAGCGGTCCTGACTGTTAACACGGATGTAACATCCACGTCATCGAGACGTCACCCGTTTGCAGCATACTTCCGCCCAACCACACGGAAAAGACGACAAGAGGAGAGTCCGATGAGGAAGATGTGGTCAATCCTGCCGATGCTGCTGCTGGCGGCGGCGATGGTCGGACGGCCGGGTCTGGCCGACGCGCAGATGCTGATGAACGGGGCGGGGGCCACCTTCCCCTATCCGATCTACTCGAAGTGGTTCGAGGAATACATCAAGGTGGACCCGGAAGTGCGCTTCAACTATCAGTCGATCGGGAGCGGTGGCGGCATCCGGCAGATCACCGAGCGGACGGTCGACTTCGGGGCCTCCGACGGCCCGATGACCGACGAGCAACTCAAGAAGGCCCCCGGCGAGCTATTCCACATCCCGACCGTCATGGGCGCGGTGGTGGCCACCTACAATCTCCCCGGGAGCCCGCAGCTCGCGTTCACGGGCGAGGTCCTGGCCGACATCTTCCTCGGCAAGATCACGAAGTGGAACGACGCGCGGATCAAGGCGCTGAACCCGTCGGCGACCCTGCCGGACCAGGCGATCGTGGTGGTGCACCGGTCGGACGGGAGCGGCACCACGTACATCTGGGTGGACTACCTCTGCAAGATCAGCCCCGAGTGGGAGAAGGAGGTCGGGCGGGGGACCTCGGTGAAGTGGCCGGTGGGACTGGGCGGCAAGGGCAACGAGGGCGTGGCGGGGCAGGTGAAGAACGCGCCCGGCTCCCTCGGCTACGTAGAGCTGGCCTACGCGATCACCAACAAGCTGCCCGCGGCCCGCATCAAGAACCAGGCGGGCAAGCTCGTCGAGCCGACGATCGAGAGCACGACCGCCGCGGCGGCCGGAGCGGTCAAGAGCATGCCGGCCGACTTCCGGGTGTCGCTCACGAACGCGCCGGGGCCCGACGCCTACCCGATCGCGAGCTTCACCTGGCTGCTGGTCTACAAGGACCAGTCCAATGAGTCCAAGGGCAAGGCGCTCGTGAAGTTCCTCTGGTGGGCGATCCACGACGGGCAGCGGCACCCGGCCGCGCTCCTCTACGCGCCGCTCCCGGCCCCGGTGGTGAAGGAGATCGAGGCCAAGATCAAGCAGATCACCTTCTCCGGCAAGCCGCTCCTGGCGGCGCAGTAGCGCTTGGCCGCCGACTCGATCTCGGGGGTGGGGACGGCGGATGGGCTGTCCCTGCCCCCGCGAGCGGTCAGCCGGGGGCGCAGCGGACTCGGCGATCGAGTCTATCGCACGCTGATCCTGGCCTCGGTCTGGCTGGTCCTGCTGCTGGCGGCGGGCCTCGTCGCGGCGCTCACCTGGGAATCGTGGGCCGCGATGCGCGCGTTCGGGCTCCGGTTCCTGGTGACCTCCCACTGGGATCCGGTCGCGGGCGAGTTCGGCGCGCTCCCGTTCATCTACGGCACCCTGGTGTCGTCGCTCCTGGCGCTGCTGATCGCGGTGCCCCTGTCGCTCGGAGCGGCCATCTTCCTCGCCGAGCTGGCGCCGGCCTGGGTCCGCCCGCCGGTGGCTTTCCTGATCGAGATGCTGGCCGCGGTGCCGAGCGTGGTCTACGGCCTCTGGGGCATCTTCGTCCTGGTCCCGTGGCTGCGCGACTGGGTGCAGCCGGCGCTCGGGCGGAGCCTCGGCTTCCTGCCGCTCTTCCAGGGTCCGCCCTACGGCATCGGGATGCTCGCGGCGGGCCTGATCCTGTCGATCATGATCGTGCCCTACATCACCTCGGTGAGCCGCGAGGTGCTGCTCGCCGTCCCGGGCTCGCAGCGCGAGGCCGCGCTTGGCCTCGGCGCCACCCGGTGGGAGACGACCCGGATCGCGGTGCTGCGCTACGGCCGGTCCGGGCTCATCGGCGCGATCCTCCTCGGGCTCGGCCGCGCGCTCGGCGAAACCATGGCGGTGACCATGGTGATCGGCAATCGGCCCGAGGTCTCGATCTCGCTGTTCGCGCCCGGCTACACCATGGCGAGCGTGCTGGCCAACGAGTTCACCGAGGCCACCTCGGACCTCTACGTGTCGGCCCTGGTCGAGATCGGCCTGCTGCTACTCGTGGTCACGGTCCTCGTCAACGGGCTGGCCCGCCTCCTCGTGTGGAGCGTGGGCGGTCCGGCCCGCGGTGCGCGGGGATGAGCCCGGTCGGGCGCCGGCTCGTGAGCACCGCGGTGAGCGGCCTCACGGCGAGCGCGGCGCTGCTCGTGGTCTGTCCCCTCCTGCTCATCTTCGGCTTTCTCCTCTACCAGGGCGTCTCGGCGATCAACGTGGACTTCTTCCTGCACCTGCCGAAGCCGGTGGGCGAGCCCGGCGGAGGCGTGGCCAACGCCATCATGGGCAGCCTGATCATGATCGGCCTCGCGGTGTCGATCGGGCTGCCAGTCGGGATCCTCGGCGGGGTGTACCTGGCCGAGTCGCGCGATCGACGCCTGCCGTGGGTGCTGCGGTTCGTGGCCGACGTGATGAATGGGGTGCCCTCGATCGTCTTCGGCATCTTCGCCTACACCGTGGTCGTGCTCCCGATGCGGCGCTTCTCGGCCATCGCGGGCGGCTTCGCGCTCGGCCTGATCCTGATCCCGATCGTGCTGCGGACCAGCGAGGAGATGGTGCGCCTGGTGCCGAGCGCCCTGCGGGAGGCCGGCCTCGGGCTGGGACTCCCGGAGTGGAAGGTCAGCCTGCGGATCGTCATCCCGGCGGCCCGCGCCGGCATCATCACCGGGGTCATGGTGGCGGTGGCGCGGATCGCGGGGGAGACCGCGCCCTTGCTGTTCACCGCGCTCGGCAACCGGTTCTGGCACCAGGGGCTCGACCAGCCCATCGCGGCGCTGCCGCTGCAGATCTACGCGTACGCCATCGCGCCCTACGACGACTGGCACCGGCAGGCCTGGGCCGGGGCGCTCGT
>DATGBR010000367.1:0-4736 GCA_035312605.1 Candidatus Methylomirabilota bacterium
TCTGCTGATCGTCACCGCCGAGGTCGATGAGGCGGTGGAGGCCGAATGGAATCGCTGGTACGACACCGTCCACCTGCCGGACGCGCTGCGCTGTCCGGGGGTGCGCCGCGGGCGGCGGTACGTGTCCTCGGGAGCGATATCCGAGACCGCGGGCGGCAAGACGGAGAAGGTCGCGAGGCGGATCTACACGACCGTCTACGAGCTCGACGGCCCCGAGGCCACCGCGACCCCCGAGTTCCAGGCGATGCGGGGCTGGTACCAGTTCGCCCCGCACGTCCGGTCGCGGACCCAGACGATCGTGCCCGTCTCCAAGGTCTGACCGGTCCGGTCCGCGGCCATCAGCGTCGCGCGAAGACGGTGGTCCGCCCGTTGCGGTCGAAGGTCAGCACGTCGTAGCGCTCGGCCGCCCGCCCCGGCGCCTCCATGCCCGGGGCGCCGACCGGCATGCCGGGGACCGCGAGTCCGACGATCGCGGGGCGCTCACGGAGCAGGCGCTGGACGAGATCGGCGGGCACGTGCCCCTCGACGACGTAGTCACCGATCACCGCGGTGTGGCAGGACTGGAGGGCCGCCGGAACTCCCAGCCGACGCTTGACCGGTACAAGGTCGCCGACGTTTTCCTCCCGGACCTCGAAGCCGTTGGCGCGCAGGTGGCCCACCCACGCCTGGCAGCAGCCTCAGGTGGGATCCTTGTACACCGTCGCCGACGGTCCGGCCAGGGCCGGCGCGCGCAGCAGCAAGGCCAGAGTCGCGCCGAGGAACGCCCGCCGCCCGATCCGCATCGTCATGGGGCCTACGATACCGTGCCGCGCCCGTGCCCGGCAACCCGAGGCGCTCATGCGGTACCATACGCCGCATGACCGCGCCTGCGCTTGACGCCCACGAAAGCCACGGGCCACTGCGCGGCGTCACCGTCCTCGATCTGAGCGGCTACGTGGCGGGGCCCTACGGCTGCACCCTCCTGGCCGATCTCGGCGCTCGCGTCATCAAGATCGAGCCGCCCGAGGGCGACAACCTGCGCAACTACCCATCGACGCTCCCCAGCGAGAGCCGCGCGTTCCTGGGCGTCAACCGCAACAAGCGCGGCATCGGCCTCGACCTGAAGAACCCCGACGGCCTGGGCGTGCTGCGGCGGCTGGCCGAGCGGGCCGACGTGCTGGTCCACAACTTCCGGCCGGCAGTCCCCGCGCGGCTCGGCATCGACTACGACCGGATGAAGGCGGTCAATCCGCGCCTGATCTATTGCGCGCTGACCGGCTACGGGGATAGCGGGCCCCTCAAGGACCGCGCCGGGTACGACCAGGTCTTGCAGACCATGAGCGGGATCTGCGTCGAGCAGGGGAAGCCGGGCGATCCCGAGATCGTCTACGGCTCCGCGGTCGACTTCTACGCCGCCTCCATGCTGGCCTTCGCGGTCTCGGCCGCGCTCTTCGAGCGGAGCCACTCCGGGGTGGGCCGGTACGTGGGAGTGTCGCTGCTGCGCAGCGCGCTGACGATGCAGGCGACGCGCCTGGTGTGGGTGGACGGCGAGGGGCGTGACGTGGCCCGCGACATGCGGTCCGGCGGGATCACCGGGCTGCATCCCACCCGGAGCGGCAGCCTCTACATCTCCGCCAACACCCCGCACTTCTGGAAGGCGCTGTGCGAGCTGACCGGCCTCGCGGAGCTCGCGAGCGACCCGCGCTTCGACACGGTGCGGAAGCGGGCCGAGCACGAGGCCCTGCTGGTGCCCCGCCTGCGCGAGGCCCTGCAGGCGCACACCGCGCTCGAGTGGGAGGCGCGCTTCGGGGAGCGCGTCCCGTGCGCGGCGGCCCGCCCGGTCGAGGACATGTTCGACCATCCGCAGGTGGCCGCGGAGGGCATCCTGGCGAGCTTCGAGCACCGCCGGGTGGGCCGCTACCGCGGCATGGCGCACCCGGTGCACTTCGGCGGTGGGCCGGCGGCCACCCCGTTCACGGCGCCGGAGCTCGGCCAGCACTCGCGCGAGATCCTGGCCGGCCTCGGCTACTCCACCGAGGAGATCGAGCGGCTCTGCGGTGAGGGCGCGGTCGTCGCCCCCGAGAAGGACACGCGGGCATGACCGCGCCGGCCCTCCTCATGCGCAGCAAGCTGTTCGTGCCCGCCTCCCGGCCGGAGCTGTTCGCGAAGGCGCTCGCGGGCGACGCCGACGCGATCTCCTTCGACCTGGAGGACGCGGTCCAGGAGAGCCGAAAGGCCGAGGCCCGCCGCGTCTTGCAGGCCTTCCTCCGGCAATCGTCTCCTCGGCCTGCCGGCAAGATCGTGATCGTCCGGGTGAACGGGCTCACGACGCCGCACTTCGAGGCCGACATGGCCGCGGTGGCCGGCCCGGTGGTGGACATGATCAACCTGCCCAAGCCCGAATCGGCGGACGACGTCCGCGCCGCGGCGGCCGCGCTCGCGGGGTGCGAGCGCGCGAACGACGTCGAGCGGCCCATCGGGATCCTGGCCAACATCGAATCGCCGCGGGGGCTCCGGCGCGCCGCCGAGATCGCGGGGGCCCACCCTCGCGTGGTCGGCCTGCAGCTCGGGCTCGGCGATCTGTTCGAGCCATTCGGGATCGACCGCGCGGATGCGAAGGCGGTGCACGCCATGCAGCTCGCGGTGCGGCTGGCCGCGGCGGAAGCGGGCCTCTGGGCGTGCGACACGGTCTACGGCGCGGTGAGTGATCCCGACGGCTACGCGCGGGAGGCGACCGCGGCGCGCCGACTCGGCTACCTCGGGAAGTCCTGCATTCACCCGAGCCAGGTCCCGCTCGCGAACGCGGTGTTCCGGCCGACCGACGCCGAGATCGCGGCGGCGCGCCGCGTGATCGAGGCCGCGCGGGGCGCCGAGGTCAGCGGCGTGGGTGCGTTCCTGGTGGACGGCCGGATGATCGACATCCCGTTCATCAAGCGGGCCGAGGCGATTCTCGGCGCGGCACGTCGGCTCGACCTGCTCTCCTGACGCGCGGACAGTGTCCGTGACACTCTCCTGACGCCGTCGTGTCGGTGCGCCCTCGAATCTTTCGATCCCAGGGCGATCCGCGGCCGGCCCGGCATGGCTCGATTCTTGCGATTCGTCCGGCGGGGTCTCCACCCGCCACCATGGGAAACGCACCGAGCAAGACGGTCGAGCCGGAGCAGGACCAGCGACGGTGCCCGCGCCAGCGGGTGTCATGGCTCGTGAGCGTCACGGCCGGCCAGCGGAGCTTCCAGGGTCGCACGCGCGACGTGAGTGCCTCCGGCGCCAAGATCCTGGTCAAGGAGCGGCCCGCGCTCGGCGCCGAGGTGAATCTCTCTTTTCGCCCGCCCGGGCGTCGTCCGGTCGCGACACGGGCCCTCGTCTGGCGGGTCGACCCCGACGGGGTCGCGTGCATGTTCGTGGGCACCCAGGAGGCGGAGTTTCTCTCCGCGGTCGCGCCCCGCACCGTCTCGGCACCGCGGACGCCGCCGGCTCCCTCAGTGGCCGCTCCGGCCTCCGCCGCTCCCGTCTCCGTCGCTCCCGTCTCCGCCGCTGCGGCGTCGGTTGCGTCGCCGCCCCGCCCGGCCGTGGGCCCAGCCCCAGTCGCTCCGCCGCCTCGGCCGACCGTGGCCCCAGCCCAGGTGGCTCCGCCGCCCGCGCCCATCTCGACCAGGTCGGGAGGGACCGTGCTCGTCGCCGCGGCCGACACCGGGCTCCGGGCGCTGGCCATCGCAGGGCTCGAGCGGGGCGGGTACGCGGTGCTCGACGCGGGCTCGCAGCCGCTCCTGGCCCTCCGGATGGCGGAGCAACATGGCGGTGCGATCGTTGTCGCCCTGATCGCGGCGGATCTCAAGCTGATGAACGGCGAGCCGCTGGCCGGCCGTCTTGCGCCACTCCTGCCCGCGGCCAAGCTCGTGCTCATGGCCAGCCGGACCGCGCCAAGCCCATCGACCCCCGGCGCGCTCTGGCTGCCCACTCCCTGTTCGGATGCCGAGATGATGGCGGCCGTCCGGCAGGTCCTCGTCGGCTGACCGCGCTCGTCCCTCGGGTCGCGTCGCCGCACGCGGGGTCGTCGCGCGCTCCGCGTCAGTGGTGCCCGTTCCCCTTGACCGCTTCGGACTCGGCCGCCGCGAGGTTTCGCGAGGCCGACGCCAGGCGGGGATGGACTTCCAGGGTGCGCCGGAACAGGGCCGCGGCCTCGCGGTACTGGCCGAGCGCCATGTGGCAAAGGCCCTGGCCGGACAGCGCTCCGAAGTGGTGGGGGTTGCGGCGTAGCGTCTCCTCGCAGTCGGCGATGGCGCCCGCGAAGTCCTCCACCATGTAGCGGATCGTCGCGCGCTTGTTCCACCCTTCCGCGAACTGCGGCGCCCGCTCGATGATCCGGGTGAACACGCCCCGCGCTCCATCCAGGTCCTGGCGCTCCATCGCCTCGACGCCTTCCCGGAACAGCCGGTCCACGTCGGGGATGCCCGCGTGGCACCAGATCTGCCACAAGGTGGCTTCCGCCCGGGCCACGAGGGCCGGATCGCTGCTCCGGATCGCGGCGAGCGCCTCGGCCTCGTTCATCGCGCCGGCAGCGGCCTCATGGGACCCGAGGGTACTCGACACCCGGGCTCCTTGGCCAGTGCGGGCGGCTAGCAGGATGCTGAAGAATGCCCGCGCAAGGTGGCAGTCTCGAGCAAGAGGTGGTGTGCCGATAGTCGGGAGTGACGGTCAGCGAGGCCCAGGAGGCCCGGCCACCGGCTCGGTGGGGCCCGGCGGAGCCATCGCGGCGG
>DATGBR010000368.1:0-20704 GCA_035312605.1 Candidatus Methylomirabilota bacterium
ATCGTCCAGGTTGATCATGGCGATGCCCTTGAGCCTGCCCGGGTCCGCGCGGCAGAAGTCGGCGAGCCAGTCGTTGTACGCCCTGAAGATCGCGGACATGAGGGCGGAGTCGGGCACCTTGAAGTAGAAGAGGCCCTGCGACGGGTAGAGCACCTCTCCGGCCACCCCATCGAGACGCATGTCCGCGAGGTGCTGCTGGGGGTCATATCCGCCCGGCGGGACGTCCTCGAACCGACCGAGCCCGGAGATGGTCTCGGGGGCCTCGAACCGAGCCCCGGCATTGGAGATGAGCCCGATCCCGGAGAGTACCTGGTGCTCCTCGACCACGAGCTGATCGGCGCCGTCGATCCGCACCATCCGGGGCGCCCGGTGGCGGAAGGCCTGATCGATGCGAGTGGTCCACAGATCGGGCGGCTCGAAGACGTGCGAGTCGGACGACAGGATAAGCGCGGGTGGCATCGGCTCCTCCTTTGCGAGCCCGGCGAGCTCGTTCGCCAATACTACCCGAACCCTAGGGCTACCGCGCTCGACCGGGCGGCTCGGCGAGCCGCCACGGCTTTGGACCGACGCACAGCATGACCCGACCGGCGAGGCTCTCATCCACGATGATTCGGACCACCGCCGCGGCGATCTCCTCCGGTGGCGTCATCACCGGCGGGGCAATCGCCTGCCACTCTTCCGGCGACAGCTCGGCGCGCGTGCGCTGGACCATCGGCGTATCGACCCAATCCGGGCAGATGCAGTTGATGCGAATCCTCATCCGCCGGCCGAGCGGCGCCAGCGCGGCGCTGAACCGGACCACGGCGGCTTTGCTGGCCGCGTAGACCGGTGCCGGGTGCGGGCCAAGTCCCATGCCCGCCATCGACGACACGTTGACGATCACACCACCCCCGGACTCGCGCATGGCGTCGACGGCGTGCTGCGTCCCGAGCAACACGCCGCGCAAGTTGACGTCGAGCATCCGCATCCATCTCTCCGGCTCGATCTCGGGAAAGGCAACGCGCCCCCCGGCGCCGGCTTCGACGATCCCCGCGTTGTTCACGAGGATATCCAAGCGGCCAAAGCGCTCGCGGGTGGTCGCGATCATTCGGCGCACCTCGGCGTCGTCGGCCACATCGGCGCAGATCGACGTGGCGCGGCCGGCGTGGTGTTCGATCAGGCCGACGGTTTCACGCGCGCTCGGCGGCGCCGCCACGCGCCAGCTGCAGCGCCGTGGCTCGGCCGATGCCGGACCCGGCTCCCGTGACGAGCGCAACTGCGCCTGCGAGGTTCATGGTGCTCCTCCCCGTCAGATTCGATCAGGTGCCCGCCCGGCGCGTCGGCATCCGCACCAGCCAGAGGTAGAAGCCGAGCAGGAACAGCCCGGCCAGACCGAGCCCTACCGACTGCATCATCCACATGCCGGTGACCCCCCACGGCAAACCCCATAACCCGCGAAAGGCGACGTGATAGCCGCCAAAGAGCCCAACCCCCCAGAGTGTCATCGCGTAGATCACGGTGGGAGCCACCGCGCGCTTGTGGGCACGCAGCACGAAGCCGACGACGGTCTGCAACGCGTCGAAGACGTGAAAGACGGCAAGATATGGGACCAGGGTCAGCGCCACGGCCGCCACCGCCGCGTCGCTCGTGTAGAGACGGACAATAGAGTCGCGCAGGGTCCACACCACGAGCGCGAGCGACGCCGAGACGGTCACCGCGATCCGGATTCCGGTGGCCGCGGTCCGCTGCGCCTGCAGGGCATTCTCCGCGCCGATCGCATGGGCGGTGAGAGTGGCGGTGGCGACGGCGAGCGAAAGCGGCACCATGAAGCAGAGGGCCGCGAGGTTCGCGACGATCTGGTGCCCACCCATCACGCTGGTGCCGAGCCGCGCGACGAGCAGGGTGATGAACGTGAAGGACGTCGCCTCGATCGCGTAGGACAGGCCCATCGGGATGCCGAGATGGAGGAGCTCGCGGAGGATCGGCCAGCGCGGCCCAGCCCAACGGATCTCGAAGCGGCGATAGAACGGGTCGAGCCGGGTGTGCGCCCAGCCTGCACCAAAGAGAGCCCAGAAGACGATGACCGAAGCCAGCGCTCCACCGACCGCGCCCAGACGTGGCAATCCGAGCTGACCGAAGATCAACAGGTAGCTCAAGAGCACCTTCAGGGCGAGACCCGCGACCTGCATCCGCATCACTACCTGTGGGCGCCCCACCGCAATGTTCAGCGCGCAGATCGCCCGGAACATCAGGGAGGCGGGCAGGGCGAGGCTGAGAACGCGCAGATAGCGCGCCACCAGCTCCTCGACCGCGGTCGGCGCGTGAATCCACGCGAGCCATAGCTCGGGAAAGGCGAGGAAGAGGCCGCCGCCGGTGGACAGCAGCAACGCCAGCCACAGGCCCTGCGCGTAGCCGAGGCCGATGGCGACATGGCGCTGCCCGCCATGGTGCTGGGCGATGATGGGGTTGAGCGCGTTGATCGCGCCCAGGAGGCTCACGAAGACACTCGAGTAGACGCCCGTCCCCAGCCCCATCGCGGCGAGGTCGGCGCCCGAAGCGTGACCAGTCAACACAGTGTCGACGACTGCGTAGAGCATCACCGCCACTTGGCCGACGAAGAGCGGTCGCGCCTGGGAGAGGATGCCCCGCGCGATCGACGGGTCCAACCGCAACCGTCGCGCGCCGGCCGGGCTGGAGCGCGCCCGGGTCAACGGCGGAGCGTCGTGTTCACGACGTGGTATCCGGCTTCGGATGTGCGGGCTTCATCTCCTCTCCACGTTTCGCGAGCGGGTCATGCCCTCCGCGACCGCACGGTGGACGGCCGGAGCATTCTGGCCGGCCACCGAGGGCGGGTCAAGGACGCAACGACGGGGCGGCAGCGGGCAGAGAAAGATGTTACAGCCCGATACGCTCCTGACCCCTGCCCGACACCTCGAGGCCGACGTCTTCCAGAGGCTCCGCACGCCAAACCCTTGTGAAAACGAACGCCGGTTCCCGCGCGAGGGTTGGCAGCCCGTATGCACACCACAAGACCAGCAAGTATTTCGTGACGTCAGGAGGTTCCCCCCATGCGACAGATCCTCGCGCTTGCAGCAGGCCTTTCGCTCATGGCCGCAAGCCCGGCAGCGGCAGATGGTGTCCGGATCGGCATCAGTGTTCCCGTGCCTGCGCCACCGACGGTTGTCATCACGCCTCCCCGCCCGCCGCTCGTCGTCGTGGCTCCGCCCCAGCTCGCGGTGGTCCCGGGCTCGCCGGTATTCTATGCGCCCGGCGCCAGCATGAACTTCTTCGCGTACGGAGGGCGGTACTACACCTTCCACGAGGGGGCGTGGTTCGTCGCGACGACATACGGCAGCCCGTGGGAGACGATCGCACCCGCCAGAGTCCCACGGCCGGTCCTCGCGGTCCCGGTCGCGTACTACAAGGTTCCCCCGGGACACGCGAAGAAGATGGGCTGCCCGCCCGGGCTGGCCAAGCAAGGCCGCTGCTGACGCGGTCCGGCGGGGCGGGCTCCACATGGACATCCCCTACAAGGGCTACACGATCATCGCGAATTCCGAGCGGCAGCCCGACGGGCGCTGGTTGCCGGTGGCGGACCTCGAGGCCAACAGTCGGGGGGTCGTGACACCGAAGCCCCCGCTTCGAGCTACGCCTCGGGAAATACGGGCAACGCGCGCCGATGCGGACGCGGTGGCGGTGAAGATGGCCAAGGCGTGGGTGGAGGCGAGCGAGCGAGAGAGGGACCAGGCCCGGGCGCTCACCAGTGCTCCACGGCCCAGCGCCCCGATCGAAGATGCCGTCGTGATTCCGCGGATCCCGCCGGAGCCACGGGTGCAAGACGCGCGGGTCAAGGCCGCGCCGCGAGCGAGACGGACCGAAGCCGAGAAGCTCAGCTGGCCGGGTCTACATGAGGGAGATCGCTTCACCCGGCTCCTGGCGGTCCATTCCCTTCTCGATCGACTCGTCACCCTGGTCCTGGCTGCGAAGCTGGCCGGCAGCGAATCCATTTTCGATGCCTTGGCCGCACTGCCCATTTCCTCCCGGGTGGCTCTCGCGGTGACCTTGAACGCGGTTCCCCCTGCCGCCGCGGAGAGCATTCTGGAGATCGATCGCGCGCGGAACGGATTGGTGCACTCGAAGCCGACACCTGGAAAGCCGGCCTGGGACGTCGGTGGCGCCGTCGAAAGCGAGTCTTTGCGCAAGGGGCTCGAGGCCGCTCAGGGCCTCATGACGGCACTCGGAGCTGAACCTACGCCGCGCGGATGAAGCGATGCTGGATGCCGCGACCGAACAGGAACGCGAGCCCGTCGGCCTCAACCCGCCACACCAGCGCCCCGACTCGGAGGGACGGCCCCTCGGGGGGAATGAACTCCAGCCGCACCGCGGTCCCGGTCCGGAGGCGCGCCTTGGTTCTGATCCGGGCACCGTGCGCGCTGATGTCCGCGGCCTGGCATGCGTATCGACTGGTCCCCGCTTCGATGATTGCGGGCCACGAAATTCGGGTGCGAGGGTGCCGCCGCCGGTTCTGCTGCTCGGTCGTCGCCATGGCACGTACCTCCTTGGGCTCACCGCGTCGCCGCGGTGAGCGTGGTCGCCTGCAGGATCAGACCCTGAGCGAGCTCCCACTGGCGAGCCCGCTCCACGACGGCCGCCTCGCGCACGGCCTGAGCGCGAGAGAGCCGGGGGCTGGATCCGCCGTTCGGGGTCAGCTCCGCAATCTCGGCCTCGGCCTTCGCCTGCCGCACCCATACCTGGGCGCTCCCGATCAGCAGATCGCCCGCCTGGAAGAGGGTCGTCGCGAGCCCCTTGGTCTCGGGGTCGTTGAGCAGGCGGATATAATGACTCCTGAAGCTCTCCCGCTGTCGTCGGAAGCTCTCCATCTGCTTGGCGAAGGTCTCAGCGGTGAAGGCACTCGGGTCGGCGAGCTGCTTACCGACCTGCTGCAGGGTGCTCAGGTGGGACTGGAGTCCCTGACGATATTCCTGGCGGAACCCGTCCTCCAGGGAAAAGAGCGGAAGTTGATCTCGGGTGATCTGGTTTCGCAGGCGCAGAAGGCCCTGGTTCGCCTGTTCCATGCACTTCATATTCGTCCAGAGAAGCTGCCCGTGGGCCTCGGCTTCCGAGGCGCGACCCACCGCGCTCGCGCTCTGCTGGGCCGCTAGCGCCTGCCGCGCCTGCGTGCCGCAATCCATCTTCATGGTGTTCAGGCGCCGGAGCTCCGCTCGTACTTGCTCGTCGGAGAGTCTCTCGACCTGAGGCGTCGGAGGGGTGGCCCCCGGGATCGTCACCGTAGGTTCGGCGGCTGCTCCCCAGGACGCGGAGAGGCCGATGGCAGTCACGACAACCGCGACCGTGACGAGCAATGACCCATGAGTCATCCGTATGCCCTTTCCTGTAGCCGGGCCAGTGGAGGAGGTGGCGACCTTGCACGCCTGTGCCGCCTCTGTCTCAGCAAGAGGCGAGCCATACGCATATCAGGGAAGTTTCGAGGTTATGGCGCCAGTACGGACTCCAGGCGTCGAAAATCCGCCCGCGAGTACGTCCTGGGGTTCCGGGCCTGACGTCGTCGGCTTCGGGCGAGGTTGCTAGGGCTACCTTCGTGTCCCGCGGTATGGGCGGGCCGGCATCACGGCCCCGCCCCGGGGGTCGCTTCTCCCGCGACACTCGGGCGGGCCTCGGTCGCCTGTCGGACCAGCTCGCCGATACGCGCGAGGACGGCCCGGAGCTGGTCCCGCTCCATCGAGAACGCTTCGGCTTCCTGGCCGAGCCGGAGATTCTCGGCGCGCAGCTCGTCGATGCGGCCGGCCTGTGCGCCGGCCTGTGCCTTGAGCTGTTCGATCTCTTGCGCCATCGCAGCGAGGCGGCCCTGGAGCTCGCCAAGGCGCTCAACCCGTTCCTGCCAGAGGCTGAACAGCTGCCGGCCTTCTTCGACCCACGGGGCGATGGCGACGACCTGGGCGGGAGCCTCCGGAGCCAGCCCTACCCTCTCACCGTGGTCGTCCCGTCGCCGTCTCCGGGCCGCGAGGGCCATCCCGACCAGGATCACGATGAAGAGAACGACGGCCGCCACGAACAACATGGCGGCGGGGTCCGCGGCGACCGCGACGATCCAGCCCTTCAGGCGAGGCATTACGCGGGCCCGTTCGGCTGACCCGGCGTGGCTCTGCTCGTGTGGTGGCGCACGATCCCCTCCGAGTGGCCCACCTGCTTCTCCTCAGAGGGGCGTACTGTGGTGCCGGAGTATAAGCAACCCTGGCTCCGCGGTCAACCCGACGGAGCTCGAGGCTATTCATGAGGATCGCCTTCGCGCTGCTCATCCTGGGTCTGTGGCCGCACGACCTCCACGCCCAGGCGTTCATTGCCTCGCGTGCCCACCCCGAGTTTGGCATCGGACCCCTGTTCGTGTCGGTGACGGTCGGCAAGGACGACGTCAGACCGGCCCATCGCCCAGTGACCGTCACGGTGACCTGGAACCTCGTTCTCCCCGAGCACCGCGCGGCGAAAGACATGGCTCAGGATCTCTACCTGCTCTGGCCGGGCGAAGTGCCGGGGGCGGGAGGGGACGAGAGGGCGGATCCTCGACTGCTCGCTCAGGTGGACGCTCTGGGGTTTCGGAGCAAGGAGTCCGGCCGACTCCGTCTCTCGGGCGGCCAGCGCTCCGATCTGGGGACCGGGGCGGAGTTTCGACCGCTCGGGCAGGCGCCATTCGTGACCTTCGCGGATGGCGGGGCCGTCCGGGGGTCGACCGGAGCGACCGTGATCCGGGTCCCGTGGGTGTCGGAGCTGGGCAGTCCAGATTGGCTCGTCCGTCTCCAGATCCCGGTGCGGGACGTCATCGTGCCCAGGCCCGTGACGTGGATCGAGAACCTGTTCTGGGGCCGGTGGTATGTGGTCACGCTGGCGTTCGGTGACCTGGACTCTCTGGCGCTCTACCCGTTCTACTTCGGGGTCCGGGACCGGGTCGTTCCCGTGGCCGGAGACTTCTCCATGCTGCTGATCGACTTTGCCGACGCCCGGCGCCTCCGGGTCGACGACACGGTCCCCGCGTCGGCGCTCCGGCGGCAGGGCGAGCGCGGCGATGACCGAGCGACGATCTCGAACGCGCTTGCCCCGTCCCGGGGCCTCCTCTCCCAGCTCTTGAAGGTCGACTTCACCTACGCGCCCCAGCGGTTGCCCGCGCGGCCCCTCCTCGTTTCCGCGGCCCTCGTGGTCCTGGGGGGCATCCTGCGCTGGTTGTTCACCCCGGCGATGGCAGTGATCGGGCGGACGTTGCGCGCCCGGATCCTCCTCGGCCGCACGGCGGCCGGCCGGTACCACGGCACCACGCCGTCCGCGCAGGCCCTGGCCCAGATCCGCCCCGGCGAGACGACGTACGAGGACGTCCGGCGCCTGTTCGGTCCGGGGGCCGAGGAGCGGGTGAGCCTGCCCGGGCGCCAGCCCCTGGCGGTCGTGTACCGGGAACGCCGGGTGATCCCTCGGCGAGGCTGGTCGCTCGGCTGGGTCGCGACCGTCCGCTCCTGGGATCTCGAGGACCACGAGGTGGAGATCAGCTTCGAGCGCGATCGCGTCCGCGACGTGCAGGCGCGGGTCCGTCGGTCTGGGCAGTCTATCCGGAGACCGCGCACCGCCCCTTGACCTCGCCCGGGGCCGAGAGCACACTCCGCCCATTCTTGCCGGTAACCTCGACCCCCGGGAGAGGAGGCCGCCCATGAAATTCATGCTGTTCGTCCTGCCCACCGTGCCCGGCACCCTCGACGATCGCAAGCGCCTGCGGCCCATCGGACGGAACAACGAGCGCTACCAGCAGATGCTGGACGAGCTGCGCAAGCTCGCGGTGTTCGCCGACGACGCGGGCTTCGACGTGCTGGCCACCACCGAGCACCACTTCCACTCCGAGGGCTACGAAACGTCGGTGGCGCCCCTCCTCATCTACGCCGACCTGGCCGCCCGCACCAGGCGGATCAAGTTCTCCCCGCTCGGGCTGGTGCTGCCGTCGTGGGATCCCATCCGGGCCGCCGAGGAGCTGGCGGTCCTCGACCACCTGACGAAGGGGCGCATCTATGCCGGGTTCGCCCGCGGGTACCAGGACCGGTGGGTCAACATCCTGGGCCAGCAGTATCACGTCACGGGCGCGCCCATGGACGGCTCCTCCATCGACAACCACAACCGCCGGGTCTACGAGGAAGCGGTCAAGGTGATCAAGAAGGCCTGGACCGAGGAGGCGTGGGACTACGACGGCGAGTACTACAAGGTCCCCTACCCGTACAAGGAAGGGATCCGGCGCTGGCCGGTCGCCGACTGGACCCGGCAATACGGCGCCCCCGGGGAGATCGACGACGAAGGCGTGATCCGGAAGATCTGCGTCGTGCCGAAGCCGTATCAGCAGCCGCACCCGCCCATGTTCCAGCCGTTCTCGGTGAGCGAGACGACCATCCGCTACACCGCCCAGTCGAGCATCGTGCCCTGGATCCTCGTGGCGCACCCGCCGGACTTCCAGCGCCTGTGCAAGGTCTACCAGGAGGTCGCGGGGGAGAACGGGCGCAAGCTCGGCCTGGGCGAGAGCGTGGGCGCGTTCCGGGCCGTTCACTTCGGCAAGACCGAGGCCGAGGCGGTCGCCCTGCTCCGCGACACCAACTACGCAGGCTTCCAGCACTACTTCGGGGGCTTCGGCTTCTGGGAGGCGTTCCGCACGCCCGAGGACGCCGCGAAGTATCCGCTCGATCCGTACACCCCGCTGCCGCCGCCGGAGTGGACGGTCGACCGGATGCGCAAGGTCAAGTACGCCCTGGCCGGAACGGTGGACCAGATCAAGCGCGAGGTCGAGGCGCTGCAGAAGATCGGCGGCCAGGGCGATCTCGAATGGTTCGGCTGGTTCTTCGATCAGGGCTTCATGTCCTGGGATGAGGAGGAGCGGCAGATGGAGCTCTTCGCCAAGCACATCATCCCCGCGTTCCGCTAGGCATGGCGCAGATCACCCTCGGGATCGGCAGCTCGCACAGCCCGATGCTGAGCACGCCCTACGAGGCGTTCGCGGGCCTCGGCAACCTGGACCGCGCCCGCCTGCCCGACTTCGCCGCGAGGGCGCGCGAGAGCGCGACGTGGATCGGCCGCGAGCTCACCGTTGAGGTGACGCGCTCTCGTCACGAGGCGACGCAGGCGGCCATCCGGCAGCTGGGCGGCGTCCTGGCCGAGGAGGCCCCCGATGCGGTCGTCGTCATCGGCGACGACCAGAACGAATGGTTCAGCCCGGACAACCAGCCGGCGCTCTGCATCTACTGGGGCGAGTCCGTCGACAACCTGCCGCCGCCGGTCGAGAGCGTGCCGCCCCTGCGCCGGCTCTCCTACTGGGGTCTCTACGGCGACGGCGCGAACCGCACGTTCCCCGTGGACACGGCGCTCGGCCGGCACCTGGTAGAGTCGCTCACGCACGACTTCGACTTCGACGTGACCCACCTGCGCGTGCAGCCGCGCCACGGCCCCTTCGGGCACGCGTGGAGCTTCGTGCACCAGCGGCTCATGGGCGATCGCGTGGTGCCCATCGTGCCGGTCCTGCTCAACACGTACTATCCGCCGAACCAGCCGACTCCCAGGCGCTGCTACCAGCTCGGCCGCGCGATCCGGCAGGCGATCGAGGGCTGGCCGGCCCGCAAGCGGGTGGCGGTCGCGGCCTCGGGCGGGCTCAGCCACTTCTTCGTCGACGAGGAGCTGGACCGTCACGTCCTCGACCTGCTGGTCAAGAAGGACGGCGAGGCGCTGGGCGCGCTGCCGGCGGCGCAGCTCGAATCCGGAAACTCCGAGATCCGCAACTGGATCGCGACGGCCGGCGCGGTCGAGCACCTGGCGATGCGCCTCGTGGACTACGTCCCGAGCTATCGCTCCGAGGCCGGCTCTGGCGTCGGGATGGCCTTCGCGGTCTGGCAATAGGAGACGGCAAGAGGAGGCAGTCATGCTCTCGAGCGACGACAACGAGCTGCTGTGCCGGGTGGGACGCGGAACGCCGATGGGCGACCTCCTGCGCCACTACTGGATGCCGTGCCTGCCCGCGGCCGAGCTGCCCGCGCCGGATTGCACGCCGAAGAAGGTGCGCCTCCTCGGCGAGGACCTGGTCGCGTTCCGCGACAGCCGGGGCGAGGTCGGCCTGCTGGCGGCCAACTGCCCGCACCGCGGCGCGTCGCTCTTCTTCGGCCGCAACGAGGAGTGCGGGCTCCGCTGCTCGTACCACGGCTGGAAGTACGACGTCACCGGGCGCTGCGTGGACATGCCGAACGAGCCGGAGGAGTCCACCTTCAAGGACAAGATCCGGGCGCGAGCCTATCCCTGCCGGGACGTGAACGGCGTGATCTGGACCTACATGGGGCCGCGCCAGAGTGCGCCGCCCTTCCCGGCGTTCGAGATCAACACCCTGCCGGCGGCGCAGGTCTACCCGCCGCTCATGATGCTGGAGGAGTGCAACTGGGTGCAGGCGCTCGAGGGCGACATCGATTCGTCCCACATCGACTTCGTGCACGCCAAGCGCACGCCCGATACCAAGCAGCGCGGCACGTTCCACCGGGACAAGCGGCCGCGGCTCGAGGTGCTGCCCACGGACTACGGCGCGTGCTACTCGGCCCGGCGGCGCTCGGACGTGGAGGGCCTGTACTGGCACCGCATCACCCAGTTCATCCTGCCGTTCTTCTCGATGATCGCGGCGAGCGATCCCCACATCGTCTCCGCGCGGGCCTGGGTGCCGCTCGACGATCACCACAATCTCCAGTTCGTGATGCGCGCGCGCCTCGATCGGCCGGTGACCGAGGAGGAGGCGCGGCAGGTGCGCGATCCCTTCGCGTCCTGGGGCGGCTACGTCGAGTCGGGCGGCGACCCGCGCCGCCGCTACTACACGGCGGCCAACATCCACAACGACTACCGGCAGGACCACGAGCTGCAGAAGGAGCTGACCCTCGGCATCCCGTTCCTCGGCAACCTGCAAGACCGGGCCATGACCGAGACGATGGGGACGATCTACGACCGGACGCAGGAGCACCTGGGCACCACCGACGCCATGGTGATCCTGGTGCGGCGCCGGCTCATCGAGGCCGCCCGGGCGCTGCGAGACCAGGGCGCGCTGCCCGCCAACGTCGACGACCCGAATCTCTGCCGGGTGCGGCCGGCCTCCGCGGTCCTGCCCGACGGTGCGAGCTGGATCAGCGCGACGGAGAAGGCGCGCCAGTCCGACGCGGGCGTGCCCATCGCGTGGGTGCCCTTCGTCTGATGGACGACCGGCGGCCGCTCGCCTACTACGAGGCGGTGCCGTACCTGCTCGTGCTCGAGTCGGTCGAGCGCGGCGGCGAGTGGCTCCGCCGCGCGGAGCATCCGGAGCTGCCCGGCTGCGTCGCCGAGGCGCCCTCCGCCGTCGAGGCCCTCGACCGGCTGGAGCGGGAGCGGCTCCGGGTGCTGCGACAGCTGTGGGACCGCGGCGCCTCGATCCCAGTCCCGCGGCCGCCGCTCCGGCGACCCGAACGACCCTAGGTCCCGCGCCCCTGCCAAGGAGGCTCCCATGCTGGCACGCGACGACAACGAGCGAGTGACCCGGGTCGGCCCCGGTACCCCGATGGGCAGCACGATGCGCCGGTACTGGCTGCCCGCGCTGCTCGGGTGGGAGCTGCCGGAGCCCGACGGCCCGCCCGTGCGCGTGAAGCTCTTGGGCGAGGAGCTCGTGGCCTTCCGCGACAGCCGCGGCCGCATCGGGCTCCTCGACGAGCGCTGCCCGCACCGGCAGGCCTCGCTCTTCCTCGGTCGCAACGAGGAGTGCGGGCTGCGCTGCGTGTACCACGGCTGGAAGTTCGACGCCGACGGGCAGTGCGTGGACATGATGAACGAGCCCCCGGAGCTGGCCTTCGCGGCCAAGATCCGCACCGGGGCCTATCCGACGATGGAGGCGGGCGGCATCATCTGGGCCTATCTCGGGCCCGCGGCGCAGAGGCCTCCGCTCCCGCACTTCGCGTGGACCCAGGCGCCGCCCACGCACCGTCACGTCTCGAAGGTGATCCAGGAGAGCAACTGGCTCCAGGGGCTCGAGGGCGGCATCGACACCTCGCACGTGCCCATCCTGCATCGCGTGCTCGCCACCGGCTCCGCGCGGCCCGGCTTCAACCCGGCGGATCCGTTCGTGCGCGGCGGAGCACCCACGCTCGAGCTCGACGTCACGGACTACGGCTACCGCTACGCCGGCCTGCGGCCCCTCGCGGACGGCGAGATCCACGTGCGCGCCTACCACTTCATCCTGCCCTTCCACCAGATCCGCCCGGCCCGCACCGGCTCGGGGACCCGCGGGTTCTCCGGGGCGGCCGGCCACATCTGGGTGCCGATGGATGACGAGACCACGATGGTCTACAACTGGGAGCACAGCACGACCGAGCCGCTCACCGACGAGGACCGGCTCGAGCGCCGGCTCGGCAACGGCCCGCTCGACGTCGATCAGACGACGTTCCGCTCGAAGCGCAACCGGTGGAACGACTACCTGCTGGACCGGCGCGTGCAGAAGACGGAGACCTTCACCGGCATCGACGGCGTCAACGCCCAGGACCGCGCGGTGCAGGAGAGCATGGGGTCCATCGTCGATCGCACCCGGGAGCACCTGGGCCCCGCCGACCGCGCGGTGATCCAGGCGCGCCAGCTACTTCTGCAGGCGACCCGCACGGTCGAGGCCGGCGGGACCCCGCCGGGAGTCGAGGCGACCTACTACCTCCTGCACCCGGCGGAAGCGGTGGCGCCGAGGGACACCGACTGGCGGACCCTCCTCGCCTCCGGCGCGCCGCGGACCGACGTGCTGCAGCGGGCGTAGCCGGAGCCGGAGTCTACGAGGCCACGCACCTCGGCGGCCGGGCCGACCTCAGTCGGTCTCGATCGGCAGGCTCGGGTCCTTCGCCCACTCGCCCATGGAGCCGTCGTAGAGCGTGAGGTCCTCGAAGCCGAGCTGGTGCAGCAGGAAGAGGTCGATGGTCGCGGAGATGCCGCCCCCGCAGTACGCGATGACGCGGCGATTCTTGTCGACGCCGGCGGCGGCGAAGCTGGCCAGGGCGTCGGCGGGCGAGACGAAGCGCTTGGTCGCGGGATCGATCAGGTTCGCGGCCGGCACGTTGACCGAGCCCGGCACGCGGCCCGGCCGGCCGTAGCGCGAGGGCTCCAGGCCCCGGTGGAACTGGGGACCGAGCGCGTTCACGGTGACTGCACGGGCATCGCCGATCGCGGCCTTCACCGCGGTCTTGTCGACGAAGCGACCGGGGCGCGGGCGCGGCGTGAAGGTCGCCGCCGGGTAGCCCTTGGGGTTGCCCGTCTCGATCGCGCGGCCCTCCGCCTGCCACCGGTCGAAGCCACCGTCGAGCACCGCCGCGCCGTCGAAGCCGAGCGCGCGGAGCATCCACCAGAACCGGGTGGCCCACATCATGGTGCCGACGCTGTAGAGCACGACGCGGGCGCCGTCGCCGAGACCGTGCCGGCCGAAGGCGCGCGCCAGCGGCTCGGCCGGCGGCATCATGAACTTGAGCTTCGTGTCGGTCGCGGAGAACTCCCCCTGCAGGTCGAGGAAGTCGGCCCCCGGGATGTGCCCGGCGACGAAGGTCTTGAAGCCCGCGACCGCCTTGTAGGGATCGTCCGAGCCGGGATCCGGCGGCTCGAGATAGGTCGTGCAGTCGTAGATGCGCAGCCCCGGCTGGCCGAGGCGGGCGGCCAGGTCGTCGGTCGAGATCAGCGCGTCGGGATCGCCGAGGGGTCTCATATGGGGCCGAGTCTGCCACAAGGCGCCGCGGGCCGTCCAGAGCCGGACCGCCTCGACTATAATCACCGCCGGAGGATCCCCATGGCCACCACCACCCCCGCGAAGTCCCCGCAGGCGCTCGCCGAGACCCGGCGCTGGGCCGCGCCCGGCTCGAAGTCGGCCGCGCTGTTCGCGCAGGCCCAGGGCGTGATGCCGGGCGGCAACACGCGCACCACCGTCTACATGGCGCCCTACCCGCCCTACGCGGCGTCGGGCGACGGCTGCTGGATCACGGACGTGGAGGGCGATCGCCGGCTCGACTGCCTGAACAACTACACCGCGCTGATCCACGGGCACGCCCACGCCGCGCTCGTCGAGGCGGCCACGCGGCGACTCGCGCTGGGCTCGTCGTTCCCGCTGCCCACGCCGGAGGAGGTCGAGCTGGCCACGCTCCTCTGCGAGCGCCTGCCCTCGGCCGAGCGCGTGCGCTTCACCAACTCCGGGAGCGAGGCGGTGATGATGGCGATCAAGGGCGCGCGGGCCTGGACGGGGCGCCCGAAGATCGCCAAGTTCGAGGGCGCCTACCACGGCTCCTACGACTACGCGGAGGTGAGTCTCTCCTCCGCGCCCGAGCAGTGGGGCAGCCTCGCCGCGCCCGCCAGCACGGCCTACTCGCGCGGCGTGCCGCCGGCGGTGCTCGACGACGTGGTGGTGCTGCCGTTCAACCACGCGGAGCTGGCGGTGGCACGCATCGAGCGCGAGGCCAAGTGCCTCGCCGCGGTGCTCGTGGATCCGATCCCGAACCGCGTGGGGCTGATCCCGGCGCAGCGCGACTTCCTGCGCGCGCTGCGCGAGGTGACGGCCGCCCACCGCATCGCGCTGATCTTCGACGAGGTCATCACCTTCCGCGTGGGCTACCGGGGCGCCCAGGGCGTGTTCGGCGTGACGCCGGACATGACCACGCTCGGCAAGATCATCGGGGGCGGCTTCCCGGTGGGCGCGGTGGCGGGCCGGGCCGAGGTGATGGCGGTGTTCGATCCGACCGGCGGCAAGCCGGCGGCGCCGCACGGCGGCACGTTCAACGCCAACCCGGTCACCATGGCCGCGGGCCTGGCCGCGATGCGCCTGCTGACGCCCGAGGCCTTCGCCAGGCTCGACGAGCTGGGGGCCAAGCTGCGCGGCAGCCTCGAGGCCTGCTTCAAGCACGCGGCGTTGCCCGGCGCGGTCACCGGCCAGGGCTCGCTCTTCCGTGTGCACGCGACCGATCGCGAGCTGATCGACTACCGGAGCACGCGCACCACGCCCGAGGAGGAAGCGCGCCTGCAGCGCATCATCCGCGGACTCATGGAGCGCGGGGTGCTGATGTCGATCACCGGGCTCGGCTGCCTCTCCACGCCGATGGGCGACGCGGAGCTCGAGAGCCTGACCGAGACGTTCGCCGCGGTCCTCGAGACGGAGCGCGGGCCGCGGTGACGAGAGGCGGAGGCGACCCGGAGGCCGAGCTGGCGCGCATCCTCGACCGCTACGTGATCAAGCGGCCGGGGAGCCGGAGAAGATCGCGCAGGCTGCGCTCTACCTGACCAGCGACGAGTAGTCGTTCGTCACCGGAGCTGCGCTCGCCGTCGACGGCGGGCGAACGTTTCACTGAGGCCCCGCCCCTCACCCTGCCCTCTCCCCTGAGGGGAGAGGGGGGATCAGCCGACGAAGACGCCGCCGGAGGGGTGGAGGATCTCGCCGGTGAAGAATGCGGCGTCGTCCGAGGCCAGGAAGAGCGCGGTGCTCGCGACCTCGTCCACCGTGCCGTAGCGGCCCATCGGCGTGATGCTCATGGCCCAGCGGCTCCGGTCGGCGTCGCCGCGGAGCGGCGCGGTCATGGGCGTCTCGATGAAGCCGGGCCCGATGGCGTTGACCCGGATACCGTGGCCGGCCAGCTCCTGGGCGAGACACTTGGTGGCCATCCAGACCCCGGCCTTGCTCACGCTGTAGGCGGCGCCGGTCGAGGGCATCTTCGACATGATGGAGCCCAGGTTGACGAGGCTCCCGCCCCGCCGATTGGCCACCATCCAGCGGGCCGCCGCGCGGTTCGAGAAGAGCACGCCGTAAAGGTTCACGTCGATGACCGATCGGAAGGCCTCGGTCGGGATGGTCAGCATGGTGTAAGGCTTCGCGGACGCGGCGTCCGGGCGCGGGCTGGCCACGCCGGCCGCGGCCACCAGAACGTCCAACGCGCCGAACGCCTCGACGCAGGAGTCGACCATGAGGTCGTTGGCCACCTCGTCGGTGGTGTCGACCCGCAGCGCCAGCGACTTCTGCCCGGCCGCCTCCACGCGCCGGGCGGTGTCCTTGGCCGCGGCCTGATCCAGGTCGGCCACGCACACCTTCGCCCCTTCCATCGCGAAGCGGACCGCGCACGCGCGCCCGATGCCACTGCCACCGCCGGTGATCACCGCGATCTTGCCTGCGAGCCGTCCCGCCATCGCTCTCTCTCCTTCTGGGTGTCCTTCAATTCGCCGTCTGATCCGCTCTCAGATCATCTCAGCGCGGCGGTGAGCAGGCACATCAACACGGTCAGTCGCGACACGATCATGGTCGGGGGCTCCTCCCGGGGCGCGTGGTGGCGCGATTATTCACGAGCCGCGCCGACCAAGTCAACGGGCGATCGGGCACCCGTTGCTCGAGCGCGCACGGCTCCGCTCCGTGAGGTACCATCGCCGCGATGGACGCCCAGCAGCTCCTCGACGAGCTGGTCCAGGCCGCGCAGCGGCTGGGCGTCGAGGTCCGGTCCGAGCCCTTCGAGACGCCCGCGGCGATGGGCGGCGGGCTCTGCGTCGTGCGGGGGGCGCACCTGGTGCTGATCGACCAGCGGGCGCCCCTGGTGGATCGCCTCCGCGCCCTCGCGCGCGCCCTGGGCGATCTGGGGAGCGAGGCGGTCTACATGGCTCCGGAGGCGCGCGAGCTGGTCGACGGGTCGCGCCCGGCGAGGCGTCTGACCTCGTCAGGGTGACTGGGTCTCGCGGCCCCGGTACGGTTCGGTCGGCGGACCGGTGAGGGTCGGCCGGCACTCGTAGATCCGGTCGCCGACCGCGTGCTGGAGGACGTCGTCCACGCCGATCCGCCGCAGGAAGGCGAGGGCCCGCGCAATCCGTCGCTTCCGCCCCTCGACGGCCTCGTCGCACGCATTCTTCGAGGCGTAGGTCCCGCTCGCGGGCTCCCACGTGAAGCCGTTGACGGCCGAGCTGCGCCAGATGACGTACTGGTCGTTCGCCGCCGCGACCACGATGACCCCCACCAAGAGCGCCCCGCGCCAGCTGCCAGGCCCCACCGCCGTGCCCTCCGTGGGGAGGTAGTAGCATATGCCGCCCGGGCCGCGCTAGTTCGGCGTATCGCTCCGCGTGATCTCGCCGACCTCCTTGAACCGATCGCCCTCGACCACGTTGACGAAGATCACCGCGGCGGTGTTGTCGCCCTTGGCGTCCCAGGTGACCGGGCGCGCATATGCGATGCCCTGATACTGGACCTTGCGGAGCGCGGCGACGACCTCGCCTCGAGCCGGGAGGCCTCCCTTGGCGCTCGCGGCCCGCTGGATGGCGGCGATCACGAGACGGGCTGAATCGTACGAGCTCGGGGCGTAGTTGGCGATCGGCCCGAACCGCTGGGTATAGCGCTCCGCGAAGGCCGCGGAGCCGGGCACGCGGCCGACTGCCGGCGCGGCCGAGAGGATGAGCACCCCCTCGCCCCGGGTGGCGGCGCCGCCTGCGGGCTGGATGAAGCCCTTGACGTTCCAGCAGCCGTCGCCGCACGCGAAGAGCTGGTTCTGGCCGCGCTCTCGCATCTGCTGGAGAAGGTACGGCGCCTCCGCGATGCCACCGAAGAACATCACGTCGAAGTCGGGCGGCAGGCCGGCGAGGAGCACCTGGAAGTCGCGGTCGCCCACCTTCACCGTCGGCCGCGCCACCACGGTCCCACCGAGCTTGGCGAACGCGGCCGCGAAGAGGTCGGCGAGACCCCGGCCGTAGGCGGTCTGGTCGTCGACCACCACCGCCCGCCGCTTGGCGGCCCGCCGGTAGAGGTACGCGGCGAGGCCCGGCCCCTTGTGATCGTCCCGGTTGGTCAGCCGGAACACGTTCGGGAGCCCGCGGTCGGTGACGCCGGGGTTCGAGGACATCGGCGTCAGCATCGCGAGCCCGCATCCGGCGTACACGCTCGACGCGGTGATGCTCACGTTGCTGTTCACGTGGCCGACCACCGCGAGCACGGCCGGATCCTGGCAGAGCGCCGCGGCGCCCGCCCGGCCCTTCGCGTCGCTGGCCTCGTCGTCGAAGACGGCGGCCTCGAGCCGGGCGCCGAGCACGCCGCCGGCGCCGTTCTGCTCCTCGATGGCCAGCTCGACCGCGTTCTTCATCTCGACCCCGAAGGTCGCCGCGCCACCGGTGAGCGGCGTGCCGATCCCGATCCGGATCACCTGCCCCTGGAGCTGCGCGGTCGCGGGGCCGGTCCACGCCGCGAGCAGGCCGGCCAGCAGGAATGCCACCGTGCGGATGCGCCGTGCCATGGTCGGTCCTCCTTCTCGAGGTCTTTGGCCTGTTACCGTCTTATTCGATCATGATGGTGAGAATACACAGACTGGTAGCGCAGGTGCTATAAGGCTGTCAAGGGAGAACCGGGACGCGTGGCCAAGCGATGGATCTTTCACCGGTCGGGCGGCAGCCTGTGCCTGGACCTCGCGAACACGGTGAGCTGGCGCCGGAGTCCCGAGCCCATCGAGCGGCTGCCGACGTACGGCAACCTGGTCGAGTGGGCCCGGCAGAGCGGCGTCGTGACCGCGCCCGCTGCCCGCACTCTCGAGCGGGAAGCCGGCCGGCAGCCGGCGGTGGCGGCCCGGATCCTCGCCCGGGCGCGGGTGCTGCGGGAGGCGATCTACCGGGTCTTCGCCGGGCTCGCCGCCGGTCGGCCGCCCGAGCCGGCGGACCTCGCGGTGCTCGATCGCGAGCTCCACGAGGCGTTCCGGGCTCTCCATCTGAGCCCGGCGCGGTCGGGCTTCACCCTGGCATGGCCGCTCGACGACGGGCCGCCGCTCGCCCTGCCCCTCTGGGCGGCCGCGCGCTCGGCCGCGGAGGTGCTGACCTCGGCCGACCCGCGGCGGCTCAAGACCTGCCCGGCCTCCCGATGCGGCTGGATCTTCCTGGACGTCACCCGGAGCGGGACGCGGCGCTGGTGCGCCATGGAGGCGTGCGGCAGCCGGGCCAAGGCCCGCCGGTACTATGCCCGCCAGCGGGGTGGGGCCGCGGCATCGTCACCCCGTCGGACAGCTAGAGCTCCCGGATCCGCGGGAGCACCTCCTTCGCGAAGAGCTTCAGACCCTTCGTCGCCTCGCCATGCGTCATGAAGCCCGAGCGGCTCGCCAGCACGAGGTGCTCGAACGGCCCGACCCGCTCGCGATGCTCGACGATCTGCCGGTAGACGCTGTCCGGGTTGCCGGCGAACATCAGGCCCTTGGCCATCGCCTGCTCCGCGGTGATGCCGATCAGGCCGGCGGCCGGCCGCGCGGCGGCGGGCACCCCGGGCCGCGGCTTCGTCGTGTAGAGCGCGGGGGCGAGCGCGGCCGGGACGGCCCCGGGCAGGAACTTCGAGTACTGCGGCGCGGAGCGGAGCGCTGTGTTGAGGAACCAGAGCAGCTTGCTGCCGACCCGCACGCCCTCCTCGTCGGTGTCCCCGGTGTAGACGAACGCGGTGTGGCCGAAGCGATCGGGGCCCGGCGCGGGCAAGCCGGCGTCCGCGCGCGCCTTCCGGTACGCGCCCCACGCCCGCGCCGTCTCCTCGACGGTGCGGAACACCATCACGTTGACGATGCCCCGCCGGCCGAGCTCGGCCGAGGTGGTGGGATCTCCCGTCGCCGCCCACAGCGGCGGATGCGGCTGCTGCCAGGGCCCGGGCCAGATGTTGACGTGCCGGTGCGTGAAGTGCTTGCCCTCCCAGCTGAAGGGGCCGTCGCGGTGGGCGAGGGTCTTCAGGATGAGATCGATCGCCTCCCAGAACCGGTCGACGATGCCGATCGGGTTCGCGTTGCCGGAGGCCATCTCGCTGCCGCCCGACTTCACGAACCCGATCTCGAGCCGCCCGCGCGAGATCACGTCGGCCGCCGCGTACTCCTCGGCGACGCGCACCGGGTCCGTGCGCACGGTGATCAGCGTCCCCAGGCTCAGGATCCGCACGTTCCGGGTCTGGCGCGCCAGGATGCCGAGGATGAGCGGGCTCGCCCCGAACAGGCAGTTGATCCCCGCATGGTGCTCGTTCGACACCACGTTGATCCCGACGTCGTCGCAGAGCAGGTATTCGTCCAGCGCCTCCTGGAACAGGTCCGCGGCGACCTTGGGATCGCAGTACTTGTTCGGCAGGCTGCCGCGGACCGATTCGGCGGCGTCGAGCACGTGCGGGGGCACGAAGGGGTACGGGTTCTCGTTCAGATACCAGGTTTGCATGGCGCCTCCAGGATCACGACGACAGGAACGCCCGCACGCGCTCCACGAACGCGCCGGGCTGCTCGATCTCGGGATGGTGTCCGGCGGCCTCGATGAGCTCGAAGCGCGCGGCCGGGATGCGCGCGGCGTAAGCGCGCCCGTAGGCCGGCGTCACGATCCCGTCGCCGGCCCCCCACAGCACGAGCGTCGGCACCGTGATGCGGTGGAGCCACCGGGCGAGCCGGGGGTTGTACAGGTACGGATGCCACGCGTAGAGGCAGAGCGCCTCGCGATTGCGCGCGTGGGCGACCAGGGCCTCGTTCGACATGGCGTCGGGGTCCGGCGCCCACTTCGCGGGCTCGTGCCAGCGCCGGCGCTGCACCTCGGCGGGCGCGGTGTTGAACACGTCGAGGATGTCCGGCGTCTCGCGATCGCCGACCTTGATGCCGACCGCGTCGACGAGGATCAGCCGCTCCACGCGACGCGAGCGCGTCGCGGCGATCTCGGCGGCCAGCCAGCCGCCGAACGACAGGCC
>DATGBR010000369.1:0-16189 GCA_035312605.1 Candidatus Methylomirabilota bacterium
AGGCTCTCGATTTCCGCCGCGGTGATCGGTCTCATCTCGGGATGGGCCTCAGAAGCCGGTGAACTCCTCGAGCCCCATGAAACGCGCGATGCCCAGGACGAGCACCAGGGCCACCCCGATGGCGAAGGCGGACACCGCGGCCGCGGTGGGGTCGAAGGAGTACTTGAGATAGGCGAAGAGCTCGATCGGGAGCGGGGTCAGCTTCGAGCTGGTCAGGAAGAGCGAGAGGGTGAAGTTGTCGAACGAGATCGCGAACGCGAAGATGGCGCCCGCCACCACGCCGGGCTTGATCACCCCGAGCGTCACCTCGAAGAACGCGCGCACCGGATGGGCGCCCAGGCTCTGGGCCGCCTCCTCGAGGGCGATGTCGAAGTGGGTGAGGGTGGCGGTGACCGTCCGGATCACGTACGGCGTGGTGACCACGATGTGGCCGATCAGCAGCGCCGCGTAGGAGGCCTGCATCTTGAAGAGAGTATAGAACTGCAGCAGCGCCACCCCGGTGAGGATCTGGGGCAGGAGTAGCGGGGAGGTGACGAACGCGTTCAGCAGGTCGCGGCCGCGGAAGCGTCCGCGCACGAGGGGCAGCGCCGCCGCGGTCCCGATCACGGTGGAGGCGAGCGCGGTCCAGACCGCCAGCTCGGTGGAGAGCCGGAGCGCCTGCATGAACTCGCGGCGCTGGAAGAAGTTGGCGAACCACTTCAAGGAGAAGCCCTGGGGCGGGAACGTGAAGTAGTTGCCCGCGTTGAACGCAGCCAGCACCACGATCACCATCGGCAACAGGAGGAAGGCATAGATCAGCCCGACTACGGAGCGGAGAATCATACAATGCCGCGCAGGGCCCGTTCGGTCACCTTGATGTAGACCGCGATCAGGGCCACCGAGATCACGAGCAGCACGAAGGCGTTGGCGGCCCCGAACGGCCAGTCGAACACGGACAGCACCTGCTCGTAGACCACCATCGGCAGCACGTGCACCTTGAACCCGCCGACCAGGATCGGCACCACGAACGAGCTGATGGCGAGCGAGAAGACGAGCAGCGAGCCGGCCAGGATGCCGGGCAGCGAGAGCGGCAGGGTCACTTCGAAGAAAGCGCGGCGCGGGGAAGCGCCCAGGGTCTGGGAGGCCTCGATGAGCTGGGGCTCGATGCGCTTGAGCACCCCGGTGAGCGACAGCACCATGAACGGCAGGAAGACGTGGACGAGCGCCACCGTCACCCCGAACTTGTTGTACATGAGCGGCAGCGGCTTCGCGAGCCACCCGTGCTGCACCAGGGTCTCGTTGATGAGGCCGCGGTCGGCGAGCAGGATCATCCAGCCGTAGCAGCGGATGACGATACCGACCAGGAGCGGGGAGAGGATGCACACGATCAGGAGCGGCTTCGCGCGCGAGCGGGTGAGCGCGAGGTGGTAGGCGAGCGGGTAGCCGAGGAGCAGGGAGACCGCGGTGGTGAGCACGCCCAGCCACAGGGTGTCGCCCAGCACGCCCAGGTAGTACGCGTCGGTGAAGAAGTGGACGTAGTGCTGCGGGGTGAAGGCCCACTCGAGCTGGCCGTAGGACTGGCGCGAGAAGCTGATCGCGAGCATCAGCAGGAGGGGGGCCACGAAGAAGACGGCGAGGAGCAGGACGTACGGCCCCAGGAGCAGGACGCGGGCACTACGGGTCACGGGATCAGCGGCCGAGTAGCTCCGCGGCCACGCGGGCCACGAGCAGGTTCGCCACCAGGGTCGGCGCGCCGGTCAGGGCTGCGATCTCGTCGCGGGTCTTGCGCCGGAAGCCGATGCAGTCCATGACCACCAGGCCCGCGTGGCCGGCGCGCAGCGCATCCGCCGCGCGGCGGACCGCGGCCGGGTCGTGCTCCTCGTAGGGCGAGAGCGGCGCCACGTGGGCGTCGAAGCCGGAGGCGCGCCAGCGCGCGATGGTCTGCGGCACGTGGCGCTCGGACGGGGTGAGCACGCCCAGGCGGCCGGGGAAGACCATGGCGCGGAGGAGCCCGAGCAGGAGCTGCTGCGGCTCGAGGAAGGGCCGGCGGGCCCGCAGGCGAGGGAACTCGCCGGTGCAGAGCAGTACATTGAGCGCGACGCCTCCGTCCTCAAGGGCGGCGATCTTCGCCTCGATGCGCGGGATCATCTTGCTCTTGCCCACGAAGACCGACGAGCCGTCGGCGAGCCGGGTGACCAGGATCTCGTCGTCGCCCTCCGGGGCGAGCGGCGCGATCTGCTCGCGGGAGAGCCCGTCGAGAGCGCCGGCCTCCACGATCTCGACGTCGCCGCCCAGGATGGCCGCCATGTCGGGCACCACGTCGCTGCGCGGGGCCTGCCCCACCGTGATCAGACCGACCTTCGTCATGCGATCTCCTCCCGCCGGATGTCGTCCTCGATCATGCGCGCGTCGGCGGCGGCCCAGCCCGCCCGCACGCGGGCGCCGGCCGCGTAGCGCACCTCGCCCAGCTCGAGGGCCTGTAGCTCGAGGCCCGCGTCGGACCTGAGGATGTAGCGGACCGTCTCGCCTTGGTAGACCACGTGGGCGACGGTCATGGTCAACAGCGTGTCCATCGCCCCCGCCGGGTCGAGGCGGACCCGCTCCGGGCGGAGGGCGATCGCGACCGCGGCGCCGGCCGGGGCCGCGCCGGTGGCGGCGAGCGTGGCGCCGCCGCAGGCCACCGCGTTGGCGCCCGCGGCACGGCCGGCGAGCAGGTTGATGTTGCCGATGAAGCCGGCCACGAACGCGGTGGCCGGCGTCTCGTAGAGCCCGCGCGGCGCGGCCACCTGCTCGACGCGCCCGCGGTGCATCACCGCGATGCGGTCGGACATGGTGAGCGCCTCCTCCTGGTCGTGGGTCACGTAGATCGTGGTGATGCCGACCTCGCGCTGCAGCCGCTTCAGCTCGATCTTCATGTGGTCGCGCAGCTTCTTGTCGAGCGCGCCGAGCGGCTCGTCGAGCAGCAGCACCGCGGGGCGGGTGACGAGCGCGCGGGCCAGCGCCACCCGCTGCTGCTCGCCGCCCGAGAGCTGACCCGGGTAGCGCCCGCCGTGGCCCGGCAGCTGGACCAGGGCCAGCGCCTCCTGCACGCGCCGGCCGATCTCCGCCTTCTCGACCCGCTGCATGCGCAGGCCGAAGCCCACGTTCTGGGCTACCGTGCGGTGGGGGAAGAGCGCGTAGTGCTGGAAGACCATCCCGACCTGTCGCCGGTGCGGCGGCACCCCGGTCACCACCGCTCCGTTGATCGCGACCTGGCCCTCGTCGGGCGTCACGAAGCCGGCCACCGAGCGCAGGGTGGTGGTCTTGCCACACCCGGAGGGGCCGAGCAGGGTGAAGAACTCGCCCGGCGCCACCGCGAGCGAGACCCCGTCGAGCGCCCGCGTCGCCCCGTAGCGCTTGACCAGCCCGGTCAGCGCGACGGTGCCGCTCCCGCGCGAGGCCTCGCTCAACGCATCTCCTTGTTCCACTTCTCGGTCCACTGCGGCCGCTGCTTGGCGACCTGGGCCCAGTCGAAGAGCACGAGCTTGTCGACGTCGGCGGGCCCGTTGATGATCTTCTTGGCCACGTCGGCGGGCACCTTCACCGTCTTGTTGGTCGGGCTCCAGAAGAGCTCGGTGGCGAAGGCGAGCTGCACCTCCGGGGAGATGTAGGCGTCGATGAATTTCCACGCCAGCTCCTTGTTCTTCGAGCCCTTCGTGACCTGCACGATCTGGTCGAGGATGGGCAGGCCCTCGCTCGGAGCCGCCCAGTCCACCGGGATGCCCCGCTTCTGGAGGTCGTAGGTGGAGGCGTCGTGGAGCACCGCCATGACCACTTCCTTCTGCTCGAGCTGCTTCTCCACCGTGCCGGTGAAGTCCACCAGCTTCGGCTGGGCGCGCTTGATCGCGGCCACCCCCGCGTCGATGTCGAAGTAGTCCTTGCCGAAGATCTTGGAGACCATGAACAGGAAGTTGATGCCGAGGGTGTTGCCGATCACGTAGGTGGCGCGCTTGCCCACGTAGGCCTCGTCCCAGAAGTCCTTCCACGAGGTGGGCTTCTTGAGCCCCATATCGGTGCGGTAGGCGAGCCCGATGCGGCCCCAGAACATGGCGAGGCTCGTGTCGCCGATCAAGGCCTTCGGGTAGAGGTTCTTGATGTTGGGGGCGAGCGTCTCGTTGCGCTTGTCGAAGAAGCCGCGCTCGCGCGGGATCGGGAAGGCCGGCTCGTTGCCGAACACCACGTCGTAGGGCGGGTTGTCGGGGCCAGCGGCCAGCATCTTGGCCACCCACTCGGTGGTGATGCCGGTCACGATCTCGACCTTCGCCCCGTGCTTCTTCTCGAAGGGCTCGACGAGCACCTTCTTCATGACCTCCGACCAGCGCCCGCCGTAGCCGGTGACCACCAGCGTGGTCTGTTGGGCGTGCGCGGGCGGCGCGGGGAGGAGCGTGACGGCGATGGCCGCGAGCAGGATCCAGGCCGCGAGCGCCGAGCGACGAGTCAGACGACCGATCATGGGCGAGCCTCCGGGACGTGGCATTGATGTGCCCGGCATTATGTCGCAGCCCGACCACGAATGGTAGACGGACGCGCGGCGCTAGCGGGACGCCCGGCCTGGGCCCCGCGTCACCGCGAGGCGGCGCCCGCGGCCCCTCGGCGCCTCGGCCGCGGGCATGCGGTCCACCAGGTTCGGGTAGCGGCGTCCGACGCGCGGAGCGCTGGCGCGAAGGCTTCCCTTCGCGCGCACCGGGAGCGTCACCGCGCGTGTGCCGCGCCGCATGGATTGCTCCCACGAGGGCTTCGATCGGCTCCGGCCCATGGCGGAGGACGGGCAGCACGTGACGTGCCACCGCGCGTGGCGCCCGCTCGGAGCCGCTTCTCTGCCGCGCCGGCCTCCGCGATCGGCTCGACCGGGCGGATCTACCGAGCAGGAGTTACCCGGGCGCCATTGACGGCCCGCCGAGCCCGGCGTTACGGTTGGCGCCATGACCGCGGCCGGACGAGGCACCGTGCAGACCGTGCTCGGCCCCATCGCGCCGGCCGATCTCGGGCCGACCCTGATGCACGAGCACCTGCTGTGCGACATCCGCCATCCCTCGCAGCGCAAGCCGGACGACCTCGGGCCCGAGCTGGCGCTCGACAACGTGTGGGCGATCAACTACGGGACGGCCAAGGGCGCCGCGCGCAACTACCTGCTCGACGCGCGCGACGTGGCCGCGGACGAGGTGCGCCGCATGGTGGCCGCGGGCGGGCGGAGCGTGGTCGATCTCTCGTGCGGTGGGCTCAGCCCCGATCCGCTCGGTCTCGTCGAGATCGCCCGCGCGAGCGGCGCGCACGTGATCATGGGCTGCGGGCACTATGTCGAGGAGTATCAGGAGCCCGCCAACGCGACCCGGACCATCGAGGATCTCGCCGAGGAGATGGTGGAGTCGGTGACCGACGGCGCCTGGGGAACCGACGTCCGCGCGGGGATCATCGGCGAGATCGGCTGCCAGGCCCCGTGGACGCCGCAGGAGCAGCGCGTGATGCTGGCCGCGGTCCTCGCCCAGCGGCAGACCGGCGCCGCGATCAACGTGCACCCGGGGCGCCATCCCGACCAGCCGCAGGAGGTGGCCGACTTCATCCGGGTGAAGGGCGGCCGCATGGACCGCGTGATCATCAGCCACATCGACCGCACCGTCTTCGACGAGGAGCGGATCGACCGGCTGGCCGACACCGGCTGCGTGCTCGAGTGGGATCTCTTCGGGCAGGAGTCGTCCTACTACCGGCTGGCCGACATCGACATGCCGAACGACGCGGTCCGCCTCCGCGCCATCCGGGGGCTGATCGCGCGCGGGCACCTCGGCCAGGTGCTGATCTCGCACGACATCTGCTACCGCTCGCGCCTGGTGCGCTTTGGCGGGCACGGCTACGGCCACATCTTCGCCAACGTGGTGCCGATGATGCGCCGGCGCGGCTTCTCGGAGGCGGAGATCCAGGCTATCCTGGTCGACAACCCGCGGCGGCTGCTCACGCTCGCGTGAAGAGGAGACTCCCCATGGATCTGAACGCCATGCGCCCGATGGACCTGGACGAGATCACCGCGATCATCGCCAAGGCCACCCGCCCGATTAACGTGCTCTGGCAGACCGCGGACTCCATCGCCTTCGTGGCGCGGGGCCGCGAGGGCCGGAGCGAGTTCCACGTCGACCCGAGCGACGAGGTCATGTACATGATCAAGGGCGACATGAACCTGCACTATCGCACCGCGAAGGGTGAGGAGAAGGTCGCGATCATCCGCGAGGGCGAGATCCTGCACTGCCCGGCCGGCACGCCCCACTCCCCGCGATTCCCGCGCGACGCCTACGTGCTCGTGCTCGAGCGCAAGCGGCGGACCGGCGAGCAGGATCGCTTCCTCTGGTACTGCCCGTCGTGCGACGCCCAGCTCCACGAGGCGGTCCGCCAGGTGGGCGACTGGCGCGACGATCCGGTGTCCGAGGTCTACGCGGAGTTCTACGGCGCCGAGTCACACCGCACGTGCGGCAAGTGCGGGCACGTCACCCCGCGGCCGGAGGTCACCGCGACGCCCCGCGCCTGATCACGCCGGGGCCGGCTCCGCGTGGCTTCCCAGCCTCCGTCCGGACGGGCTGTCGAACAGATGGTACTTCCGGAAGGTGAGCCACACCCGGTCGCCGGCCCGGACGTTCTCGTCTCCTCCGATGTGCGCGAATATCTCGTGCTGATCCACCCGGACGCTGAGGACCGTGGCGTTGAGCATGGGGAGGCTCAACTTGCCGGCGACGATGCCCGAAATGCCATCCGGCCTGTCTTCGCGGGAGACGACCACGTCCTCGGGACGTATGCCAACCTGCACGTCGCCGAGCGGTCCGCCCGAGGCCAGGTATCGCGCGTCGATCAGGCTGATGGGCGGAGTCCCCACGTGCCGGTTCAGGAAGCCGGCCACGAACACGCTTCGGGGCTGCTCGTAGATCTCCTGGTAGGTGCCGACCTGCTCGATGCGGCCTCGGTCCATGATGGCCAGGCGATCGGCGAGGATCAGGGCCTCGACGTGATCGTGGGTCACGTACACGGACGTGATGCTGAACTGCTTCAACAGGATCTTCAGATTGACCCGGTATCGCTCCCGGAGCGCCTGATCCAGATTCGAGAAGGGCTCGTCCAGCAGGAAGACGGCGGGCTCGCGCGTGATGCAGCGCCCGAGCGCGACGCGCTGCTTCTCGCCGCCGGACAGCGTGGTCGGCCGGCGATCCATCAGACTCTCGAGCTCGACCCCCATCAGCTCGCTGGTCCGCCGATACTTCTCCCGCGCCAGCGCGCTCAGCTCCGGGGTCTTCTTCCGGAACAGGAAATACGACAGCACGTTGGTCCTCGAGGTCAGGTGCGGATAGAGCGCGTAGTTCTGGAAGACCATGCCGACGCGCCGGCTACCGGGTGGGACGGCGTTCATGCTCATGCCGTCGTAGTGCACGTCTCCGGAGTCGGGCGCGATCAGGCCGGCGATGATCTTCAGGAGCGTGGTCTTGCCGCATCCGCTGGGCCCGAGGATCACGAGGGTCTCGCCGTCGAACACCGACAGGTCCAGGTCGCGGATGGAGAAGGTCGGGCTTCGACCGCCGGATGAGCCGGACGTCGCGCGCTCCCCGCCCCGAAGCGTCGCGCAGATGTTGATCAGCTCGATCCGCGCCATGAGGACGGCTCAGGGTACCCGGGCTACAGGCGACTCTGCGACGTCAGGGCCAACTGGCCCCGGGTGGGCTCCGCTCAGCAGAACCAGGCCTCGCTGAGCCGCGGCGGGCGCTTGCGTCCCTTGGCCATCTCGCCCCGCAGCGGCGCGGGCGCAGCGACCCCGGCCGCCTCCGCCGCCATCGCGCGCACGCGGTCGAAGATTCCGGGCGCGTCCGCCTGGACCTCCACCGCCTGGGCGACGATCTGCGCGGTCTCCGCCTGCAGCCGATCCATGCGCGGATCGGGGTGCGTCCAGCGATAGGAGAGCGTCTCCTGCTCGAGCGGGCCCAGGTGCGGTCGGAGCGCCTCGGTCTCGAGCAGCAGCGAGCCCGGCGGCACCAGCAGGCGCAGGCCGTACTGCACCGGGTCGACGTGGTCGATCAGCGCCTCGGCGGCCAGGAAATCGAGCCACGCGCAGTGGTCGTCGAGCGTGGTCCACGGCGTGAAGGCCACCCAGGTGGGCCGGAGCGTGATGCCGGCCTCTCGCGTGGCCGCGAGCGCGGTCAGGATGTCGGCGCGCGTGTGGCCCTTCTCCAGATGCGCGAGCACGGCGTCGCTCAGCGACTCGGCCGCGGAAACCACGAAGAGGCAGCCCGCCTCCCGCAGCGCAGACAGGTGCGCGCGGTGGCGCAGCAGGTGCTCGATCTTGGCCGTGAAGTCGAAGGTGACGTCGGGCCACTCGGCGTGGAGATCGCGCGCCACCGCGAGGGCGTGGGTCGGCCCGTTGAGGAAGTCCGGGTCGCCGAAGGTGACGTGGCGCGCGCCCGCCTCGATCTGCTGGCGCACGTCGGCCAGCACGACCTCGCGCGGCACCGCGAAGAAGCGCCCGCCGTACACCGGCGGGATCGGGCAGTGGCGGCAGCGGTGCAGGCACCCGCGGCTCGACTCCACGTAGGCGGCCAGCTCCATGCGGCCGTCGCGCTCGAGATGCGCGTACTTCTTGATCGACGGCAGCCCCGCGCGGCTCGGTACCGGGAAGTCGAGGCGCCGGAGATGCGGCGCGGCGGGCCGGCCCGGCCGGCCCACCCCGGGCAACGGGCCCGGGTCGCCGCGCTCGAGCGCCTCGATCACGGCCAGCAGCGGCGTCTCCGCCTCGCCCCCGATGACGCTGTCGACGCCGTGACCGAAGAGAAACTCGGCGTTGAGCGTGGCGTAGAGGCCGAAGAAGCAGACGTGCGCGCTCGGATTGGCGGCACGGGCGCGCGCGGCGACCTCGAGCCCGAGGCGCAGCGCGGTGTGCATGGGCACCGAGACCGCCACCACCGTCGCGTGCGCCAGCTTCTGCGCGTCGACCGGCTCGACCGAGGTGTCCATCAGCGCGGGCCGGTAGCCGGCGCGCTCGAGGAAGGCGGCGGGCCACGCCACGGCCAGCGGCTGGTGGCCGAGCTCGTAGCAGGCCACGAGGAGGATGTCGCCCGGCTCGCGCATACCGCTCAGTCTACACTGCCCGCCGCGCGTCCCTCGATGCGCCAGAACACGGTGACCGCCGCGATGGTGGCGAGCATGAGCCCCGAGGCAAACAGTAAGGGCATGGCCGGGTCGCCGGTGATGTCGCGCAGGGCGCCGGCGATGGTCTGCGAGACCGCCATGCCGAGGTAGAAGAGCGCGTAGAACACGCCGAGCGCGGTGGCCAGGTGCTCGGGCCGCACCGCGCGCGGCAGCAGCGCCATCATGATGCCGGGCGGCAGGCCCAGCAGGATGCCGCTCGCCACCAGCCAGAGCGCGGGCCAGGGCGCGCGCGCCGCGCACGCGATGGTGAGCGCGGTGGCCACGCAGCCCACCACGATCAGCAGGCGCGGCTTCCGGAGCCGGTCCGCCACCAGGCCACCGAGCGGCACCGAGATGATGCTGATCCAGAGCGCGAGCCCGGTGATGCCGCCCGCCTCGCCCACCGAGGCCCCGCGCGACATGAGGAAGCTGGGCGCGAAGCTCGCCACCACGATCACGCTGGCGTTCAGCAGCGCCCACCCGATCCCGGCGCTGACCGCGAGCGCCCACACGCGCCCCGGCACGCCGAGGTGGAACTTCGCCGGCTCGGCGCTCGCGCCGTCGGCGGGCGCGCCCGGCTCGGCCGGCGCCTCCTTGTAGGCGAGCGCGATCAGCGCCAGCGCCAGGCCGGCCGCGACCACCGTGACGTACTCCGCGATGCGCCACGAGGTGGCCGCGGCCAGCGGGCCCAGGATGACGAGCGCCAGCGCCATGCCGAAGGGCCACGCCGAGAGCATCAGGCCCATCGCGGTCTGCAGCTCGCGCTCGCGGAACCAGCCGGCCACCATGCGCGCCAGCATGATGTTCACCAGCACGCCGCCCACCCCGCCGACCGAGCGCCCGAGCGCCGCGGAGTGGAGCCCGCCGCTGTAGGACACGATCATGCCGCCCACGATCATGAGGCCGAGCCCCGCGATCACCACGCGCAGGCTGCCGAACCGCTGGCCGAGCAGGCCGCCCGGCAGCGCGATGACTACGCCCGGCAGCATGAAGAGGCCCATGAGCAGACCCACCTGGGCGTAGCTCAGCTCGAAGGCGGGCACCACGAACGGGGTGAGCGCGGCAATCGACTGGAACTGAAAGCCCATCGAGGTGCGCGTGAGGAAGATGACGGCCAGCATGAGCCAACGAACGTTCGCGCCGGGCGCTCGGATCGCGCGCGCGGGTGGCGACAGATCGATGTGGGTCATGGCCGATAGGTGATGCGGTAGATGCGGCCGGCGCCCTGATCGGAGAGATAGAGCGCGCCGTCGCGCCCCACCACCAGGTCGACGGGCCGGCCCCACGACGAGGTGCCCTCGAGCCAGCCGGTGGCGAAATCTTCCACCGCCGGCGGCTGGCCGTCGCGGACGCGGATGCGCACGATCTTGTAGCCGGTGGGCAGGCTGCGATTCCACGAGCCGCGATAGGCGACGAAGAGACTGCCGCGGTACTCCTCCGGGAACTGGGTGCCGGTGTAGAAGGCGAGCCCGATCGGCGCCGAGTGCGCCTGGATCTCCACGGTGGGCGGCGTCACCTTGTCGCACGTGGCGCTCTTCGTGAAGCTCGTGTCGGTGATCACGCGGCCGCGCACCGTCATACAGTCGGGCCAGCCGTGGACGGTGCCCTCGCGGATCTCGGTCACGTAGTCGGGCGGCACGTCGTCGCCGCGCCAGTCGCGCTCGTTCACGGTGGCCCAGAGCACGCCGCTGGTCGGGTGGAAGGCCAGGCCCACCGCGTTGCGGAGGCCGGAGGCGAAGAGCTGCTCGCCCGAGCCGTCCGCGTTGAAGCGCAGCACCGCGGCCCGCCGCTTGTCGCTCTCGCGGCAGACGTTGCAGGACGAGCCGACCGAGACGTACATGAGCCCGTCGGGCCCGAAGACCACGGTGCGCGTCCAGTGGCCGCCGCCCGCGGGCAGGCGCGTCAGCAGGGTGGGCTGCGTGGCCTTCATGGTGGCCGGATCGTAGGCGAAGCGCTGCACGCGCGAGGTTTCCGCGACGTAGAGCGCGCCCTCGTGGAAGGCCAGGCCGTGCGGCTGATCGAGGCCGGTCACCACCGTCTGCACGGAATCGGCCTTGCCGCGGCCATTCTTGTCGGGCAGGGCCAGCACGCGGCCCGCGGAGGGCTCGGAGACCAGAAGGGTGCCGGCGGGGTCGATGGCCATGAAGCGCACGCTGCCGACCTTGTCCGCGAACACGTCGATGGCGAAGCCGGGCGGCACCTTGAGCTTCGGCTCGCCCTGGGCCTCGGCCGCGCCGGGCAGGGCGGCGGCCAGCAAGCCCAGGGCCAGCAGGGCAGAGGCCCGTCGCGACGCGATCACCGGCGCGACTGCTTGTACCACTCGTAGATCTCCTCGCCGGTGGTCATCCACACGCCGGGCTTCTTGCGGATGTAGTCGTACACCGCCTCGAAGTACTTGATGCGGTGCGGGACGCCCGAGATATAGGGATGCACGGCCAGCGCCATCACCCGCGGGTTCTTCGCACCCTCGGCGTAGAGCCGGTCGAACTGGTCCTTCGCGCGCCGCAGCCACTCGCTGGACGTGTGGTGCTGGACCACCATCATCGGGATGTCGTTCAGCTCGAGCGTGTAGGGCACCGAGACGAGCGGCCCCGACTGGGTGCGGATCTCGTAGGGCTGATCGTCGTTGACCCAGTCGGAGACGTACTCGATGCCCTCGGCGCGGAGATAGTCGAGCGTCTCCCACGTCTCGGTCAGGCCCGGCCCGAGCCAGCCCTTCGGCCGCTTGCCGGTGAACTTCTCCAGCAGCTCGAGGGCCTGCCGGATGGCCTTTCGCTGATCGGGGAGCAGGTGCATCGCTCCCTGGACGACCCCGTGGGCCATGAACTCCCAGCCGGCGTCCAGCATCGCGCGGGCCACCGGCTCGTAGGATTGCACCACGTGGGCGTTGATGGCGGTGGTGGCGCGGATCTTCCGCTTGGTGAGCGCCTCCAGCAGCCGCCAGAACCCCACCCGCATCCCGTAGTCGTGCCACGCCCAGTTGGGCACGTCGGGCGCGGTGGCCACGCCCTGGGGCGCGGGCAGGTACTGGCGCGCCATCGCCTTCTCGATGTCCCACTCCTCGATGTTGACGATGGTCCACACCGCGACGCGGGCGCCCTTGGGGAGCTTCCAGGCGGGCCGGGCGGACAAGGGCGAGTAGTCGAAGCGGTCGCGGGGCAGTCTCACGGGGCCTCCTCCCTCGCGGAGTGTACTCGACTATACGGCAAGCGGTAGGGGGGGCAAAGGCCTGCGGAGCCTCGGTGCCTACCCAGCGCGGCAGCGCGCGAGCCGACCTGCACCGTGGCCTGTGAAGGTACGAACTCCGACTCGGGGCCTGGGCGCTCAACTGCGCGACAATGCTCACGGGAGGCACGGCCTCCTTGCGTGGCACGGGCGCTGCTCCACGCTCGAGCATGCGCGCGCTGCCTGGCCTGATTCGCCTCTTTCCCGTCGCGGTGACGATGGCGCTGGCCGCGGAGGCTCCCTCGGCCGTCGACGGCGCCACCATCCGCCACGTCGATCGATCGGACGCCACGTGCGGCGGGCGGGCCCCGTGCTACGGGAGCATCCAGGCCGCGGTGGACGCGGCGCAGCCCGGCGACACCGTGCAGGTCCGGGCCGGCACCTACGTCGAGCGGGTGAGCATCACCGGCAAGAACGCGGGTGCCCGGTCCGAGGCGAGCCGCATCGTCGTGCAGGCCGACCCGGCGGTGCCGGCGGGCAGCGTCGTGCTGCACGGCGCGGTCGCGCAGTGCGCGCAGGGGCACGCGATCCAGCTCCAGCAGTCGCGCTTCGTGACGATCCGCGGGCTGACCATCACCGGCGCAGGAGGTACGGGCATCGCGCTGCTCGGAGGGAGCAGCCAGAACGTGGCGATTCGCATCGAGCGCAACCGCATCGTGGGCAACGGCGCGCCCGGCTGTGAGGGCGGCAGTGGCATCACGATCGCGTCCGGCAACGCGGGCACGCTCGTGCTCAACAACGTCATCGCCGCGAACGGCCGTAACGGCATCGCCACGCTCGATGCGGACGGTGGCCCGCACACCATCGTGCAGAACACGATCCATGGCAACGGCTGGAACGGGCTCGCCGCCACGCGCGCCCACGTGTTGCTGCTGGCCAACAACGCGATCACCGGCAACGGCACGCAGAGCGGATCGACCGGCGGGCGCGTCGGCGTGCGGCGGGAGACGGGCTCCGGCCTGCCCGCGGTGACGATCGTGCTGAGGAACAACCTGGTGTGCGGCAATCGCCTCGGTGAGCAGGCCGGCCCGGTGCTGGACGCCGTCGACGGCGCCAACCTGACGCCGACCGGCGCCGAGGGACCCGGCGTCGTGGCCAGCCCCGGGTGCGAGGTGCCCACGCTCGTCTACCGAGACCTCGCCGGGGCGGATCACGCCTCGGGCACGCTGGACGACGATCCGACGCCGGCCTCCGGGTCGCCGCTGATCGACCGTGGGCTCGACCCGCGCACCCTGCTGACGCCGGACCTGAACCCGCGCTTCGAGGCCGACTATTTCGAGGAGGCGGTTCGTCCTGCACCCGGCTCGGCGGGCTCCGCTCCACGGTTCGATATCGGCGCGGTGGAGGCCCGACGCGATACGCAGCCACCCGCGGTCGCGTTCCTCGCGCCGCCCGTCAACGCCCACCTCCGGGGTGCCGTGTCGGTAAGGGCCCAGGCGTCAGACGCGACCGGGAAGGTGAGCAGCCTGACCTTGCGAGCGGACAGCCGGGCGCTGGCCGCCACCCTCGATCCCGCACCTCCGGCTCCCGCCATCACCGCCAGCGCCAGCTGGGAGACCAGCGGCAGCCCCGACGGCGTCCAGACTCTCACCGCGGCGGCAACGGACCAGGCCCAGAACACGGCCTCCGCCGCGCGGACGGTCATCGTCGACAACACGCCGCCGGAGACGGTGATCACCGGCCGGCCGGATGGCCCGGTCACCGGGACCAGCGCGATGTTCTCGTTCGGTGGCAGCGACAACCTCACCCCCGCCACGGCTCTGGTATTCGCATGGCGAGTCGACGGCGGTGCCTTTACCCCCTTCGGTCCCGGCGGTACCGCCAGCGTGCCGGGCCTGGGCGCCGGCTCCCACACCTTCGAGGTGAAGGCCCGAGACCTGGCCGGCAATGAGGACCCGACGCCGGCCCGTCGCGTGTTCTCCGTGCAGGGCGAGGCGCCGACGATCGCCATCACCGAGCCGGCGCCGGGTGCCGTCGTTGCTTCGGGCCTCGTGCTGGTCCGTGGTACGGTCACAGGTGGTGGCGAGGTCGGAGTCGCCGTCAATGGAGTGACCGCGGCCGTGCAGGGCAGCGTCTTCGCGGCCATGGTGCCGGCCTCCGCCCCGTCAGTTGCCCTGACCGCCGTGGCTACCACGTCGGGCGGCGCATCCGCCACCACCAGCGTCACGGTCTCCGTGACCGATCCGGCCGAGGGCGCCCTCTCGCTGCGGCCGAGCCCGCGGATGGGTGGCGCGCCCCTGCTCGCGTCGTTCTCGCTTCTCGGTGGGCCTGCACCGGCCCGCATCGAGCTGGACATCGACGGAGACGGCCGCGTCGACTTCGATGGCCCGGCCCTCGAGGGCCGGACGTTTACCTATTCCGCTCCCGGTCTCTACTTCCCCGTGGTCAAGGTGACCGACGTGCAGGGGACCGTGTCGGCCGCGCGGGCGGTGGTGCAGGTGATGGATCAGGCCGGTCTCGACGCGGTGCTGCAGCCGAAATGGGCCGCTCTGCGCGATGCGCTGAGCCGCGGTGACGTGCCTGCTGCCGTTGCGCTGTTCGCCGGCGCGTCCCGCGACGCCTACCAGGATCAGCTCTCCGCTCTGGCGGGAGCCGGCGCCCTACCCCAGGTTGCCGCCGATCTCGGCGCCATCAGGGCGGTGAGGGTTCACGAGCGGGCGGCCGAGTACGAGCTGCGCGCCGTGCAGCAGGGCACGGCGTATTCCTTCTACGTCCTGTTCGTGGTCGATACGGACGGAGTATGGCGACTGCGCGTGTTCTGAGGCGACGCGCTGGGCTGGCTGGCCGACGCCGGCCTGGGCCGTCGGCTGCGCTTGCCGTGCTGTTCCTGCTCGCGCTCGCAGGCCAGGTCTCGACGGCGGCCGCGCAGGACGAGGACACGCTGCTGACGGCCCCGGCCGGCCCGTATCGCGGGCGCGTCGTCGACGCGCAGACCGGCCGGCCGATCCCGGACGCCGTCGTCGTCATCCTCTGGCAGCGGCTCGACGACCAGATCGACGGCGTGCGACGTCTGGTCACCGCACAGGAGACCTTCACGGATTCCAAGGGCGAGTTCGTCCATGAGGTCCATCTGGTCGAAGCGAAGCTGCCGCCCCGCACCCTGGCGCCACGGCTGATGATCTTCAGGCCGGGCTACACGCCGGTCCCCGACCGCCCACAGGTGCGCCCGCCCGGCGTGTCGGCCGCCCACTTCTCCGTGCCCGACGCGACCGCGACCATGACCGCGGTGTCCGACCCCGAGGACCGCAGCGAGGCCTTCAATACGTTCGTGGCGATGCTGAGCGCGGCCAATCTGTTCCCCGGGGCGCAACTGCCCGTTACCGCCGAGCTGCTGCGGTTCGAGCTGCAGAGCCTGGGCGTGCGTCGCCCTCTTCCACCCGTCCCCCCTCGAGGTGGCCGATGAGCCGATGGTTGCGCCGTGTCACGCTGTGTATGGGACTGCTGCTCGGCTGCGCGTCTGCGTGGGCCCAGATGCCGGAGGGGTGGGACCGCCTCCTCGGCCCCGGCCGCGGCCGACCTTATCGGGGGCAGATCCTCGACTCGGAGACCAAGGCGCCGCTTGCGGGGGCGGTAGTCGTGGCGCTCTGGCGACGGGAGCGAGTCTATCCATTTCAAGTCAACACCGAGCGATATGCGGTGCGTGAAACAGTCACCGATTCGGACGGGCGGTTCCTGATGGAGGTAAAGGACATCGAGGAGGGAGCGCCCCGACGTACCCGAAAGCCGGAGTTTCTCGTCTTCCTCCCCGGCTATGGAGCATTCCCTCATCGCTACACATCGCCGAAGGGGTTTCTGG
>DATGBR010000370.1:0-8002 GCA_035312605.1 Candidatus Methylomirabilota bacterium
CTGGGTCACGGTGCCGTACTTGAACCGGGCCTCGACGATCTGCAGGGTCTGCTGCTGGATGTCGATGTTCTCCTGGGCGATGCGGATGCGCTCCTCGGCGGTCCGGAGCGCGATGTAGGTGTTGGCCACGTCCGCGGTCAGGGTGACGAGGGTGCTGTCGTAGTCCGCGAGGGTCGCGAGCAGGCTGGCGTCGGCCGATTGGATCCCGCGCCGGATCCGTCCCCAGAAGTCGAGCTCCCAGCTCGCCTGGGCCCCGATCGTCGACTGCCAGTACTCGATGCCGCCGCCGCCCTTGAAGAAAGCGGCGGTGGCGGCTCGATCGCTCGTGCGGTTGTACTGGACGGACCCGATCGCCTGCTGCGTCTGCGGGAAGATCTCGCCGACCGCGATGCCCAGCTGGGCGCGGGCTTGAAGGACCTTCACCCCGGCCTGCTGGAGCGTGAGGTTGTCCCGGTAAGCCCGCGCGATGAGGCGGTCCAGGACCGGATCGTTGAAGGCCTTCCACCAATCCCGGTAGTTGGTCGATTCGGCGCTGAGACGCGGGTCCGCGCCCTCCCCGAAGCTCGGTGACACGGAGACCTTGGGCCGCTGGTAGTTCGGCCCGACCATGCATCCGGCGAAGGCCAGGAGCACGGGCAGCAGCAGGATGAGCCGCGATCGACTCGATCTGCTCAACTTGTGGTCTGTCGAATGGCCATGTCGTCTCGTGTCCGTGACAACGCAGCATAGGGGATCGAGGGGAAGGTCGCAAGGCGACGCGTCATCTCGTGGCCCCGGAGTGGTTGACTCCCCTGCCGAAAGTCTCCAGAATGCGCGTCGTGACGACGCTCAGGTGGGGCCAGGCCGCGCCGGACTTCGAGCTGCCCAGCACCGAGGGCCGCCCCGTCACCCTCCGCGAGTTCCGCGGGCGCGACGTCGTCCTCGGCTTCTATTGCTATGATTTCGGCGGCATCTGAACACCGGAGCTCACCGGCCTGGGCCAGGCCGCGGCCGAGCTCGCCCGGCGCGGCGCCGTCCTCCTCGCGATCAGCGGGGACAGCCCGTTCTGTCACACCGCCTTTCTCAAGGCGCACCCGTTCCCGTTCCCGCTCCTGAGCGACGTGCACCGCACCGTCATCTCCCTCTACGGAGTGCTCGACGTCGACCGCAACGTGGCGTATCGCTCCACGTTCGTGATCGATCGGGACGGCGTGCTCCGCTGGGGGCAGGCGGGCGACCGGCAGATGGTGCGCGACGGCAGCGAGCTGCTGCGCGTGGTGGACCTGATCAGCTCACTCCGGCAGTCCTCGTAAGGAGATCTCCATGGCTTTCCCGCTCGCCGCCGCCACCCCGTCGTCGCTCGGTCTGGACACCCCGGCGCTCGACCGCCTCCAGGAGCTGATCACGCGCCATCTCGCCGAGGGCCGGTACCCGGGGGCCCAGATCGCGCTCGCCCGCGACGGCAAGCTCGCCCTCTTCCGGACCTTCGGGGACGCGCGCATGGAGCCGGCGCGCACCCCGGCGCGCGACGACTCCCTCTGGCTGCTCTACTCGAACACCAAGGTCGTCACCGCGAGCGCGATCTGGGTGCTGGCCGAGCAGGGCGCGCTCCGCTTCACGGATCGGGTGGCCGAGCACGTGCCCGGCTTCGAGGCCAACGGCAAGGGCGACATCACGATCATCCAGCTCCTGAGCCACCAGGGCGGGTTCCCGAACGCGGACGTCCCGAAGGTGGCCTGGGAAGACCACGAGCTGCTCCGCCGGTCGGTGTCGGGCTTCACGCTCGAGTGGACGCCGGGCTCGCGGGTGTACTATCACGGCCGCGCCGCCCACTGGGTGGCCGCGGTGCTGATCGAGGCCCTCACCAAGACCGACTACCGGGCCTTCATCCGCGAGCAGGTGATCGAGCCGCTGGGGCTGGGCGACGAGCTGTTCGTCGGGCTGCCCGACGCCCGGCACGAGCGCGCGGCCGACATGCACGAGCCGGCCGCCTCCGGAGGCGGCCAGGTCAAGCGGGCGGAGGAGAACAACCCGGAGTTCCGCCGCGCCGGCACCCCGGGCGGGGGCGGCTACGCGTCGGCCCGCGCCATGGCCGCCTTCTACCAGATGCTGGCCGCGGGAGGGACCCTCAACGGCAAGCGCCTCCTGTCGCCCCGGATGGTCCAGTACGTCACGCGCAGCGTCACCGGAGACCGGGTGGACGGCTACATGGGCATGCCGATGCACCGGGCCCTCGGGCCGCACGTGCGCGGCACCACCGAGAGCATCCGGGGGCTGGGGACCATCGCCTCGCCCCGGACCTTCGGCCACGGCGGGGTGGGCTCCTCCTACTGCTGGGCCGACCCGGACTCGGGGGTCTCGTTCGCGTACCTGACCAACAGCCGCATTCCGGATCCGTGGCACAGCGCGCGCCTCGACGTCATCAGCAACACCGCTCACGCTGCCATCCTGACCGACCGCTGAGGATAGCTGCGACCGACTGCGGACGGGGCCCCTCGGTTGGCGGCTTGTGAAAGATGTGCCATAATGACGCCGCCCGAGGGCACAAAGGACAATAGTGATGGGAGTTTCCCTACCACTGCTCGATTCCGCGCGTCCGGCGCAGCCGCCCAAGCCGCCCTGGTTGAAGGTGCGGGCGCCGGGCGGCCCGAAATACATCCGCCTGAAGGGGCTCATGCGCGAGTGGAACCTGCACTCGGTGTGCGAGGAAGCGCATTGCCCGAACATCGGCGAGTGCTGGGAAGACCTCACCGCCACCTTCATGATCCTGGGCGACGTGTGCACCCGCAATTGCGGGTACTGCGCGGTCACCCACGGCCGGCCGGTCTGGGAGGACCGCGAGGAGCCGGAGCGGGTCGGACGGGCGGTGGGCGAGCTGGGGCTCGAGCACGTGGTGATCACCTCGGTGAACCGTGACGATCTGGCCGACGGCGGGGCGGCCCACTTCGCGGCGACCACGCGGGCGATCCGCCGCCACGCCCCCGGCTGCCGGGTGGAGCTGCTGATCCCGGACTTCCAGGGCAGCGTCGCCGCGATCGAGGCCGTGATCGCGGCTTCCCCCGACGTGCTCAACCACAACACCGAGACGGTGCCCCGGCTCTACAAGGTGGCCCGCCACGGCGGCCGCTACGAGCGGACCCTCGAGCTCTTCCGCCACGCGCGCCGGGTCGCGCCGCGGCTCATCACCAAGTCGGGGATCATCCTGGGCCTGGGCGAGGAGCGAGACGAGCTGCTCGCCACCATGGCCGACCTGCGGGCCATCGACGTCAAGATCCTGACCCTCGGCCAGTATCTGCGCCCGTCGGCCCAGCACCTGCCGGTGGCGCGCTTCTACCACCCGGGCGAGTTCGCCGAGCTGGCGGAGCGGGGGCGGGAGCTCGGCTTCGCCCACGTCGAGTCGGGCCCCCTCGTGCGCTCCTCCTACCACGCCAAGAAGCAGACCGACGCCGCGGCGAAATAATGGACTACGTCCCGATCCTGATGGTCTTCGCGGTGGCCGCGGTGGTGGCGGGCGCGCTGCTCGGCATCCCGTCCCTCATCGCGCCCCGGCGGGTCTCTCCGGTCAAGCAGGAGCCCTTCGAGTGCGGCAAGGATCCGGTGCAGCTGCCGGAAGGACGCTTCGCGATCAAGTTCTCGACCATCGCCATCTTCTTCATCCTGTTCGATATCGAGCTCGTCTTCATCTGGCCCTGGGCGACCATGTACCGGCTCCTGGGCTGGTTCGGGTTCGTGGAGATGGCGGTGTTCCTCGGGATCCTCATGCTGGGGTTCCTCTACATCTGGAAGAAGCGGGGGCTCGAATGGGAGTAGGCACGTTCTTCACCTCCAAGCTGGACGAGGCCATCGGCTGGGCCCGGAAGTACTCCATCTTCCAGTACCCGTTCGTGACCGCGTGCTGCGGGATGGAATACATGGCCACCGCGTGCTCGCACTACGACGTCGATCGCTTCGGGGCCGGCCTGCCGCGCTTCTCGCCCCGCCAGGCCGACGTGCTGTTCGTGGTCGGCACCATCAGCCACAAGATGGCGCCGGTGCTCAAGCGCATCTACGACCAGATGTGCGAGCCCAAGTGGGTGGTCGCCTTCGGAGTCTGCACGTGCACCGGCGGCTTCTACGACAACTACGCCACGGTCCAGGGGATCGACACCATCATCCCGGTGGACGTCTACATTCCGGGCTGCCCCCCGCGCCCCGAGAGCGTCATCGACGGCCTGATGAAGCTTCAGGACAAGATCGCGGTCGGCACCCAGCGGTACTGAGCCGGACACTCCCCGACATGGACGGTTCCGCCATCCTGGCCCGGCTGCGCGAGCGGCTGGGCGACCGCCTGCTCGCGACCCACGAGTACCGCGGCGATCACACCGCGGTGGTGGCCCGCGAGGGCCTCGTGGCCGCGTTGACCCTCTGCCGGGACGACGCCGCGCTGGCCTTCGACATGCTCGTGGACGTGACCGCGGTGGACTACCTGCGGTTCCCGGGGCGGGAGGACGGTCCGCGCTTCGAGGTCGTCTACCACCTCTACTCGGTCGGGAACAATCACCGGGTGCGGCTGAAGGTGCCGGTCGAGCAGGACGACCCCGTCGTTCCCACCGCGTGCGGCCTCTGGCCCATCGCCAACTGGCTCGAGCGCGAGGTGTGGGACATGTTCGGCATCCGCTTCGACGGCCACCCCGACCTGCGCCGCCTCCTCATGTACGAGGAGTTCGAGGGCCACCCCCTGCGCAAGGACTACCCGATCAACCGCCGCCAGCCGCTGATCGGGCCGAAAGTGTAGGGCCTGATGGCCGACGCGCGCGAGCTGTTCCTGGGGGAGGGGACCGGAGGCGGCGAGGGCACCAAGCACCTGCACGTCAACATCGGGCCGGCGCATCCCGCGATGCACGGCATCGTGCGCATCTTCGCGGAGCTGGACGGCGAGACGGTGGTGAAGACCGACGTGGAGATCGGCTACCTGCACCGGGCCTTCGAGAAGGACTGCGAGGCGGGCCCGTACAACAACGCGATCCCCTACACCGACCGGCTCAACTACGTCTCCCCGCTCATCAACAACTTCGGCTACAGCTCGGTGGTGGAGAAGCTGCTCGGCATCGAGATCACCGAGCGGTGCAAGTACATCCGGGTGATCATGAGCGAGATCTCCCGGATCTGCGACCACCTCACCTGCGTGGGCGCGGGCTCCATGGAGCTGGGGGCGTTCACCGTCTTCCTCTACATGATCAAGGCCCGCGAGTTCCTGTGGGAGCTGGTGGAGGACGTCACCGGGGCGCGGCTGACCATCTCCTACGGGCGCGTGGGCGGCGTGAAGGCCGACCTCCCCGCCGGGTTCGATCTGAAGGTCAAGAAGGCGTTCGCGGAGACGCGTCAGGTCCTGGAAGAGGTGCACACCCTCGTCACCGGCAACCGGATCTTCATGGACCGGATGGTCGGAGTGGGCGCGCTCTCGAAGGAGGACACCATCGCGTGGGGTATCACCGGGCCGCTGCTGCGGGCGGCGGGGGTGCCCTTCGACCTGCGCAAGACCCAGCCCTACTGGGCCTACGATCGCATCCCGTTCGAGATCGCGCTCGGCAAGAACGGGGACAACTTCGATCGCTACCTGGTGCGCATGGCCGAGATGGAGCAGTCGATGCGCATCGCGGAGCAGGCCCTCGACGGCCTGCCGGGCGGGGCGATCCAGGTGGACTGGGAGGGCAAGGCCATCCCGCCGGACGCCTACGTGGACCTCGGCAAGCAGGGCAAGACCGAGGGGTTGCTGCTGATGCCGATCACCCTCTCCCCGAATCTCCAGGGCCAGGATCGCGGCGCCCACGAGCGCGTCAACGTCCAGGACAAGCGAGTGATCCTGCCGACCAAGGCCGATACCTACGGGTCGATCGAGGGCCTGATGAACCACTTCATGCTGGTGATGGACGGCTACGGCATCCGTCCGCCCGCCGGCGAGGCCTACTTCGCGGCGGAGGGGGCGAACGGAGAACTGGGCTTCTACGTGGTGTCGGACGGCAGCGACCGCCCCTACCGCGTGCACTGCCGACCCCCGTGCCTGCCCCCGGTGGCCGCCCTGCCCAAGATGATCGAGGGCGAGATGGTGGCCGACATCATCCCCACCTTCGGCTCCGTCAACATGATCGGCGGCGAGCTCGATAGATAAGAAGATGCGAAAGCTCCTTACAGAGGGCACGGCTCGCCGTGCCCGTTCAGAAAAAATAAGGCGGGTCGCCCTAGCTCCCAACCAGCCTGCCAACCAAGATGCCGCCCTACCTCCCAACCCGCCTGCCAACCAGGCCCCGAATGCCTGACGCCAAGCACCCCGAATTCAGCGCCGACCAGCTCCAGGAAGTCCGGAGGCTCCAGGGGCTCTACCCGGACAAGCGCGGCGCGCTCCTGCCGGTGTTGCGCCTGGCCCAGGACGTGTTCGGGCACGTGTCGCTCGAGGTGGAGGAATACGTGGGCGGCCTCTTCGAGCTGTCCCCCGCCCACGTCCACGAGGTCGTCACCTTCTACACGCTCTTCTTCCAGCAGCCCCCCGGCCGGCACGTGGTCTCGGTGTGCCACAACCTCACCTGCCACCTGCTGGGGTCGAAGTCGATCGTCGAGCACCTGACCCGGCGCCTGGGCATCGAGGTCGGGGAGACGACCGCGGACGGGCGGGTCACGCTCCTGACCGTGGAGTGCCTCTGCGCGTGCGAGCAGGCGCCGATGATGCAGGTGGACGAGCGCTACGAAGGGCTGCTCACGCCGGAGAAGGTGGACCGGATCATCGAGGGGCTCGCCTGATGGCGGAGCAGATCTTCACCCGGAACTTCGACCGCCCCGGCTCCCACACCCTCGCGGTCTACCGCGAGACCGGCGGCTACACCGCGCTCCCCAAGGCGCTCCAGATGGAGCCGACCGCGATCACCGAGGAGGTGAAGAAGTCCAACCTCCGCGGGCTCGGCGGCGCCGCGTTCCCCACCGGGGTCAAGTGGAGCTTCATTCCCAAGGGCTCGACCGCGCCCAAGTACCTCGTGATCAACGCCGACGAGGGCGAGCCCGGAACGTTCAAGGACCGCTACCTCCTCGAGCGCGATCCCCACGCCCTGATCGAGGGCATGGTCATCTCGTCGCGGGCGATCGATTCGCACCTGGGCTTCGTCTACATCCGGGGCGAGTACGTGAAGCCGTGGCGGATCTTCAGCGAGGCGGTCCGGGAGGCCTACGAGGCGGGGCTGCTCGGCAAGAACATCCAGGGCTCGGGCTTCGATTTCGACATCGTGGTGCATCGCGGGGCGGGCGCCTACATCTGCGGCGAGGAGACCGGGCTCCTGTCCTCGCTCGAGGGCAAGAAGGGCTGGCCCAAGATCAAGCCGCCGTTCCCGGCGGTGAAGGGCGCGTTCGGGCATCCCACCATCGTGAACAACGTGGAGACCATCGCGGCGGTGCCCCACATCATCAACCGGGGTGCTGCGTGGTTCGCCGGGCTCGGCACCAAGACCCAGGGCGGGACGCGGCTCTACTCGGTGTCCGGCCACGTGGTGAGGCCGGGGGTCGTGGAGGCGCCGGTGTCGGTGACCCTGCGCTCGCTCATCTACGACCACTCCGGCGGCATGCGCGACGGGCGCCGGCTCAAGGCTGTCGTGCCCGGCGGCTCCTCGGCGCCGATCCTCACCGCGGACGAGATCGACGTCACCATGGACGCGGACGGCCTCAAGGAGGCCGGCTCCATGATCGGCTCGGCGGGAGTCATCGTCATGGACGAGACCGTCTCGATCCCGGAGGCCCTGATGGTGGTGGCGCGCTTCTACGCTCACGAGTCGTGCGGGCAGTGCACGCCGTGCCGCGAGTCGACCGGCTGGATCTACAAGATCGCCCACCGGATCGTGGAGGGGAAGGGCCGCAAGGAAGACCTCGACACGATCCTGGACGTGTCCAAGCGCGGGGCCGGCACCACCATCTGCGCCTTCTACGACGGCGCGGTCGGCCCCTACGTGAGCTACATCGAGAAGTTCCGCGGAGAGTTCGAGGCCCTGATCCCCCACGATGCCTA
>DATGBR010000371.1:0-13435 GCA_035312605.1 Candidatus Methylomirabilota bacterium
CCTCATGGTCTACAGCTATCTGTTCGGGCCGCCCGGCATCAAGAAGCCGCGGGCGACGCTCGGGGAGATGGCGGTGGCGGGACGCGCCGCGCTGCTGCCGCTGATGATCCCGATCATCATCGTCGGCGGCGTGGTGACCGGCACCGTCACGCCCGCCGAGGCCGGGATGATCGCGGTCGTCTACATCCTGGTGGTGCTCCTGCCGCTCATGAACCGCGGCCACATCCGGCACCTGCCGCGCGACTTCATGGAGGCGGCGGTGCTCTACTCGCTGCCGATGTCGGCGGTGGCGGCGGCCTCCGCGGTCGGCTGGCTGCTCGCCTACCTCGGCGGGCCGGACATCGTGCGGGGCTGGATCGAGGCGGTGGCGGGCGACAACCGCATCGCGATCATGTACCTCATGGTGGTCGTGCTGACCATCGCGGGTGACTTCCTCGACGGCGTGCCCGCCATCGCGATCTTCATGCCGATCATCGTGGCGCTGACCCAGCTCGCCCACATCAACCCGGTGCACATGGGCGTGCTCATCATCGTGAGCCTCGCCTTTGGCCTGATCACGCCGCCCTACGGGCTGATCTTGCTATTGGCCGCGACGCTCGCCGGGGTGCCGTTCGCGCGGGCCCTGCGCCAGTCGGTGCCGCTCTACGGGATTTTCTTCCTCGTCATCACCCTGATCATCCTGTTCCCCGACGTCGTGCTCTGGCTGCCCCGGCTGGTCATTCCCCAGTCGGTCGGATGCTTCCCGAACCCGAGCGGCGCGGGCTTCATCTGCCCGCCCAACTAGGGCTGGATCGAGCCGGCGATCATCCCCCGTAGCCCCAGTTCCAGCACGGCAGCCGGTCCTTCCAGAACCAGTCGTCGCAGAGCGCCTCGTCGCACCGGCGGCGACAGTCCCGCTCGGTGAGATTGGCGGTGCACTGGAGGGCCTCCGCCATCCGGCAATAGCAGGCCCCCTGCGACACCGCGGGCCGCGCCGGCTCGGCGGCGCGGCCATCCGCCGCGGCGACGACGAGCAGCGCGAGCCCGACCGCGACGATCCAGGTCCCCACGATCATTGCGGCGTCCTCCCGATCTTCTTATACTCCCGCCGTATGCTCGCACGCTCGTCCGGCGTCGCCTGGCTCTGGGGGTGCCTGCTGCTGACCGCCCTCGCGCCGGGAGGCGCGGCCCACGCCGGCGAGGCGTACACCCTCCGCGCCCTGGCGCGCACCGGTGACGCGGCCCCGGGCGGCGGCACCTTCGATCGCTTCGGCCAGGAGACGCTCCCCATCGTCGCCCCGGTCAACGCGCGGGGCGAGGTCGCCTTCTTCGCGACCGTGAGCCGGGGCGGCTCCGACGAGGGGATCTTCCTCCAGCGCGCCGGCCGCCTCGTGACGGTGGCGCGCGAGGGCGACCGCGTGGCCGGGGTCGGCCGGCTCTCGGGCTTCGGCAAGCACCCGACCCCGGCGCTCAACGATGCGGGCACGGTCGCCTTCGCGGCGGCGGTGACCGGCGGACGCGCGGTCGAGGGCATCTTCGCGTGGTCGGCCGGGCGGCTGCGGGCGATCGCCACCAGCGGCATGCCGATGCCCGGCATGCCGTCGGGGGTGCTCGCGGGCGTCGACGCCCCGGTGATCAACGCGCGCGGCGACGTGGTCTTTCTCGCGACGGTGCGGCGCGGGCGCGAGTCCACCGAGGCGATGGTGGCGAGCCGCGGCGGCGTGCTCCATAAGGTGGTGGCCCAGGGCGATCCCGCGCCAGCGGGCGGCACCTTCGCGGCCTTCGGCCCGCCCGCGGTCAACGCGTCGGGCACGGTGGCCTTCGCGGCGGTCGTCGAGGGCAAGGCGGTGCCGGGGGGCATCTTCGTGGCCGGCGGCGATCGCCTCCAGATGGCGGTGGCGGCCGGCGAGGAGACCGAGATCGGCGGCATCTTCGCCAAGTTCTCCGAGCGCATCAGCCTCAACGACGCGGGGGTCATCGCCTTCCACGGCATGCTCAAGTTCGCGCCGGTGGACTCCGCCATCTTCGTGGTCGAGAGCGGCCGTCCCCGCGCGGTCGCCAGGCTCGGCGATGCCGCGCCGGGTGGCGGCACCATCGCCCACTTCGGCCTCTGGCCGGTGATCGGACCCGCGGGCGCAGCCACCTTCGCCGCGTCTATCGAAGGCGGTCCCACCTCGGTGGCCATCGTGCAGGCCGACGCGGCCGGGCTCACCCGGATCGTGGCGGTCGGCGATCCGCTCCCCGGCGGTGATCGCATCGCGTCGCTCACTCTTTTCCCGGTCGTCAGCGTGGGCCCTCGCGGCCACGTGACGTTCGCGGTCGCGCCCACCGCCACCGGCGAGGGGCCCGAGGGCCTCTTCACCGCCCAGCCCGCTGCCAGCCGCTGATCGGCCGGCCCGCTCAGTTCATGTCGTAGGGCGGATACTCGATGAACACGTTCGTCGCGGTGACCAGCACGTGGCGGGTGGTCACGCGGGCGGGCAGCGACTCGCCCCGCAGCATGCGCATCGCGAGCGGCAACACCTCGTAGCCGTAGCGATCGAGGTAGAAGGCGACCGAGCCGATCACGATGCTCCCCCGATTGTTCGGGTCGATCTCCTTCCGATCGTTCATGCCCCCGTGGATGGTCCGGTCGACCCCGTGGCTCACGATGGCCGCGTCGTGGACGCGCCCCGCCGCCTCCACCGCCGACTTCACCGCGAGCGCGGTGGTGTCGTCGGTGGCGGCGAGGAGGAGCTTGCCGCTCGGATGCGCGGCCAGGAACTTCCCGAGGAGCGGGGCGACCTGGGCCGGATTGCCGTGGGTGTCGAGCGCGGTCACCTTCACCGCGGGCAGCCGCTGTGCGAGCGCCTCGGTGACGCCTTGGGCGCGCTCGGGCACCCGATCCGCGGTGGCCGACAGGTTGCCGACGACCACCGCGGCCGTCGGCTGCCCGCGCCAGGACCGGAGCGCGAACTGGGCGAGGGCCTGGCCGGCCACGCGCCCGGCCGCCAGGTTGTCCACCGTGTAGAGCGGCGCACCGGGGACCGGATAATTGAGGGCGAGGACCTTGATGCCGGCCGCCTTGAGCTTCTCGGCGATCGCGGCGTTGGCCGCGCCCGCATGGTACTGAATGTAGAGGTCGACCTTGCGGGCGATGGCCGCGTCCGCGTTCTGGAGCGCCCGCGCGTCGTCCCGCTGGTTGTCGTAGAACACCATCTCGACCGGATACGCTCGCGCCGCGAGCACGAAGCTCTCCCGGATCTCGCGCCCCGTGAAGCCGGTCGCCTCTAGCGTGACCCCCGGCTCCTCGGTCAAGTTGGCGAAGGCGACGACATATTGTCGCTGAGCCGGGGCCAGCTCGGCGGAGAAGAGCAGCAGCGCGACCACGCCCGCGGCCAGCTCCCAAACGTACGGGCGCCGGCGTCCCCTCGGGGAGGACGCCGGCGCCCGGTGCTTCACGAGCGATACTCCGGTCGAGTGATCTAGCGGATGCCTTCGATCCCGACGAAGTTGCCGGTCATGCCGACGCCCTTCGGGACCGTCATGCTGAAGAAGAAGGTGGCGCGATTGCTGGCGGCCGCCTCGGCTGCGATCAGGTCGGTGCGCACGTTCTCGATGATGTGGATCCCGTTGTCGGTCAGCAGCATCTGGTGGACGATGAAGGCTTCCTTCGGGCTCTCGCCGGGGATGACCTCGACCGCCCAGGTGTCGGTGCCGACCGCGACGATCTTCTGCGAGATCAGCCACGCGGCCGCTTCCTTGCCGATTCCGGGCTCGCCCGAGTTGTAGAGCGCGTTCTGGGCCGGATACTGCTCGAAGAGGTCGCCCCAGCCGGTGTGGATAATGACGATGTCGCCCTCGCGCAGCGTCACGTTGTACATCTTGAGCCCGGCCTGGATGTCGGCCGCGGTGATCAGGGTGCCCTTGTCGAGGCACGGCTTCTTGCACGCCGCGTTCGTCTTCAGCTTGCCCGCCTGCTGGTAGACCTTCACCATGTCGATCACCACGCCCCGGGTCGCGAAGGGCTTGAGGTGCTCGAGGCCGAGCTTGGTCATGTTGTTCTGGTTGATGAACTTCCCCATCGGGATCTGGTTGAAGTAGCAGTCCTTCCGCCCGATGTGCCCCATGCCGTCGAGGTGGGTGCCCACGTGGCTCTGGCTGAGCCAGGTGTCTTCCATGTAGGTCAGGTTGTTCTCACCGAGCGCGCCGCCGGGCGCGAGGGTGGTCGCGGTCAGGATGGTCTTGGTGAAGCGGCTGCCGAAGAGCGGCACGCCGTCGACCAGCGGATACGACATCGTGATGACCTTGCCGTCCTTGATCTCGGCGGCGGCGGCCTTGGTCACGGCCGCGGTGACGCGGTTGGTCGCGCCCGTCTGATCGTTCGGTCCCCACGGGGAGGCCGGCATGAGCGCCTTGCAGTCCGTCTGGGCGAAGGCCGCCGAGCCGATTGCGAGGACCATCAGGGCTGTTGCCACCGCTACGATCGCTCGAAGCTTCATGGCCGGGACTCCTTCTCGTCGATGAGAGAGGCACGCCGCGCGTCGCGGGGCCGACGCCGGGGGCATCCTAGTGCAGGCCGCACTACCAGGTCAAGCATCGAGCGTAGCGCACGGCGTCATGACGGCCGGCCGGCGCGCACGGGCGGCCCGGCGGGCTACTCGGCGAGGACCTTGTGGACGAGCTGGACCGCGGCGGAGCCCTCCCCGACCGCCGAGGCCACCCGCTTCATCGAGCCCGAGCGCACGTCGCCGACCGCGAACACCCGCGACAGGCTGGTCTCGAACTGGAGCGGCCGGCGGCGGAGCGGCCACTGCGCGGCCTCGAGGTCGGCGGGCGTGAGATCGAGGCCGGTCTTGACGAAGCGCTGTGGATCGAGGGTCAGGCAGTTGCCGAGCCAGCCGGTGTTCGCGTCGGCGCCGGTCATGGAGAAGACGTGGCGGATGTCGCGGCATTCGCGCGCGGTCGCCTCCGCGGACCGCCACCAGACGCGCTGGAGGCTCCCGTCGCCCTCGAGGGCCTCGATCTGGGTGTGGGGCCGGAGGGTGATCGCGGGGCTCCCCTCGATGCGCCGGATCAGGTAGCGGGACATGCTCTCCGCGAGGCCGGCGCCCCGCACCAGCAGGTGCACGTGCCGCGCGATACCGGAGAGGAACACCGCGGCCTGCCCGGCCGAGTTGCCGCCGCCCACCACCGCGATCTCCTCGCCCCCGCAGAACTGGGCCTCCACCCGCGTGGCCCCGTAGTAGACGCCGACGCCCTCGAAGCGGCCCAGGTCGGGCACGGCGAGCTTGCGGTACGCCGCGCCGGTGGCCACCACCACCGCGTGCCCGTGCACCGTCCCGCCGTCGGCGCACACGATGCGCATCCGCCGGTCCGCGCAGGCGAGGCCGACCGCCACCCGGGCCACCGCCAGCTTTGCCCCGAACTTCTCGGCCTGGAGGAACGCGCGGCCGGCCAGGTCCTGCCCCGAGATGCCCATCGGGAACCCGAGGTAGTTCTCGATGCGGGAGCTCGAGCCGGCCTGCCCGCCGGGCGCGCTGGTCTCGAGCACGAGCACGTCGAGCCCCTCGGAGGCCCCGTAGACCGCGGCGGCCAGGCCGGAGGGCCCCGCGCCCACGACCACGAGGTCGTGCACGTGCCCGTCGTCGGGCGCGCCGCTGAGGCCGAGCGCGGCCGCCACCTCCGCGTTGCTCGGGTTGCGCAGCGCCCGGTCGCGGCCCCGGCACATCATCACCGGGATCTCCGCGGCGCCGATGTGGAAGTGGTCGAGCAGCGCGTCCACCTCCCGATCCCGCTCCACGTCCATGTAGACGTGGGGATGGCCGTTGCGCACCAGGAACGCCTTGAGCCGCAGGGTATCCGCGGAGTGGCTGGAGCCGATCAGCACCACGCCGCCCAGGGTGTTGGCGATGAGGTGGGCGCGCCGCAGGGTGAAGGCGCGCAGGAACAGCTCGCTCAGCTCCGAGTCGGTCTGCACGATGCGCCGGAGGTCGGCGAGATCGATCTCGAGGAACGCGGAGGCCTCGAGCGCCTTCGCCTGGGCGAGGCTGTGACCGCCCGAGATCATGTCCACCTCGCCCAGGAACTCCCCGGCCCCATGGACGGTGATGCGCTCCTCGCCCACCCGCGCCGGGCTCGCGGTCTCCACGCGTCCTTCCAGCAGCACGTAGAACGCGCGCTTGGCCGATCCGCGCTCGTAGACCACCTCGCCCGCCGCGAAGCGGCGGGGCCGGCCGATCGCGCGCAGGCGGTCGAGCTGCGCCGGGCTCAGCTTCGGAAACATCGGATCCATCCGCCCGTCCGCCGCCGCCGTGGTGTCCGCCATGGTGACCGAAGGATAGCACCGCCGTCCAGCCCCGGACCCGTGTGCTAGGCTGCGGAGGCCATGCAGAGCGCCCAGCTCGTCCTGGCTCTGCTGATCGCGGTCGCCGCGCTGGTCACGATCGCGCGGCGGCTCGGTATCGCCTATCCGATCTTCCTCGTCATCGGCGGCCTCGCCCTGGGCCTCGTACCGGGTACCCCCCGCGTCGGAATCGACCCCGATCTGATCTTCCTGGTGGTCCTGCCCCCGCTCCTCTACATCGCGTCGTTCTCCACCCCGCTGCGCAGCCTGCGGGCGAACCTCGGCTCGATCGGCTCGCTCGCCATCGGCCTCGTGGTGGCGAGCGCGCTCGCGGCCGCCGCGGCGGCGCACACGCTGATGCCGGGCATGCCGTGGGCGGTGGCCATCGCGCTCGGCGCGATCGTGGCGCCGCCCGACGAGATCGCGGCCACCGCGATCGCCGCGCGCCTCGCAGTGCCGCGGCGGATCGTGACCATCCTGGAGGGCGAGAGCCTGCTGAACGACGCGACCGCCCTCACCATCTACGGCATCGCGATCGCAGTCGCGGTCGGCGGCGCGTTCCGCCCGTCGACCGGCGTGCTCACCTTCGCGGGGGCCCTGGTGGGGGGCACCGCGATCGGCCTGGCGGTGGGCTTCGTGATCGGACAGGTCCGCGAGCGGATCGAGGACACGCCGGTCGAGATCACGATCTCGCTGCTGACGCCCTACGCCGCCTTCCTCCCCGCCCAGCAGCTCGGCGCCTCCGGGGTGATCGCCACCGTCGCGGCCGGGCTCTACCTCGGCCGCCGCGCCTCCCACATGGGGGGGCCCGACGTGCGGCTGACCGGCCGCGCGGTCTGGGAGACGCTCACCTTCCTCCTGAACGGCATCGTCTTCATCGTCACCGGGCTCGAGGTGCCCCTGCTCCTGCGCGATCTGGCCCCCGCGACCGCGGCCCGGCTCGTCGGCATCGGCATCGTGGTGAGCCTGGTCCTCGTCGCGGTCCGGACGCTCTGGATCTTCCCGACCTCGTACCTGGCGTGTCGCCTCCGTCCCGAGACTCGCCCGACGCGGTTATTCGCGCAGTCGCTCGTCCTCTCCTGGTCCGGCATGCGCGGGGTCGTCTCCCTCGCGGTGGTGCTGGCCCTGCCGCCGACCCTGCCCGAGGGCGGGCCGTACCCCGCGCGCGAGGCGCTCCTCATCGTGACCCTGACCGTCATCGTCTTCACCCTCCTCGGTCAGGGGCTGACGCTGCCGTGGCTGATCCGGTCCCTCCGGCTCGGCGCCGATCCCGAGCTGGGCCAGGAGGAGGCCGATGCACGCCAGCAGATGATCGACTCGGCCACGCGCCGGATCGAGCAGCTCTACCCGGTGTGGCCGGGCCACCGGCCGCTCCTCGACCGGCTGCGCGACACCTACGAGCACCGCTCGGAGCACGTGGAGCGGCAGCGCGACGCGACCGGGGCGGGCGAGGAGGACCGCGAGATCATCGAGCACCGCGAGATCCAGCGCACCGTGATCGACGCGGAGCGCGAGGCCCTGCTCCGCCTGCGGGCCGACGGCGCGATCGACGACGACGTGCTGCGGGCGCTCGAGCGCGAGCTCGACCTCGAGGAGCGCCGCATTGACGCGTGAGGTCGCCGCGGGGCCTCACGTTATCTCCTTGACCGGCGGCCCGGCTTCCGCCACCATCGCGGCGGCCATGCCCACCCTCGGCCGGGTCGTGCTGCTCCTGCTCGTGACCGCGAGCCTCGTGGCCGCCGGCGTTCCACCGGCCATCGACGAGGACCGCAGCGTCCCCGGCTTCTGCAGCCCCGACTGTCCGCTCCAGCAGGACGCCACCCACTCGGTCGCGGTAGCGCCGCCGGCTCCGCGATACGACGGCACCGCCGAAGCGACACGGGAGCGGCCGGTCGCCGCCTCGGTGCCGGTGGCGCTCGCTGCGGCGGCGGCCCTCGACGCCCCCCGCGCGCCCCCTCTCGCGTAAGTCGCCCCGTCGACCTGTCAATCGGCGGCCCCGTCGGGCCGCCCTGGTAGCTCAACGCCGTGCTCCGAGGGGACGCTCATGCGTGTGTGGCTCGCCTCGACGACCGCCCTGCTGCTCGCGCTCACCCCCGTCGGGGGGTACGCCGCGTCGCCCGCGGGGATCGTGACCGGCATCGTCAAGGACGCGCTCGAGCGCCCGCTGCCGATGGCCCGGGTGCGGCTCGAGACCACCGACGGGCGGGTCGCGGCGCGAGCCACCGCCGACGACCAGGGCCGCTTCACCTTCAGCCAGGTCGCGTCCGGCACGTACGCCCTCGTCGCCGAGCACCCCGGGTTCGAGCCGGCCACCGCGATCGTGACCCTGACCGAGGCGGAGGGGGTGAGCGCGGACCTGGTGCTCGCCTCGCAGCGGCCGCTCGACCTCCAGGTGGCTGCGAAGCGGCTCGAAGAGGAGCGGATCAAGATCCAGCCGCGCGTCGGCGCGTCGACCTACGAGTTCTCGAACAAGGCGATCGAGAGCCAGCCGGGCGGAGAGAACAATCCGCTGCCGCGGGTGCTGCTGCAGGCTCCCGGCGTCACCCAGGACTCCTCGAGCGCGGGCGGCATCCACGTGCGCGAGCAGATGGGCAACGTCCAGTACCGCATCAACGGGATCGTGCTGCCGGAGGGCGCCACCCTCTTCGCGCAGAGCGGCGGACTCAGCCCCCGGCTGGCCAGCTCGATCACGCTCCTCACCGGCGCCCTGCCCGCCGAGTATGGCCTGCGGACCACGGGCATCTTCGACATCCAGACCAAGAGCGGCGCCTTCGAGCCGGGCGGGCACGTGGGCGTCTACGGCGGCAGCCACGCGTGGCTGCAGCCCAGCGCGGAGTATCGCGGGGCCGCCGGCCGCTTCAACTACTTCGTGACCGGCGACTACCTCGAGAACAGCATCGGCATCTCGCCGGCCACCCCGAACGGCGCGATCCACGACGACACCCGGCAGGGCCACGGCTTCGGCTACTTCGAGTACCTGCTCGACGCGACCAGCAAGGTCAGCGCCATCGCCGGGAGCTTCGTCGGCCACTTCCAGATCCCGAACCGGCCCAACGTCTCGCCCAGCTTCACGGTCAACGGCATCTCGGAGTTCGACTCCCGGAAGATCGACGAGACCCAGCGGGAGCAGAACCACTTCCTGGTCCTGTCCTATCTGAAGACCGCGGGCGACTTCAGCGTGCAGGCCTCGACGTTCGCCCGCTACAGCACGATGGCCTTCCGCCCCGACTCGCTGGCCGACCTGCTCTTCAACGGCATCGCCCAGCAGGTGGATCGGAGCAGCATCGCGACCGGGCTCCAGATCGACTCCACCTACACCCTCACCGCGACCCACACCCTGCACGGCGGGGTCTATCTCGCGGCGGAGCGCACGAGCGTGCAGGCGACCTCGTCGGTGCTGCCCGCGGTCGACGGGGTGCCGACCTCCGACCAGCCCTTCAAGGTCTTCGACAGCCGGGGCAAGACCGGCTACACCTACAGCGTCTATCTTCAAGATGCGTGGCGCGTGCGGCCGGCGGTCACCATCAACGGCGGCCTCCGTCTCGACGGCCTCGAGGCCTTCACGAGCGAATGGCAGCTCAGCCCGCGCCTGAACGTGGTCTGGGAGGCGACGCCGACCACCACCATCCACGCGGGTTACGCGCGCTACTTCACCCCGCCCCGGCAGGAGTTCGTCGCGACCGGGAGCGTGGCCCGGTTCGCCAACACCACCGCCGAATCGTCGGTCCCGGTCAACGCGCCGGTGCGGGCGGAGCGGGCTCACTATCTCGATGCGGGGGTCACCCAGCAGATCATCCCCGGCCTCAAGGTCGGGCTCGACGCCTACTACAAGCAGTCGCTCTACCACCTGGACGAGGGTCAGTTCGGCGCGCCCACCTTCCTGACCCCGTTCAACTACCACCACGCGACCAACATCGGCATCGAGCTCACGACGTCCTACACCGCGGGCGGCCTGTCCGCCTACGGCAACCTCGCCACCGCGCAGCAGGTGGCCAAGGGCATCGTCTCCGCCCAGGCCCTCTTCGACGCGGAGGACCTCGCCTACATCCACCAGCACTACATCGTCACCGACCACAGCCAGCTCATCACCGCCTCCGCCGGGCTCTCCTATCTCTGGCGCCAGACCCGGGCGAGCCTCGACCTCCTGGTGGGCAGCGGGCTGCGGCGCACCGTGCGCCACCCGAACGACGCGACCAATCCGCCCTACCAGCAGCTCGACTTCGGCATCGCCCAGCGCTTCACGCTGCCCGCGATCGGGGCCATGGAGGCGCGCTTCGACGTGATCAACGTGCTCGGCCAGAACTACGTGCTGCGCGACGGCACCGGGGTCGGGATCTTCGCCCGGCAGTTCGGACCACCCCGCGGATTCTTCGCGGGCGTGAAGAAGGAGTTCTAATGGATCTCTCGGGTTTCGTCGCCGCCCTGCGGGTGGGCGGCGCCATGATCTATCCTCTCCTGCTGCTCGCGGTCATCGCGGTGGTGGTGATCCTCGAGAAGGCCTTCGTCTTCTCGACCCGCACCCGCCTGCCCGCTCCCGTCCTCGAGGTCCTCGAGACCTACGCCTTCGCCTGGGGCGATCTCGAGCAGCGCGTCGGCCAGATGGACCCGCGCAACTACTTCCGGCGATTCTTCCGCGTGATCCTGGACCAGCGCGCGCGCCCGGCGTGGTGGGTCGAGTCGCGGGCCGCCGAGGAGGCCACCCTGATCGAGCAGGCGCTCGGCCGCTGGCTCTGGGCCCTCGAGACGATCGTCACCGCCGCTCCGCTGCTGGGCCTGCTCGGCACCATCACCGGGATGATCCGCGCGTTCCATCTCTTCGGCTCCGAGGGGCTCGTCGATCCCCGCGGCGTCACCGGCGGCGTCGCCGAGGCTCTCATCGCCACCGCGGTCGGGCTCTTCATCGCCCTCATCGCGCTCTTCGCCTTCAACTACTTCTCGAACCGGCAGGCCCAGGTCATGGACGAGATGGAGCAGCTCGGCACGCGGGTGGTGGACCACCTCCGCCTCGAGGCGACGGACGGCGCCTCGTGAAGTTCCGACCGTCGCGCCAGCGTCGCCGTGGCCGGATCGAGATCATCCCGATGATCGACGTCATGTTCTTCCTGCTCGCCACCTTCATGCTGGCCTCTCTCTCGCTCCAGAACCTGCATTCGCTGACCGTGAATCTCCCTCGCGGCCAGGCGCCCCCGCTGCAGGCCACCCGATCGGTCACCTTGACCGTCACCCGCGAGGGCGAGCTCCTGCTCGACCGCACCGTGGTCACCCTCGACACCATCGCGGCCGAGCTCCGGCCTCGCCTCGCTGCCACGGGCGCGAGCGTGGTCGTCGCGGTGGACAGTGCCGCCCCGAGCGGGGTCGTCGTCCAGGCGATGCTCGAGGCGCGCGAGGCCGGCGTCGAGCACTTTCTCTTCGCGGTCACGCCATGACCGAGACCGCAATCCGGTTCCGCGACGACCCCTGGCCACGGCTGCGGTGGCTGGTGCCGGCGGCGCTCGGCCTGACCCTCGTGTCGCAGATGGCCTTCCTGTCCCTGCTCCGCCTTCCCGCGAGCCCGCCCACCGTCCCGAGGCCGGTGGACGTCCAGGTCATCGAGCTGCCCGCCCCTCCCGCCTCCGCCAGACCGGCGCCGCCGGAACGGAGATCGTCACCGCCGCCGAGGCGCCTGGATGCGCCCTCACCGCGTCCGGTGCTCGCGCCGAGCGAGCCTCGGATCGAGGTGCCGCGCGCGCCGGCGCCGCCCGTCGCGGAGGAGCCGGTGACACCGGCCCCGGCCGCGACGGTGCCGGCGCCTCCCGCGCCCTCGCCGCCGAGCGCCGGGCCGTCGACGCAGGTCCCGCTGACCGCGCTGCCGCCCTCGCGCGGGCCGCAGGACGCCACCCTGGGTGGGACCGACAGCATGAGCGCCCGCGCCATCTACAAACCGATGTCCGAGATCCCCGAAGCGCTGCGCCGGCGCACGATCGATATGGTGGCGGTGGCGCGGTTCCGCGTGGACGCCGCGGGTCGCGCCCAGGTCGAGCTGGTCGAGCCCACCCCCGATCCGGATCTCAACCGCGCGCTCCTCGAATCCCTCCAGCGATGGCGCTTCTTCCCCGCCACCCAGGCCGGCCGGCCCGTCGCCTCCACCATCGACGTCCGCATCCCGGTCTCGGTGAAATAGCCGGGGCTTGCGCTCGCGGCCCCGATGATGGACACAATGTCGGGCCATGGATCTCGGCCCGTCCGCCCGCCAGCGCGAGCTGATCGCCCTCGCCCGCGATCTGGCCCGCGAGCGCTTCGCTCCCCGCGCGGCGCAGCATGATCGCGAGGCGTCCTTCCCCTTCGAGGACTATGCGGATCTGAGATCGGCCGGGCTCCTCGGCCTCTGCGTTCCCGCCCGCCACGGCGGGCTCGGGGCGGACTACGAGACCTACTGCCTGGTGGCGGAGCAGCTCGCGCAGGGCAATGCCTCGACCTCGCTCACCTTCAACATGCACTGCCTCACCATGCTGATGATGGGCGTGCTCGCCGACGCCATGCCCATGTCCTCCGCCGCGCGCGAGCGTCACGAGAAGCTTCGCGCGGCCAAGTTCCGCGAGGTGATCGAGGCGGGCGCCTTCTACGGGCAGCCCCACAGCGAGCCGGTCGAGCAGGGCCAGACGGATACCGCGCTCAGCGTGGGCGGCCGGCGCTTCGGCACCACCGCGCGAAGGGTGGACGGGGGCTACGTGATCAACGGCCGGAAGTTCTTCGTGTCCCTCGCCGGGTGCGCCCCCTACTTCGCCACCCCCGCGATCCGCCTCGGCGACGAGCCCTGGATCGAGCGCACCCTTTACCTGCAGGTCCCCAAGGACGCGCCGGGCGTGTCGTTCCCCGGCGAGTGGGATCCGATGGGGATGCGCGGCACGGTCAGCCGCGACATGCTGCTCCAGGACGTGTTCGTCCCCGACGACGGCGAGGTCCTGCCGCCGGGGACGTTCGGTGCCATGTACAACGCCTTCCCCCAGCTCTCCCCCCTCACCTTCTGCGCGACCTTCCTCGGTCTCATGCAGGCGGCCTACGACGGCGCGCTCGCCTACTTGACCGGGCAGATGGCCGGCGCGCCCGGCCTCCACACCGAGGCGGCGGTGAAGGGCCACGCGGTGGCCGAGA
>DATGBR010000372.1:0-2247 GCA_035312605.1 Candidatus Methylomirabilota bacterium
GAGGTCTCGCCGTTGGCCACCGAGGCGCCGAGCTGGATCGCGCTCTCGTCGCCCAGCTCGAAGAACGTGCGCAGGCGGCCGGTCACGAGCGGGGCGGTGAGCTTGCCGTACCCGAAGGCGGTCTCGTTGTCGCCGTTGAACACGCCGACCAGGGCCTCGAGGAAGAAGGGCAGCGGCGCGACCCACGTCAGCTCGGCGCCGCGCTCGACGAGCCCCTCCTCGCCGAGGAAGCGAGCCAGCACGTTGGGGTCGTCGATGAACGGCCGGTCGTGCTCGTGCACCGGGTTGAGCAGGCCGAAGCGGTTGCGCATCTGGCCCATCTTGAGCTGGGTGCCGAAGGGCAGAGCCATCAGGGTCAGGTGGGCCTCGGCCAGGTGCACGTTGATCTCGCCCTGATCCTCCTCGCCGGCCTCGAAGCGGACCTCCGCGCGCGCGTAGGGATCGATCTGGCCGAAGAGCGCCAGCTCGATCTCGCGCGGGAAGAAACGGTTCTCGCGCCCCGGGAACGATCCCGCGTTGGCCTTGTCGACATTGCTCTGGGTGAGGTTGCCGATGAAGTCGCCGGCCACCCCTATGTCGAACAGGAGCTGGCCGGGTCCGCGCTGGCCGTAGAGGGAGAAGGGCTCGCGTGGCCGCGCCAGGTCCATGGGGTTGATCGTGACCGCGGGCGCCGCGGGGGGCGCGGCCTGGGCGACCGCCGCCGGCGGCGGCGCGGCCGCCGGTGGCGCCGCGGCGGGCTGCGGCCGGTTCTCGAGCTGCTGGATGCGCTCGCCGAGCCGGTTGATCGCCTTCTCGTAACCGTCTTTCATGGTGTCGAACTGCTTGCGCATCTGCTCCAGCTCCTTCCGCAGGGATTCGACCTCCTGGGCCTCCGCCGGAAGAGGGAGCAGCGCGCCCCCGATGAGCAAACAGATACTGATGAGTGAGCGCATGGACGCCTCCGTCTCGAGAGGATTGGATCCGTCCGACGGGATCTGGTGGTCCCGCAGATCGGCGACGATGCGAGGACGGCGCGAGGCTAGGCGGAGGGCGGCGCGCGGGGACCCGAGTGGCTGGCGGCCGGCGCCCACGGGTGCACGCGGCCGGGAATCACGCACGCGGTCGTGCGGAGGACCAACACGATCGCCGGCGCCCCTTCGGGCAGCGACACGATTCGATGCAGCGATCCCAGCTCCGAGAGGATGTGCTCCTCGTTGTAGATCCCGGCGGTCTCACCCTCGTGGGCGTGCAGCGGCCGCATCGCATCGAGCTGGAACGCGAGCGCGAAGACGAAGAGGGTCAGCGTCGAGATGACCGCGCCGATGGAACGCGAGAGGTGAGACCGGATCCGCATGATCGTCGGGTACACTTATCGCAGATTTCCGGACATTGGCAAGATCGAATCTCTGGCGAGCCGGAGTGTTCCCCGGTAGAGACGGTCGTCCCGGTCGAGCCTGAGGGCGCGCCCGCCTGCCGAGGGCGTGGGAGTCAGGGATCCCTGCCAGAGGCCGGTCCCGCTGAAGCGCACCAGACCCCCGACCAGCATGAGCGATCCGGTCGCCCGGATGCGGGGGCCGGTGACCTCGAACGTCCCGTCCTCGTGGATATCGAAGCGTACCAGCGTGAAGTCCTGCTCGGTCACGAGCCAGCCCTGCCATGACCCGGCCAGCGCTTTGATGTCGGGGGCCGCGGCGGTCGCGCGAGGCGCCCGGGCGCAACCGCCGGCGCCGGTCACCGTCATCAGGCAGAGGAGCAGGGATGAGGCGATCAGTCGCATGACGGCTCACTTCACCGAGATCGGGATGCGGATATCGATCGTCGAGGCCACCGGCTTGCCGGCCTGCATCGCCGGGAAGAAGCGCCAGCGCTTCAGCGTCTCGAGCAGGACGCGGTTGAGATCGGGATCGCCGGTGGGTCCGGTCAGCTCCACCTGGGCGCTCCCGCCGGCGGTCACCCGGAATCGCGCCACCGCGACCAGCTCCACGGTCCGATGCCGGAGCGATTCGGGGATCTCCGGCATCGGCTTGTAGATGGCGCGGGCGCTCATGGTGTCGGTCCCGCCGGGCGGACCTTCCGGGCCGCGGGCGGGCGGCAGCGCGGCGACCGGAGCCTGGGTCGATGAGCCGGCGAGCGGGCCCGGCGAAGCCGTCGCGGGCGGGGCCGGCACGGTGGCGGACGGCGCCGGCGCCTGCGTCGAGGGCTCGGCCTCGACGGCCGGGGTCGGATCGCGCGGGGCTTCGACGCGGGTCTCCACCGGAGGCGGCGTCG
>DATGBR010000373.1:0-5583 GCA_035312605.1 Candidatus Methylomirabilota bacterium
CGAGCAGGCCGCCCGCATGGGCTTCGTGCAGGGCGACCCCGCCGCGATCCTGATGGTGGAGTACGCGGGGGAGACCGAGCAGGAGGTGAAGGCCAAGGTCGCGGACCTCGAGGCCCGCCGGACCCGCGGTCGCTTCGGCTACGCCTCCCATATCGCGGGCGACTCGGCCGAGCAGCAATCGATCTGGAAGCTACGCAAGGCCGGGCTGGGCCTGCTCCTGGGCACGCGCGGGGAGTCCAAGCCCATCGCGTTCATCGAGGACACCGCGGTGGACCCGAAGCACCTGCCCGAGTTCGTGCCGCGCTTCACCGAGATCATGGCCAAGCACGGCGCCGACGCGGCCTACTACGGCCACTGCTCGGTGGGGTGTCTCCACATCCGCCCGCTGATCAACCTCAAGACCGAGCGCGGCCTCGAGCAGGTGCGCGTGATGGCGGAGGAGATCTTCGATCTCGTCCTGTCCTTCGGGGGCGCGATCTCGAGCGAGCACGGCGACGGCCGCGCGCGGAGCCCGTTCCTGGAGCGCGTGTTCGGCTCCACCATGTTCCGCGCCTTCCAGGAGACGAAGGCCGCCTTCGATCCGCGCGGGCTCATGAACCCCGGCAACATCGTGGGCAGCCCGGGCGTCACCGAGCACCTGCGCTACGGCCCCGCCTACAGGACGTGGCAGCCCAAGACGCTGCTCGACTTCAGCGCTCAGGGCGGCTTCACCGCCGCGGTGGAGATGTGCAACGGGGTCGGGGTCTGCCGCAAGAAGCTCGAGGGCACCATGTGTCCCTCGTACATGGCCACCCGCGACGAGGAGCACTCGACTCGCGGGCGCGCCAACGCGCTGCGCGCGGTGTTGTCCGGCAAGGTGCCGGAGGCCGACTTCGCGGGCCGACGCCTCTACGAGGTGATGGACCTCTGCCTCGAGTGCAAGGGCTGCAAGGCGGAGTGCCCGTCCAACGTGGACATGGCCAAGATGAAGTACGAGTTCCTGCACCACTACTACCGGGTCAACGGCCTGCCCCTGCGCAACCGGATGTTCGGCCACATCGCGAAGCTGTCCTGGCTCGGCTCGCGCCTCGCTCCCATCTCGAACTGGATCGCCCGCTCCTGGCCGAACCGATGGCTGATGGAGCGCATGGCCGGCATCGACCGGCGCCGGCCGCTGCCCCGCTTCGCCCGGGAGACCTTCACCGATTGGTTCGACGCCCGGCGCGCGCCCCGGGAGGCGCCGCGGGGCGACGTGGTGCTCTTCCACGACACGTTCATCACCTACAATGCCCCCGAGATCGGCCGCGCCGCGGTCGAGCTGCTGGAGGTGGCCGGCTACCGGGTCCAGCTCGTGGACAAGAAGTGCTGCGGACGGCCCCTCATCTCGAAGGGCATGCTCGAGGAGGCGAAGGCCCACGCGGAGTGGAACGTGGCGCGGCTCCATCCGTGGGTGACGCGCGGCGCCGCCATCGTCGGCCTCGAGCCGTCCTGCCTGCTCACCCTGCGCGACGAGTCCGTCGAGCTGGTGCGGACCGCCGAGGCCCGGCAGGTCGCGGCCGCGTCGTTCCTCCTCGAGGAGTTCCTGCTCCGCGAGAAGGCCCGCGGGCTCACCCTGCCGTTCCGCACCGGCGCCCGGCGGCAGGCCTTGCTCCACGGCCACTGCCACCAGAAGGCGATCGTGGGGACCGCGCCCACCGTGGCCGCGCTCCGGTGGGCGGGCTTCGACGTGGCGGAGGTGGACTCGGGCTGCTGCGGCATGGCCGGCTCGTTCGGCTTCGAGCGCGAGCACTACGACCTCTCGGTGAGCCTGGGCAACCGGCGCCTCGCTCCCGCGGTGAAGTCTGCCGCCGCCGACACCGAGATCGTGGCGCCGGGCGTCTCCTGCCGCCAGCAGATCGAGCACCTGGCCGGCCGGCCCGCCCGGCATCCGGCCCAGGTCCTCCGCGACGCGCTCTCCGCCTGACGCCGGCCGGCGCCGGGTCGACCGATGGACAACCTGGCGCTCAAGCTCGTCCTGACGCCCGCCCTGATCGGGACCGCCACCCTGGCGGGGCGCCGCTGGGGCCAGTCGGTCGGCGGCTGGCTCGTGGGTCTGCCGCTCACCACCGGGCCGGTCGCGTTCTTCATCGCGCTCGACCACGGCACCGCGTTCGCGGCCGCCGCGGTGGTGGGCTCGCTGGTCGGGGCCGTCGCGGAGGCGGCCTTCAGCGTGGCCTACGGCTGGAGCGCGACGCGCACCGCGTGGCTGCCCGCGCTGCTGGCGGGCTCCGCCGCCTACGCGATCGTCGCCGCGATCCTGCAGCCGCTCGACCTGGGCCCGGCCGCGCTGTTCGCGCTGGTGGTGGCCGCGCTCGCGCTCTCGCTGCGCCTCATGCCCGCCGCCACCGCCCGGGAGACGCTCGCGGTGCCGCCGCCCTGGGACCTGCCCGCCCGCATGGTGCTCGCCACCGCGGTGGTTCTCGCGCTCACCGCACTGGCCCCGCGACTCGGGGCGCGCTGGAGCGGGCTGCTCGCGACGTATCCGCTCTTCGCGGCCATCCTGACCGCGTTCGGCCACCACGTGCAGGGCGCGGGCGCGGCGCTCGGCGTCCTGCGCGGGCTGCTCTTCGGGCTCTTCTCCTTCGCCGCCTTCTGCCTCGTGCTGGCGGTGGGTCTGGTCCCGCTCGGCATCGCGGGCGGGTTCGCGGCCGCGATCGCGGTGGCCCTGCTGGTGCAGGGGATCGCGCTCTGGCGGATGCGGGCCCCGCGCGTGGCCGGAGCCCCTTGACGGGGGTGAGCCGTGCCGTCTAGATAGTCCAGGCAGCGACAAGGAGATCCGCGCATGAGAGCGTCCTTCTACGAAGGCTCCCGCACGTTTCGTACCGGTCCCATCCCCCGGCCGTCGCGCGCCCCCGACCAGGCGCTGGTCCGGGTACGGCGGGCCGGCATCTGCGGCACCGACCTGCACATCTTCCAGGGGCACCTCGATCACCGCATCCCGAAGGGCGGCATCATCGGTCACGAGACCTTCGCGGAAGTCGAGGAGGCGCCCGCGGGCAGCGGCTTCCAGCCCGGCGATCGGGTGGTGGTGGAGCCGATCCACTCGTGCGGAGAGTGCCGCGCGTGCCGGATGGGCGGCTACTACCTCTGCTATCGCCTGAAGATCTACGGCGTGGAGCTGCCCGGCGGCATGCAGGACTACTGGGCGGTGCCCGCGGCGCGCATGCTGCACGTGCCCGCCGCCCTCGGGGACGATCAGGCGGCGATGATCGAGCCGCTCGCGGTGGCCACCCACGACGTGAGGCGCGCGGAGGTCAAGGCGGGCGACGCGGTGCTGGTCCTGGGCGGCGGGCCGATCGGCGCGCTCATCGCGATGGTCTGTCGGCACCGGGGCGCGCGCGTGATCGTGAGCGAGGTGAACCCGTTCCGCATCGATCTGCTGCGCGGCCTCGGCCTCGAGGTGATCGGCATGGACGCCGACCCGGTGCGCTTCGTCAACGAGTGGACGGCGGGGCAGGGAGTCGACGTGGCCTTCGAGGTGACGGGGCATCCCGCGGCCGCGCGGGTGATGACCGAGACGGTGCGCGTGTGGGGCACCGTGAGCATCGTCGCGATCCACTCGGAGCCCACGCCGGTGAACCTCTACCCGATGTTCGCGCGCGAGGTCACCATGCACGGCAGCCGCCTGTACAACCGGCCCGACTGGGAGGAGGCGATCCGCCTGGCCGCCGCGGGGTCGGTCACCCTCGCGCCCCTGGTGAGCCGCAAGATCCCGCTCGAGGCGTTGCAGGAGGGGATGGAGGAGGCGCTGCGGGGCGGGCCGGTGATGAAGGTGCTTGTCGACCTGACCGCGTGAGTCCTTCACCCGACCCTCTCCCCTGCGGGGAGAGGGCAGGGTGAGGGGGTTCTCTCCGCTACTTGTCCTTGATGGCGGCCTGCACCTTGGCGATCATGTCGGGCGGGATGGCCGTGAGCCCGTGGTCCTTCTTCGCGTGCTCGGCCCCCTTGGCCATCACCTCGGCCACGTCCTTGCCCTCCATGACGGCGCTGCAGCCCGGCATCAGATCTCCACACCGTAGAACCTTGGCCATGTCGCTCTCCTCTTCGGTGACACATGGGGTTGAGGTCGACCGGCCTCACGCCCGGGCGCGAGGCCACCGCCGGAGCACCCGTCAACGCTACGCCGAATCCGGCGCGCGTGCCACCGGTCGTCGGGTCGAGGGATCGGGAGCCGCGGAACGGCGCTAGCGGCCGGGCGAGACGACGAGATTGCTCGGCTTGCCCTGCAGGTAGTTCTCGATGTTGGCGACCGCGGCGATCAGGCCGTCGCGGATGACCTCGGGGGTCTGGCCCGCGTTGTGCGGGGAGACCACCACGTTGGGCAGGGCCAGGATCGGATCGTCGGCGGCGAGCGGCTCCTGGTGGAAGACGTCGAGGCCGGCGCCCATGATCTTGCGATCGCGCAGGGCCGCGAGCAGGGCTTCCCGATCCACCAGCGCCCCGCGGCCGGTGTTCACGATGATGGCGGTGGGCTTCATCAGCGCGAGCTCCTTGCGCCCGAGGAAGTTGCGCGTCTCGGTGGAGAGGCGCACGTGCAGGCTGACGACGTCGGCCTCGGTCAGGATCTCTTCCTTGCTGGCGGGCCGGGCGCCGGTCTTCCGGATCCGCCCTTCGTCGCCGAGCGCGCTCCAGCCGAGCACGTTCATGCCGATGCCGCGCGCGATGGTGGCGAGCCGCCCGCCGATCGCCCCCATGCCGAAGACGCCCAGGGTCTTGCCCACGCACTGGGTCATCAGCTCCCGCGGCCAGCGGCCCTTGCGCATCTCCGCGTCGGTGGTGACCACACGGCGCGCCACCGCGAGCATCAGGGTGAGCGCGTGCTCGGCCACCGCGAAGGCGTTGACCCCGGGGGTGTTGCAGATCGTGACCCCGCGCATGCCCGCCGCGTTCAGGTCGAGGTTGTCGGTGCCGGTGCCCCACACCGAGACCATCTTGAGCTTCGGGCAGGCCTGGAACACGCCCTCGCTGAAGCGGGCGTGGGCGCGGATGTTGATGGCGCTGGTGGCGTCGCCGATGCGGCGGATCAGCTCGGCCTCCTGGTCCGCCCCGCGCTCGGTGAAGACGCGGACCGGCCCGAGGCGCTTGGCGCGCTCGTGACCCTCGCTGCCCTCGAAGACGGAGGGGAAGTCGTCCGGGACGACGATCACGCGGGCGGGCTCGAGAAGACCGCCTGGGCCGCGGAGACCCCGGCGCCGGCCTCGCTGCGGTAGCCGAGGTCGCGCAGCGTCATCTCGATCGCGGACAGGGTGGGCAGCACGTACATCGGGCTCGAGGTGATGCCCATGTGCCCGACGCGCAGGGTGGTGGTGCGGATCTTGTCGAGCCCGGTCCCGATCAGGATGCCGTAGCGGTCGCGCATGTGGCTGACCACCGCGGCCGGCTCCACGCCGGCGGGTGTCTTGAAGCACGACACGGTGTTCGAGAGGAGCGAGGGATCCGGAAACAGCTCGAGCCGCATCGCCTCGAGGCCGGCGCGGAAGGCGCGCCCCGCCACCGCGTGACGGCGGAAGCGATGGGCGAGGCCCTCCTCGAGGATGAGTCGGCTCGCGACGCAGCGCGCTCGTG
>DATGBR010000374.1:0-28017 GCA_035312605.1 Candidatus Methylomirabilota bacterium
AACGCGTCGTACTCGGCCGCCCGCGGGGCAATCGCCTCGCGTGTCAGCCGGGACACCAACTCCAGTAAGGCTTGTTTTGACTGGGGGGGAGCGGCCGCCGCTCCTCCCCCAGCCCCCCCCACCGGTTTGTAGTCAGCCGGCATCGGTTCTTAGCTCATGCCTCCGACGGGCTTGCGATTGGACGTGATGCAGCGGCAGGTGCCGGCCTGGTGCAGCTCGATCATGTTGCCGAACGGGTCGTACATGAAGATCTGCTGCGACTCCGGCCCCACCACGCCCCGGGTCACCCAGTGCTCCACGCCCATGCGGTCCAGCTCGGCCTTGGCCTCCTGGATGTCGGGCACCGCGAGGGCCACGTGCGGCCGGGAGGGATCCTTGTCCGGCCCCTGGGCGAACTTGGACTGGCCATCAACTCCCATAAGATGGATTTGAGCAGTTCCGCCTACGTCCATCCAGTAGCCGTCGATGGTTGGAATAACCGGACGGCCCTGATCGGCTGTGAGGCCGAGCACGTCGTGGTAGAAGCCGTAGGCCTTCTTCACCTCGGCGGGCGAGGGACCGACGCGGATGCCGTGATGGTGGAGCTCAAGCACTTTGACGGCCATGGATGCCTCCTGTGAGCGTGCCCCAGATCCCCTTGGGGAGGAACAGGACGAACGCGGAGAAGATCGTGCCGATCACCAGGGGCCAGGACTCGAGGACGAGGCTCAGTCGCTCCTCCAGCACCAGGAACGTGGCGGCGCCCACGAACGGCCCGAAGAAGGTTCCGGCCCCGCCAAGGAGCGTCATCATGACCACCTGGCCCGAGGTGGTCCAGTATAGCGACTCGACCGGCACGACGGTGAGCCGCAGCGCGTCGAGCGATCCGGCGAGCCCGGCGAAGCAGGCGGAGAACACGAAGGACAGATGCTTGACGCGATCGACGTCGTACCCGCAGGCCACCGCCCGGCTGCTGTTCTCGCGGATGGCCTGCAGCACCGCGCCGAACGGCGAGTCGAGGATGCGCCGGAGCGCCAGCACCGCCAGCCCGACCAGCACGTAGGCGAAGTAGTAGAAGGCAATGGTGGTCTCGATCGAGTAACGCCAGGGCCCGAGGCCCAGCGCGAGCTGGGGGATGCCGCGCAGCCCGTCGTCGCCGCCGGTCACGTCGGCCAGGTGGAAGCCGATGAAGTAGAGGAGCTGCGCGAAGGCCAGGGTCAGCATCGCGAAGTAGACGCCGCGCCGGCGCAGGCAGAAGAAGCCGATGACGAGGCCACCCAGGCCGGCGAGCAGGAACCCCGCGCCGAGCCCGAGCCAGAGCGAGCCCACGTGGAGCTTGGCGAGCGCGATGCCGCAGCCGTAGGCGCCGAGGCCGTAGTAGGCGGCGTGGCCGAAGGAAAGCAGGCCGGTGTAGCCGTAGAGCAGGTTGAAGCCCATGGCCAGGAGGCCGAAGATCAGCACCTGGGTGGCCATGGTGCGGTTGGGCACGATGAAGGGGAAGACCGCGAAGAAGACCCAGAACGCGAGCACCGGATGCACGGCCACGCGCGCGGCGATCACGCGGAGCGCGCTCATTCGGCCAGCCCCGCCTCGCCGAAGAGACCGCTCGGCCGCACCAGCAGCACCACCGCCATCACCACGAAGACCATGATCTCGGCCGCCTTGGGCACGAACAGCGTGGTGAGGCCCACCACCTGCCCGATGAGCAGGCCCGCCACCACCGCGCCGAACAGGCTGCCCATGCCGCCGACCACGATGACCACGAACGACTCGATCACCATGGTCACGCCCATCTCCGCGTAGGCGCCCCGCATCGGTCCGGCCAGGATGCCGGCCAACCCGGCGAGCGCGGTGCCGATGCCGAAGACGACCAGCCAGACGCGCCCGAGGTCGATGCCGAGGGCCCGGACCATCAGGGGATCGCGCGAGCCCGCGCGGATGATGAGGCCGATGTTGGTGCGTCCGAGGAAGAAGTAGAGGCCGATCAGCACCGCCACCGTGACCCCGATCAGGAAGATGCGGTAGGCCGGGAAGGACATGAAGCCCAGGTTCACCGTGCCGGCCAGGGCCCGGGGCGGGTCGAGGGTGAGCCCGATCTTGCCCCAGATGAGCTTGACCCCCTCGACCAGGATCAGCGAGAGGCCGAAGGTGAGCAAGAGCGGGTCGTCGGGCGAGCGGCCGTAGAGCCGCCGGATCAGGAAGCGCTCCATCAAGAGCCCGAGCGCCCCGACCATGAGCGGGGCGACGATCAGGGCGATCCAGAAGCTCTTGGTGTAGGTGAGCAGGAAGACGCCGAAGTACGCCCCCAGCATGAACAGCGCGCCGTGCGCGAAGTTCAACACCGTCATCAGCCCGAAGATCAGGGACAGGCCGATGGCCAGCAGGACGTACACCATCCCGAGCACGAGGCCGGTGAAGACCTGCGCCAGGAGCGTGGAGAGCTCGGGCACCGGGTTAGGCGAAGCCCTTTTCGGAGCAGGTGCGGTCGTACTCCTCGTTCGCCCCCACCTTCGTGACGATGTCCATCAGGCCCCAGTCCCCCTTGACCTTGTCGCGGCCCTTGACGATCCAGAGGTCCTGGAAGGACTTGTTGTCGCAGGCCCGCCACCACTGCTTGCCCTTGAAGTGGTCGTAGGTCGGGCTCTTGCGGAGGGCGCTCGCGACCGCCTCCGCGTCGGTGGACTTGGCCAGCTCCGTGCCGCGGGCCACCTCGAGCACCCCGCTGTAGGAGTAGGCGCCGTAGTCGCCAGGCGGGAGGTTGAACTTCTTCATCGACGCGTCGACGAACTTCTTGGCGGTGGGGATGGAGTCCTGCAGCTCCCAGTACCAGTTGACCGCGCCGTGCACGTCCTGGTAGAGCTCCGGCCCCCCCTCCTTCAGATAGGAGATCCAGAGAAGCGGCTGGGCAATCTTCATGTCCTTCTTCATCCCGAAGCTGATCACCTGTTTGTGGAGCGCGATGTTGTCGGCGCCGGGGGCCACGTTCATCAGGACGTCCGGCTTCGCGGCCTGGATCTTGGGCAGGTGCGTGGAGAACTCGGCCGACCCGAGCGGGTAGGGGGTGGCGCCCAGCAGGGTGCCGCCCGACTTCTTGAGCGTGTCCTGCAGCACCTGGTTGCACTGCTTGCCCCACGCGTAGTCCGCGTAGATGATCCACCACTTCTTGCCCAGGTTCTCGGCCGCCCACTTGCCCAGCACCCGGCAGGTGATGGTGGGGTTGAGCGCCTCGTGGAAGGTGATGGAGCTGGTGTCGGGCTTGGCGCTGATCTCGTCGGACTGGCTCGTCGAGATGTAGAGCACCTTGGACTTCTTGGTCTGCTCGTTGATGGCCATCTGCACGTGCGCGGCGAGGCCGCCCACGATGAACTGGCACTTGTCGTTCTCGATCAGCTCCTTGGTGCGCTGCGCGCCCACCGCGGGCTTGAGCTGGTCGTCGCGGAAGAGCACCTCGACCTTGCGGCCCATCACGCCGCCCCTGGCGTTCAGCTCTACCTCCGCGAGCTGGGCGCCGCGCTGCATGTCGGCCGCGAGCGCGGCGAACGGTCCGGTCAGCGGTAGCGGGCAGCCGACCCGGAACGGATCCTTGGACTGCGCGCGCAGGACGGCCGGGAACGACAGGGCCGCGGCGCCGGCCGCGGTGGTTGCCAGGAATGAGCGACGATCCATGGAGTTGCCTCCTCTACGTAGAGTGGGCACGACGCTGCGGGGCCGGGTGGCCGGTATCATAGGAGGCCCTCCGGAGCGTGTCAATCGTGTTACGATGCCGCACGTTTGCGCAGGTTGCGCATCGTCATGACCGCCCGTCACGTCGGAGCCCGGCTCAAGCGCCCGGACGACCCCCGCCTCCTCACCGGGCGCGGCCGCTACCTCGACGACCTCACGCTGCCGCGGATGGCCCACGTGGCCTTCGTCAGAAGCCCGCACGCCCACGCGGTCATCGCCGGGATCGAGTGCGACGCGGCCCGCCTCTGCCCGGGCGTCCTGGCCGTCCTGACCGGGCCGGAGGCGGCGCGGCTCTGCAAGCCCTACCGCGGCGTGCTGCTCCACTACGCGGGCATGAAGACCGGCGCGATGCTCCCGCTCGCCACCGATCACGCGCGCTACGTGGGCGAGCCGGTGGCCGCGGTGGCCGCGGAGAGCCGCGCGCTCGCCGAGGACGCGGCGGCCCGGGTGGTCGTGCGCTACGAGGCCCTGCCCGCGGTGCTCACCCCCGAGCAGGCGCGGGAGCGGCCGCCAATCCACCCCGATCTGCCCGACAACGTGATCTACGAGACGCGGCTCGCCGCGGGCGACCCGGCGGGAGCCTTCGCCGCCGCGCCCCACGTCTACCGCCGCCGCTTCACCACCGGGCGCCACACCGGCGTGCCGATGGAGCCCCGGGGCCTGGTGGCCGACTTCGACCCGTTCACGCGGGCGCTCACGCTGTGGATCTCGACCCAGGTGCCCCACATGATGCAGGCGGTGATTGCCGATCTCTTCGGCCTGGCCGAGCAGCGCGTGCGGGTCATCGCCCCCGACGTGGGCGGCAGCTTCGGCATCAAGATCCACGTCTACCAGGACGACATGGCCGCGGTCGCGCTGGCGCTGCTCCTGGGCCGGCCTGTCAAGTTCGTGGCGACGCGCCACGAGTCGTTCCTCTCCGACATCCACGCCCGCGAGCAGCGGATCGACGTGGAGGTGGCCGCCGAGGCCGACGGCACCCTCACCGCGATCCGCGCCGCCATCACCGCGCCGGTGGGACCTTACTCTGCCTTCCCGCGCTCCAGCGTGGTCGAGGGCGGGCAGGTGCTGCGCCTGCTGCCGGGGCCCTACCGCATCCGCCACTACGAGGCCACGCTCGCGGTGCTGGCCCAGAACAAGGTCGTCACCTCGCAGTACCGGGCGGTCGGGCATCCCATCGCGGCTGCGGTCACCGAGAGCATGGTGGACGTGGTGGCGCGCGACCTCGGGCTCGACCCGGCGGAGGTGCGGCGCCGCAACCTGGTGCGTCCCGAGGAGCTGCCCTATACGTCCGCGGCGGGCAACGTCTACGACAGCGGCAGCTATCAGGCCGCGCTCGAGCGGCTCCTCGAGGCGGCGGGCTACGCGGCGCTCCGACGGGAGCAGGTGGTCGCGCGGGCGGCCGGGCGCCACGTGGGGATCGGCCTCTCGTGCTTCATCGAGCTGACCGGACCGGGCGCGCAGTTCTACGGCATCGGCGGCGCGCCGATCTCGGGGCAGGAGGGCGCCACGCTGCGGCTCGAGCCCTCGGGGGCGGTGACCGCGCTGGTCGGGGTGACCAACCAGGGGCAGGGCATGCCGCTCGCGCTCGCCCAGATCATCGCCGACGAGATCGGGGTGGGCGTGGAGGACGTCACGGTGCTCTCGGGCGACACCGCGATGGGCCCGTACGGCGGAGGGACCTGGGCGAGCCGGGGCACCCCGATCGGCGGCGCGGCCACGCTGCTGGGCGCCCGCGCGCTCGGCGAGCGCATCCGGCGCGCGGCGGCGGTGCTGCTCGAGGCGGCCGCGGAGGACATCGTGCTCGACGGCGGCCGCGCGACCGTGCGGGGCAGCGACCGGAGCTTGACGTTGAAGGAAGTCGCCCGCGCGGTCCACTTTCGCTCCAACGAGCTACGCGGGCTCGAGCCGAGCCTCGAGGCCACCGTGCACTTCACGAACCCCACCCCGTGGACGTTCACCAACGGCGCCCACCTCGCGGTGGTCGAGGTCGACGCCGACACCGGCGCGATCGCGGTGCGCCGCTACGTGGCGGTCGACGACTGCGGCAACATCGTCAACCCGGCGCTGGTGGAAGGCCAGATCGCGGGCGGCATCGCCCAGGGCCTGGGTGGCGCGCTCTCGGAGTGGTGCGTCTACGACGAGGCCGGCCAGCCCCTCGCGACGACCCTGATGGAGTACGCGGTGCCGACCGCGGAGATCATGCCCGCGGTGGAGCTCCACTCGCTGGAGAGCCCCGCGCCCGGCTTGCCCGGCGGCTTCAAGGGCGCGGGCGAGGCCGGCACCACCGGCGCGCCCGCCGCGATCCTGAACGCGGTGAACGACGCGCTCCACCCGCTGGGCGTCATGCTCACCGATCAGCCCCTGACGTCGGAGCGGGTGTGGCGGGCGATCAGCCTGGCGCGGGGTCGACCGGCTCGTTGAAGCGGAGCCGGTTGCCCTCGGGCCCGGTGCTACCCGCCGGCCCGGGCCAGGCAGGCCACCAGCGCGCGCGGGTGCTCGCACAGGAGGTCCGCGCCGGCGTCGGTCAGCTCGCGGCGGTCGCCGAATCCCCACAGCGCGCCGACGGAGCGGATGCGGTGCGCCCGCGCGGCCGCGATGTCGAGGTCGCGGTCGCCGACCATGATCGAGGTCTCGGCCCGGATCACCCCGATCTCGATCAAGTGCCCGAGCAGGTCGGTCTTGCGATCGAAGCGTCCGCCGGGTTCCGCGCCGTAGACCGCGTGGAAATGCCGCCCCAGCTCGAAGTGGGTCACGATGCGGGTGGCCGCGTGCTGCGGCTTGGCGGTGGCCACCAGCATGGTGGAGGCGAGCCGCCCTGTGCATTCCAGCATCTCGCGCACGCCGTCGTAGACCGCGTTCTCGAAGAGCCCCACGTCGTCGTAGCGCGCCCGGTAGTGGGCGAGCGCGGTCTCGATCAAGGCCGGGTCGCTCGTGCCGAGCAGGGTGGTGAACGTGCCGCGGAGCGGCGGGCCGATGTAGGTGGCCAGCACCTCGTCGTCCGGGCACTCGCGCCCGAGCCGCTCGAGCGCGTGGCGGATGGACGCGGTGATGCCGGCGCGCGAGTCGGTCAGCGTGCCGTCCAGGTCGAAGAGCACGGTGAGGCCGCTCATGCCGCGGGCGGAGCCACCGTGATCTCGGTCTTCACCGAGTTGGCGATGAAGCATTGCTCGTGGGCCTGGTGGTGGAGGTGGTCCACCTCGGCCGGAGTCGGGCGCTTCGCCCCGCCGTAGACGATCCGTGGGTGGAGGGTCACCGCCGCCACCCAGATCGCCCCGCGCTCGTTCTTCCGCAGCACCCCCACCGCCTCGTCCTCGTACCGCTCGACGACGAAGCCTGCGTGCATGGCCACATAGAGGAAGGTCAGCATGTGGCAGCTCGCGATCGAGGCCACGAAGGCCTCCTCGGGATCCATGTGGGCCGGGTTCGAGAAGGGCACCGGTACCACCGAGGGCGCGGGCGACGCGAGGACGGTCACGCCGCCGTCGAAGGTCCACGTGTGCTCGCGGGAGAATCGCCCCTTGAGGAAGGCGTCGCCGTCGACCGGCAGGACCCAGCGCACCGTCGCCTTGTGGTCAGCCATGGGATTGCGCCTCCAGTCTCGCGATCTGGCGGTCGTGGTATCGGCCCAGCAGCGCCAGGGCCGCGACCGCTCCCACGAGGGCCGTGAACATGTCCCACTGAGTGTCCCACTGATCGCCCTGCGTGCCGAGGAAGGCGTCCGCGCTCTCCCCGCCGATGAGGGCCGACCACCACTCGATGAGCTCGTAGGCCGCGCTGATGGCCAGGCACACGCAGACGACCAGGAACGCGAGCCACTTGCCGGGCCGGAGCGGCGACCGGCGGATCAGGATCTCGCGGACGACGATCGCGGGCACGAAGCCCTGGGCGAGGTGCCCGAGGCGATCGTAAGGGTTGCGGGCGAGCCCCAGCGCGTCGGCCGCCCAGTCCCCGAGCGGCACCTCGGCGTAGGTGTAGTGCCCGCCCAGCATCAGGATCAGGGCGTGGAGGAAGATCAGGCGATAAGCGAGCGGGGTGAGCGGGAAGCGGCGCGCGGTCGCGATCAGGACGGGCACCGCGATCAGGATCGGCGCGACCTCCAGGAGCCACGTGAGCCGGTCGTGGGGGGCGACGCCGGAGACCGCGAGCGCGATCGCGCCGACGACCAGGAGGACGCGCGGCTCTCTACCACTCACCCGCGTACTGGGTGCGGTGCGGCGCGGTATGGCCGAGCAGCCGGGTCCGGCGCAGCTCCAGGAGCTGGCGCGTGTGCAGGAGGTCGTGCGCGGCCCAGGAGGCGAGCAGGTCGCCGGCGGTGATCGGTCCGAACGGGGCACGATACTCCCGGGTCCAGTCGGGAGCGGTGAGGGTCCCGAGCCAGGCCAGGGAGCGCTGACGCTCGGCCAGGAAACCCTGCAGGGTCTCGGCCAGATCCCCCGCGTTGTACTGGTGCTCGATGACCCAGGCCTCGGGATCGATGCGGGCCCACGCCTCGTCGGGCCGGTGCAGCACGAGATCCAGGCGCGGTCGGAAGTCCAGGCGCTCCTCGTCGAGCAGGTGGCCGATCACCTCCAGGAGCGACCACGCCCCCGGCGCGGGCCGCACGCGCGCCTCTTCGGGAGAGACGCCCACCGACAGCGCGGTCACGATCTCGGCCCCCTGCGCGAGCTCCCGCCGCACCATGTCGAGCCGCATGGCGTTCTACTGGAACTCGAGGGTGGCCGCGCGCAGGCCGCACAGCAGCTTGCCCGCGGTCTCGAGGCAGCGGTCGTTGGCGGGCGGCATCACCGGGCCGGCCAGCGAGTCGCGGTGCCAGCGCTCGAGCGGCAGGTCCTTCAGGATCCCGCGCCCGCCGGCCAGCCGCAGGGCCCGCTCGGTGGCCATCAGGCCCACGTCCGCGCAGTAGGTCTTGGCCTGGTTCACCACCAGCATGGTCGCCTCGCGGTCGCCCGCCATCTTCACGCAGGCCGCCTCGTGCAGGAGCAGCCGCGCGGCGCGGATCTGAGTGCCCACCTCGGCGACAGTGCGCTGCACCAGCGGATGGTGGCTCATCGGCTCGTTCGAGGGCCGCTGGGTCTTGGTGCGCGCCATCTCGGTCATGTACTCGAAGGCGGCCTCGCCGATGCCCAGGTAGACCGCGGCGTAGCCGAGGGCGAAGCCCTGGAGGTCGATGGTGAGGTACTCGCCGGGGCGGCCCACCACGTTGGCGGCCGCGACCGCGCAATCGTAGCGGATGGTGTGGCTGATGGTGCCCCGCATGCCGGTGGCGTTCCAGGTGCCCTCGATCTTCACCCCTGCGTCGCGGCTCGGGATCATCGCCGAGATCACCCCGTCCCGCGCGCTCGCCTGGCCCTCCAGGATGCCGGTGACGAAGAAGTAGTCGGCCGCGTCGCCGAGGGAGCAGAACTGCTTGACCCCGGCCACCCGGTAGCCGCCGTCGCCGGTGAGGTGGAACACGGTGTTGAGGACGAACTTGTCGCGGAAGCTCTGCTCGGGCTCGCTGGTGATCGACGCGATGCGCGCGCCCCGGCCCACCACCTCGCCGAAGTAGCGCCGCTTCTGCTCTGGGGTGGCGAGCGCGGCCAGGAAGGTGGTCACGGTGGAGTGCATGTTGAAGGTGAGCGCGGTGGCCGAGCAGCCCTTGGCGATCTCGCGGAGGGCGTGCACGTAGGTGACCGGGTCGGCGCCCACGCCCCCGTACTCGCGCGGCACCGCGAGCGCGTGCAGGCCGGCGGCGTGCAGGTCGGCGTAGTTCTCGTAGGGGAATGTGGAGTCGGCGTCGTACCGCGCCGCGCGCGCCGCGAAGCGGTCGCGCGAGAGCGCGGCCACACGCTCCACCACGGTGCGCTGCTCGTCGGTGAGGGGCGGGAGCGGGAACACTGGCCTGATCTCCTCTTTGGGGGTCCTGGGGGTCCTGGGGTCCGGGTCGCCCGGCGTCCCTATGGTACTGTGGACGCTGCCATGGCGTCATCCAAGCGGAACCTCACGGTCGAGGCGCCCGCGCGCCCCGACCTCCTGGTGACCGGGCTCGCGGCGGCCGGCTTCGCCATCGCGGCCTACATGACCTGGCTCAAGTGGGCGGGGGGCTCGGCGGCCTTCTGCCTGTCTGGCAGCGGCTGCGACATCGTGCAGTCGAGCCGCTACGCCATGCTGCTCGGGGTGCCGACCGCGCTGTGGGGCGCGGCGCTCTACGCGGCCATCGGGGGGCTGGCCGCGATGGGGCTCGGGTCGCGGCGCTGGCGCTGGGCCTTCCACCTGGCCGCCGCCGGCGTCGGGGTCTCGGTGTACCTCACCGCGCTCTCGGTGCTGGTCATCCATGCCACCTGCGCCTACTGCCTCGCCTCGACCGGCCTCATGCTGGCCATCTTCCTCGTCCTCTGGTGGCGTCGCGCCGCCTTGCCGGGCCGGCGCGCGACGATCGCCTCGCTGGTGGCCGGCGGCCTCGTCGTCGCGGTGCTGGCCCCGTTCGGCGCCGCGTTCATCTTCGCGATGCCCTCCTCGGCCGGGAGCGGCTCGGAGGCGGCGCTCGCGCGGCACCTGCGCGAGAGCGGCGCGGTCATGTACGGAGCCTACTGGTGCCCCCACTGCGAAGAGCAGAAGGCGCTCTTCGGCGACGCGGCCCGCGACCTGCCCTACGTGGAGTGCGATCCCAACGGGGTGAACGCGCGGCCGGACCTCTGCGAAAAGGCGGGAGTGAAGGCGTTCCCGACCTGGACGATCGGAGGCCAGCGACGCGAGGGCGTGCAGTCCCTCGGCGCGCTCGCGGACGCCTCGAAGTTCCAGCCTCCCCCGCCGCCCGCGCCCTCTCGGTAGAGCGGCCCGCCGCCTCAGTGCGCGCCCGGCGTGGCGCGCGTCCGGACCCGCTTCAGCAGCAGCACCAGCGGCACGCTGCAGATCGCGACCACCGTGATCAACCGGAAGTTGTCCACGAAGGCGAGCAGGGTCGCCTGGTCCACCAGGGTCTTGTAGAGGATGCCGACCGCCTGCTGCCTCGCCAGGTGGGGACCGACCTTCGGGGTGAGGGCCTGCCGGATCGCCTCGAGCTTCCGCTGGTAGGCGGGGTCGTAAGGTGTCATCCGCGCCACGAGGACGTTCTGGTGCACCTGCGCCCGCCGGGAGAGGAGCGTGGTGGCCACCGAGATGCCGACGCTGCCGCCCAGGTTGCGCATCAGGTTGTAGATCCCGGTGGCGCCGCCCATCTGTTCCCGGCGCAGGGTGCCGAACGACATGGTGGAGAGCGCGATGAAGATGAGTGGGTTGGCGAGACCGTTCAGGAAGGTCACGAACGCGATGTTCGACCACGCCACGTCGAAGGTAAGCCGCGAGAGCCAGACCCCGGAGAGGGCGAGGAAGCCGAAGCCGACCGCGACCAGCAGGCGCGCGTCCAGGACGCCGACGAGGCGGCCCACCACGATGGCGGAGAGTAGCGCACCGAGGCCGCGCGGGCTGGTGGCGAGCCCGGCCTCCAGGGCCGGGTAGCCGAGCAGGGTCTGGAGGAAGAGGGGTAGCAGGGCGGTGGTGGCGTACAGCACCACGCCCATCGCGGTGATGAGCCCGGTGCCGGTTGCGAAGTTGCGATCGCCGAGGATGCGCAGGTCGACGATGGGCTCGTCGGTCACCAGCTCGCGCGCGATGAAGGCCACCATCGCGATGCAGGAGATAGTGAGCGTCCAGCGGATCCACTCCGCGGCGAGCCAGTCGTCCTGCTGGCCCTTGTCGAGCACCACCTGCAGGGTGGCGAGCCAGAGGGCCATGAAGCCGAGCCCCCAGTAGTCCATGCGCCGCAGCACGGTCCGCCGCAGGTAGGGCGGGTCCTCGATGAAGGCCTGGGTCATGACGAGCGCGGCCAGGCCCACCGGCAGGTTGATGTAGAAGATCCAGCGCCACGAGTAGCTGTCGGTGATCCAGCCGCCGAGGGTCGGGCCCAGGATCGGGGCCACGATCACTCCCATCGAGTAGGCGGCCATCGCGCGACCGCGCCGGGCCGGCGCGAAGCTCTCGAGCAGGATCGCCTGCGCGATCGGCTGCAGCGCCCCGCCGCCGATCCCCTGCACGACGCGGGCGAGGATCAGCAGCTCGAGACTGGTGGCCGCGCCGCACGCCGCGGAGGCGAGGGTGAAGATCACGATGCACACCAGGAGGAAGCGCTTGCGGCCGAAGACCGCGCTGAGCCACGCGGTCACCGGCAGCACGATCGCGTTGGAGATGAGGTAGCTGGTGAGCACCCACGTCGCCTGCTCCGGGGTGGCGGAGAGGCTGCCCGCGATGTGGGGGAGCGCCACGTTGGCGACCGAGGTGTCGAGCACCTCCATGAAGGTGCCGAGCATCACCGAGATCGCGATGAGGACCGGGCTCGTCCGCGGGCGCCACTCCTCCGTGGCGTCCGCGGCGGAGGCGCTCGGCGGCGGGCTGTCTGCCATGTGCTTGACGGGTACCGGTACCGCCCGCCATTATAGTCGCGAACCGATGACGGATCTCGATCAGGAGGGGATCTCCGGTCGCCTGCGGGCTCGCTTCACCACCTACCAGGAGGCCCCGCCGCAACGTCGCTACGCGCTCATCGGCATCGTGCTCGTCGTGCTCGTGGCCATCGGCTACGGGGTCTACACGTGGTACTACTGGCGCCATCACATCTCCACCGACGACGCCTACATCACCGCGCACATCGCGCCGATGAGCGCGCGGGTGCCCGGCATCGTGGTCGAGGTGGCGGTCAACGACAACCAGGACGTGAAGCCGGACCAGGTGCTGCTGCGCCTCGACCCGCGCGACTACGAGGTCGCGGTGGCCCAGGCGCGCGCGGCGGTGGTCTCGGCCAAGGGCGATCTGCAGAACGCGGTGGTCAGCGTGCCGCTCACCGACGACTCCACCAAGAGCCTCGTCCAGCAGGCCGACGCCGCGCTCGGCGCCACCCAGCACGGCACCGAGATGGCGCGCCAGGACCTCGAGCAGCGCCTCGCCGAGATCCAGTCGCGCCTCTCCGCGGTGGACGCCGCGGAGGCGGCGGTGCGCTCGGCGCAAGCCGACTACGATCGCGCCAAGCTGGACCGCGATCGGATCGTGGCGCTCGTGAAGAACCTGCTCGTCGCCCAGCAGGACATGGACCACGCGGAGGCCGCCTATCGCACCTCGGAGGCCGCGCTGGACGTGGCCCGGAAGCGCCTCGACCAGGCGCGCAGTGACGTGTTCCAGGCCCAGGCCTCCCAGCGCTCGCAGCAGGCCGCGGTCGCCCAGTCGGTGCGCCGGGTCGACGAGAGCCGCGCGTCCCTCGAGAACGCGCGCAGCCAGCGCCAGCAGGTGGGGGTGCGCCAGGCCCAGGTCGAGGCCGCGCAGGGGCGGCTGGCCCAGGCGATCGCCAACCTGCAGCAGGCGGAGCTGAACCTGGTCTACTGCACGATCCGGGCTCCGATGGCGGGCCGGGTGAGCCGCAAGTCGGTCGAGCTGGGGCAGGTGGTGACCGCGGGCCAGGCGCTGCTCGCGGTGGTGGATCTCGACGACGTGTGGGTGCTGGCCAACTACAAGGAGACCGAGCTCACCGACGTGCGGCCTGGGCAGTCGGCCACGATCACCGTCGATACCTATCCGGGCAAGAAGTTCCGCGCGCGGGTCGACTCCATCCAGGCCGGCTCGGGCGCGGTGTTCTCGCTGCTGCCGCCCGAGAACGCCACCGGCAACTTCGTGAAGGTGGTGCAGCGCGTGCCGGTCAAGCTGGTCTTCGAGCCCGGCGAGAACGCCCAGCACCTGCTCGTGCCCGGCATGTCCGTCGTCCCGATCATTTCCATCCGTCAATGAAGATCGACGTGCTGCTGATCCCGGTCGGCGCGCGCTATCCCGAGATGCGCGCCGCCGCGCTCGCGGCCGAGGAGTCCGGCTTCGACGGGGTGTGGACGTGGGACCACCTGCGCGATCCCGACGAGGCGGCGGAGGCGGGCGTGCCGGAGGCGTGGACGGTGCTCACCGCGCTGGCCGAGGCCACGCGGCGGATCACCCTCGGCCCGCTCGTGCTGAACAGCGGGCTGCGCCACCCCGGCCTGCTCGCCAACATGGCGGCCACGCTCCAGCAGGTCTCCGGCGGCCGGCTGCTGCTGGGGATCGGCGCGGGCGCCACGCCTTCGATGGCCTACGCGCGCGAGCAGGAGGCGCTCGGCCTGGAGGTGGCGGGGGACCGGGTGCGCGCCGAGCGCGTGGCCGAGACCGCGCAGGTGCTGCGGCGGCTGTGGAGCGGCGACGCGTCGAGCTTCGCGGGCAGCCAGTTCCGCCTCGACCGCCCGTCGGGCTACCTGCGCCCGGATCCGCCGCCGCCCATCATCGTGGGCGGCTTCGGGCCGCGCATGGCCGCGATCGCGGGCCGTCACGCCGACGGCTTCAACACCCAGGCCATGCATCCGGATCTGGCCGAGCTCGGCCGCGTGGCGCGGGAAGCCCACGCCGCGTCGGGGCGCGATCCCGCACGATTCGGGCTGAGCGTCTTCGCGGGCCTGAGCGAGCGATGGCTGCGCGAGGGCACGCCGGAGCGCGCGCGGCTCGAGCGCGCGGGGGTGGACCGGCTGATCTTGCTGACGTCGCCGCCCTACGACCTGGCCTCGATCCGGCGGAAGCGCTAGCGGCGAGCGCGCCGGAGCCGCGCGGCCGGGAGCGAAGCCGCCGGTCTCGGGCCTCGTGGTCACCGCATCCGAGTAACCGAAGTGCCGCCGTCGCCGCAAGCGCACTTCCCGTATAATGACCGCGCTCCATGTCCACCTCCGTCCTGGTCGGCGTCGATATCGGCACGTCATCCGCCAAGGGGGCAGCCTACGATCCGGACGGACGCGCGCTCGGCACCGTCGAGATCGCGTATCGCCACGAGATGCCGCGCCGCGGATGGGCCGAGGCCGACGCGACCGCGTGGTGGCGGGCGACGTGTCGCATCCTGCGCTCGCTCGCCGAAACGGTGCGGCCCGCGCAGATCGACGGAGTGGCGGTGACCGGCCAGGCTCCCACGCTGCTCGCGGTGGACGCGAGCGGGCGCCCGGTGCGCCCGGCCATCCTCTGGCTCGACGTGCGCAGCGAGAGCGTGGCCGAGGAGATCGCGGCGCGCGTGGGGCCGGAGGGCGAGCGCGTCTCCGGCAACCGCGTGCACGCCTACTTCCTCGGCCCCAAGCTCGCCTGGCTGCGCCGCCACGAGCCGGCACGCTTCGAGCGGCCGCTCACCATCCTCCAGTCGCACAGCTATCCGGTGATGCGGCTCACCGAGGCGCGGGTCACCGACTACTCGTCCGCCGCGCTCGCGGCGCCGCTCTATGACTGCCGGACGCGCGCGTGGTCGCCCGAGATGTGCGCGGCGCTCGGCGTCGATCCCGCGTGGCTGCCCGAGATCAAGCCGAGCCACGCGATCGCGGGGCGGGTGACCGCGGCGGCGGCGCGCGAGACCGGGTTGCGCGAGGGCACCCCGGTCGCGGTGGGCGGCGCCGACTTCGCGGCCTCCACCCTCGCCGCCGGCGTCACCGAGCCGGGCGAGGCGTGCCTGATGCTGGGCACCGCCGGCAACCTGATCATGCCGCTCGCCGCGCCCGACTTCGACACCCGGCTGATCAACTCCCACCACGTGGGCTGCGATCGCTATCTCGCGCTCGGGGGCACGCTCTCCGGCGCGCTGCAGGAGTGGTTCCGCTCCATCGCCGCGCCCGGCGCCGCGTTCGAGACCCTCGACGCGGAGGCGGCCGCGGTGCCCGCGGGGGCCGACGGCCTCCGCCTCCTGCCCTATCTCCAGGGCGAGCGCACGCCGGTGTGGGACCCGGGGGCGTGCGGGGCCTTCGTGGGGCTCTCGCTGGTCCACGGGCGCGGGCACCTCTACCGCGCGGTGCTCGAGGGCGTGGCGGTGTCGTTCCGCCACTGCGCGGAGATCGCGGCGGAGAAGGGCCTCGCGCTCCGCGAGGTCATCGCGGTCAACGGGGGCGCGCGCAGCGCGGTGTGGCGGCAGATCCTGTGCGACGCGCTCGGGGTGCCGCTGCTCTACGTGCCCGACGGCGCGGGCGCGCCCACCGGCGGCGCGCTGCTCGCCGGCATGGCGGTGGGCCTGGTCGACGGGGTCGCGACGGCGCGGCGCTGGCGCAGCGCGCTGGTGCGCCACGCGCCGGATGCCGGACGCACCGCGACCTACGCCGCGCTGCTCGCGGCCCGGCGCGCGCTCTACCCGGCGATCCGCCAGATCGCCTGATGGCCCGCATCGCCATCCTCGGGGCCGGCTTCATGGGGGCGGCCCTGACGGTGCCCGCGACCGACAACGGCCACTCGGTGGCGCTCTGGGGCACGCACCTCGACGACCACCTGATCGCGGCGGTGCGCGCGGGGGCCAAGCACCCCAAGCTCGGCCTCGTGCTGCCGCCCGCGGTGACCGCGTACGACTCGACCGAGCTGCCGCGGGCGCTGGCCGGCGCCGACCTCGTGATCGGCGCGGTGACGTCGGACGGCGCGCTGCCGATCCTCCGGCGCGCCGCGACCCGGCTCGCCCCCGGGGTGCCGGTCCTGAGCGTGTCCAAGGGCCTGGCCCAGAGCCGCGGTCGCGCGGTGACGCTCTCCGACGCGATCGCGGAGCTGACCGGGCTCCACATCGTCACGGTGGGCGGGCCGTCGAAGGCGCTCGAGCTGGCCCGGCGCGTGCCCACCGCGGTGGTCTACGCCTCCCCGCAGGCCGCGGTGCGCCGGCGGGTCAAGCGGTGGCTCGAGACCGGCTACTACCGCGTCGAGGAGACCGCCGATCAGCGGGGCCTCGAGCTCTGCTCCGCGCTCAAGAACGCCTACGCGATCGCCATCGGCCTCTGCGACGGGCTGGTGGCGGCGGGCCGCGCGGAGACGATGTACAACACCAAGTCCGCGCTCTACACCCAGGCCCTGCGCGAGATCGCGCGGCTCGGCCGGAGCGTTGGCATGCGCGGGGCCACCGTGCACGGCCTCGGTGGGGCGGGCGACCTGCACGTCACCGGCATGGCCGGACGCAACCGCATCTTCGGCGAGCTGCGCGGCGCGGGCCGGCCCACCCGAGAGGTCGTGGCCACGCTCAAGGCGCGCGACGAGCTGACCGAGGGCTACGCCGCCATCCGCTGGTGCTGGCGGTTCGCTCGCGAGCGCAAGGCGACGGGCGTGCCGCTGTTGCGCGCCCTCCACCGCATCGTCTACGGCGGCCACGACGTGGAGCGCGAGCTCTCCGCGGCCTGCTTCAGGAGCGCTACCTCTCTCAAGTGAGGGCGAGCCGGTAGCCCTTGACCAGCATGGTGGGGGCCGGCCGGAAGTCGATCTCGGGCGCCCGCACGAACCCCATGCGCTCGTAGAGCGCCATCGCCACCGCCATCATGTCGGTGGTGTGCAGGGTGATGGCGCGCGCGCCGGCCGCCCGCGACCGCCGGATGCACTCCTCCACGAGCCGCCGGCCGACCCCGCGCGCCCGTCCCGCCGGCGCCACCGCGAGGAGCCGCAGCTCGGGCTCCGCGAGCGGGGCCGAGGCGGCGCGCCCGGGCGCGGCCATCGTCCCGCCCGCGGGCACGAGCAGCACGCTGCCCACGAGCGCGCCCGCCGCCTCCGCCACGATTAGCGACGCCGGCTCGGCCGCGCCCAGCGTCGACACGATGTTCTCCCGGTACGCGGCCCAGAGCGGCGGCGCGAGCACCGCCGCGTACTGCTCGTAGGCGGCGAGGGTCACCGCCTCGATGGCCGCGCGGTCCTCCGCCCGGCCGGAGCGGACCGTGACGTCGTCCCCTCGCGCGCTCACCCCGCCGCGGGCTTGACCTCGCCGGCCAGCCGCTCCATCGCGTGCGTCATCGCGGGGATGCCGGCCCGCGGCAGGTCGAAGGTCATCCACTCCGCGCCCATGCCTCGCACCCGCTTGACGTCGGCGGCCACCTCCGCCACCGAGCCCTGGAAGGCGGCGCGGCCCGCGCCCTTGGCGCCGTCGGTCAGGTCGAACTGGTTGCGCGGGGAGAGCCCGGGCGTGTCGCGCCGTCCCTTGCGGGCGGCCAGATCGCGCAGGGTGGCGTAGCCCTTCTCGATCTCGTCGAGCCCGAGGCCGAGGGGGTGCCACGCGTCGCCCAGCTCCGCGCAGCGTCGCACCGCCGGGCCCGAGACCGTGCCCGGTGAGCCGCCGACCCAGATGGGCGGGTGCGGCCGCTGCGCGGGGCGCGGAGAGAAGGTCGCGCCCGAGAAGCTCGTGTACTTCCCGTTGTATTGCGGGATGTCCGCGCCGAAGGCGGCCTTGATCGCGCGGATGTAGTCGTCGCTCAGCCGCCCGCGCTCCGCGAACGGCAGGCGCAGGTCCACGAACTCCGCCTCGTCCCAGCCCACCCCCACGCCGAAGATGAAGCGCCCGCCGGAGGCCTGGTCCACGGTGGCCGCGGCCTTGGCCGCCACCAGCGGGTTGCGGTACGGCAGCACGATGACGCTCGCGCCGAGCGCGATGCGGCGCGTGCGCCCGGCCAGGAAGGCCAGCAGCGAGAACGGATCGGGCCAGTGGCCGCCGTAGTGCTGCGTGGTCGCCGGCTTGGCCAGGATGTGGTCGGGCACGAAGACCCCGTCGAGACCGAGCGCCTCCGCCCTCGTGGCCAGCGACTCCGCCTCCGCCACCGTGAGCTGCCAGATCGGAAGTATCACGCCGTACTTCATGGGCCCCTCCCTTCGGTTGTCGGACGACCGACGGTCAGACGACGGTTCAGGCGACCTGCGCGCCTTCCTCGATCAGCAACGCCTTCAGCAGGGAGCGGTGACAGTGGCTCTCGTCCTCGCAGTAGCAGCCCACCGAGAAGCTGGTCTGCCGCGAGAGCGCGGCCAGCACCGCGATTAGCCGCCGCGCGGTCGGCGCGCGCATCTCGCTCCGGTACCGGCGCGAGTAGGTGGCCCAGCGCGCGGGCGTGAACGGCTGCGACAGCGCGTACGACACGAGCGGAGCGCTCGGGGCCAGCTCGGGCAGCCACGCGTCGAAGTAATCTCGCCGCGCGTAGTCTTCCTTGCGCACCCCGCGCGGAGGCCGCCGCGCGGTCCCGAGGCGCAGGCCCTCGTGCGAATGACGGGGGGACCCGAGGCGAACGACGCGCAGGGCCATCGCGCTAGGCCCGGCGGCCCCGCGAGCGATGATAGGTGAGGGCGAGGGCGATACACCGGCTCAGGACTCCGACCGGGACCTTTTCGTCCGCCTCGAAGAGGATGGGGCGGTTGCCCTCGTACCGGAACGTGCCGGGGTAGCGGCGCTTGAAGGTCTCGACCAGCGTGGTGCGGCAGTGGAAGTACATCGCGTAGCGCCCCGGCCGGGATCTCACCCGGTCGATGCGGATCGTGCTCCCGCTCCCCGACTGCGCGGTGAGGTAGCTCGGCTGGCCCCACCGCAGGGTCTCCTCCACCGGACCCACGCCCTCGGTGCTCGACGCCACGGCCAGGATCAGTGGACGGAGCGCGAGGAGCTTCGCGGCGACGCCCTTCGGATACGACCGGAAGACGGCGGCCACCTGGGCGTTGTCGATGACGGCGGGTCGACGTGGCATGGAAGCGCTTCCGCCCGCGACTATAACGTCGGGCTGGGGGAGCCGCAACCCGGGCGGCGGGCGCGCACGAGGCCGGCCAGGCCTCGCGGCAGCGCCAGCACCACCACGATCAGCACCAGGCCCAGGCTCAGCATGTAGAGATAGCGGAACTTCACGAGCAGGATCTCGGAGAGGAGGCCGAGGAAGGCCGCGCCCAGGACCGGCCCCGCGACGGTGACCGGGCCCCCGAGCAGGGCCATGATCACGGTCTGGAAGGACACCAGCGGGTTGAAGACCTGGGGATCGATGTAGGTCCACCGCGGGGCCATCGCCCCGCCGATCGCGCCCATGAACGCGGCGCTGAGCGCGAAGACGCCGATCTTGACGCGGGTGGTGGCGACGCCGAGGGTCTCCGCGCGCTCCTCGTCGGCCCCGATGGCGATCAGGGCCGTGCCCCAGCGCGTGCGCGGCAGCGCCATCGCGGTGGCCACCGCGAGCCCGGCCACCGCCAGCACCGTGTAGTAGAGCGCGACGGCGCCCGGCGGGCTCAGGAGGAGCCGGCCCACCGTGCCGGTGATGGAGGTCTCGAACCAGATCAGGGTGTGCTTGGCCAGCTCGGCCAGCCCGAAGGTGAAGACCGCGAAGTAGGGCCCGCGCAGCCGGAGGGCGAGGGTGCCGACCACGAGCGCCATCACCGCGGCCACCACCGCGGCGGCCAGCACCGGCAGCGGCCACGCGAGCCGCCCCAGCACCACCGCGGTGGTGTACGCGCCCGCGCCGAAGAAGGCGCCGGTGGCGAGCGAGAGATAGCGGGTGGGGCCGGAGAAGATCGCCCACGCCACCGCGAGCGCCACGTCGGCCAGGATCGCGAGCGCGAGCGAGCGATAGTACGGGGCCAGCACCTGCGGCGCGAGCACGAGGGCCGCGCCGAGCGTGGTCCAGGCGAGCCTAGCGGCCAAAGAGTCCCGAGGGCCGGAGCAGCAGGATCAGCGACAGCACCGCGTAGGACGAGATGAGCCGGATGTCCGACGACGCGAGGTAGACCCCGGCGGTCTCGACCAGCCCGAGGAGCAGGCCGGCGGCCAGGCAGCCGAGCATGTTGCCGAGCCCGCCCAGGATGACCACCACCAGCGCGGTGACGGTGTAGGGCAGGCCGATGAACGGAGTGAGCTCGAACAGCATGCTGACGAGCGAGCCGGTGACCGCGGACATCGCGATGCCGGCTCCGAAGCAGAGCGCGTGGATGCGCGCGGTCTGGATGCCGACCAGCCGCGCGCCCTCCGGCTCCTGCATGAGGGCCCGCACCGCCTTCCCGGTGAGGCTCGTGCGCAGATATACGTAGAAGGCGAGGCCGAGCCCCAGCGCGACCGCCGCCGCGAGCACGCGGTTGGCCGGGAACACGGTGCCGAGCCAGTGGAGCGGGATCGCGAGGTAGCTGTAGCCCCGGAGATCGGCGCTCCAGAGCAGGAGCGCCGCGTTCTGTAGCACGAACATGAGCCCGAAGGACAGCAGCAGCGAGCGGGACTCGAGCGATTCGGGAGCGTCGCCCTCGAGCAGGCGCGCGTAGAGCAGGCGGTGGAGCGCGAGCCCGACGGCGAAGGCCGTCGGGCCCGTGATCAGCAGGGTCAGCAGCGGATTGACGCCCCAGCCGGTGTGGAGCGCGTAGGTCAGGTAGGCGCCCAGCATCAGGAACTCGCCGTGCGCCACGTTCAGCACCCGCATCAGCCCGTACTGGAGGTTGAGGCCGAGGGCCACCAGGGCGTAGATGCCCCCGGTGGTGAGCCCCCCGACCACCACGTCCAGCACGAGGGTCTTCACGCCCAGGCCGGCTTCGGCACGACCGCGGTGCCGGTGGCCCAGCTCTTCGGCCACACCAGCTCGAACTCGTTCTTCTGCCACTGCCCGATCATGCCGGGGGTGGCCACGTTCTCGCCCTTGGTGAACTTGATGGGCCCGGCCACCGTCTGGAACTCGGTGGCGTCGAGCATGGACTTGATCTTGGCGTGGTCGAGGCCGACCTCGCCCACGCACTTCTCGAGGATCTGGAGCGACGCGTAGGCGAACGCGCTGGCCCAGCGGTCCGGCTCCTTCTGGTGTTTCTTCACATGGGCGTCGAAGTACTCCTTGGCGCCCGCGAACTTCACCTTGGGATTCCAGCCCGCGATGCCCATCACGCCCTCCGCGCCCTTGAAGCGGTCGCGGTAGAACGGGAACGCGGTGCCCACGCCGGTGAACCACACCGCCGGGTTCCAGTCCACCTCCTTGGCCTGGCCGGTCACCAGGATGTTGTCGGGCGGGTAGGTGAGGCCGACGAAGGCGTCCGCCCCCGCCGCCTTGAAGCCGCGCAGCATGGGTGAGAGGTCCTTGGCCGCGAGCGGATAGCTCTTGGTGTCGACCACCTCGAGGCCGGCCGCCTTGAAGGCGGGGCCGGTGGCCGCGTTCAGCTCGATGCCGAAGAGGTCGTTAACGTAGGCCACCGCGATCTTCTTGATCTTGCCCTGCTCGCGCAGATCCTTGAGCTTGGCCGCCACCGCCTGCATCTGCGGCTCCGGCTGCACGAGCATCGTGTAAAAGTAGGCCAGCGCCAGCTCCTTGAACTTGCCCGAGATCGCGGTGGGCCCGATCATCGGGTAGCCGTGCTTGGTGGCCACCGGGGCCACCGCGAAGTTCATGGCCGAGCCCCACGGCGGGAGCATCAGGTCGACCTTGTCGTCGGTGGCGAGCTTCTCGTAGAAGCGCACCGCGGTCTCGATCTCGCTCCGATCGTCGATCGAGACGAACTCGATGGGCCGGCGGCCCTCGCCCTTGACCGCGAGCCCGCCGCGCGCGTTGACCTGGTCCTGCCAGAGCGTGTAGTTGGGCGCCTGGGTGATGCCCGCCCCGACCGCGTACGGCCCGGTGGCCGAGATCGCGTAACCGACGCGGACCGGCTTGGCCTGGGCCCGCGCGCGGCCGCGCCAGAGCGGAATGGTGGCCGCGCCCGCCGCCGTCGTGAGGAACTGCCGTCTGCGCATCGTCATGTCCATGGCCTCCTTGCCAGGAAGAGGTGGAGTGATACCGGTCAGGACGCGATCGCCTCGCCGAGATACGCCTCCAGCACCCGGGGGTCGCGCGCCACCGCGGCGGGCGCCCCCTCGCAGATGACCTCGCCGTGGTGCAGCACGATGAGCCGCTCGGCGGCGGCCATGATGGCCTTCATCACGTGCTCGACCCAGAACAGCCCGATCCCGCGCTCGTCGCGGATGCGCCGGAGGATGGCGGTGGCGCGCGCGCTCTCGGTCGGAGTGAGACCGGCCAGCAGCTCGTCCAGCAGGATCACGCGCGGCCGCATCGCCAGCGCCATCGCCAGCTCGAGCAGCTTGCGGCGCCCGCCGGTGAGGTGGCGCGCCGGCACCGCCGCCTGCTCGCCCAGCTCCACGAGGGCCAGCAGCTCCGCCGGCGTGCCGCCCGGCCGCTCGCTCCAGAGGGCGGCCGCCGCCACGTTCTCCGCCGCGGTCAGGTCGAGGAAAGGCCGCGGCGTCTGGAAGGTGCGCCCGAGGCCTCGCCGGGCGATCCGGTAGGCCGGTGTCGCGCTGATCTCGCGCCCGTCCATCCGGATGGAGCCGGCGGACGGCCGCAGCAGGCCCCCGATCAGGTTGAACAGCGTGGTCTTGCCCGCGCCGTTCGGTCCGATGAGCGCCACGATCTCGCCCTCGGCCACCGCGAAGCTCACCCGGTGGAGGACGCGGAGGCCTCCGAAGCTGTGGGCGACGTCGGTGCCCTCGAGGAAGGGCCGCGCCATTCGCCCTAACGCCCCTGCAGCTGGTAGAGCAGGGTGCCGCCGACGATCATTCCGATCGCGGCCAGCCGGCCCCAGGTGAGCGGCTCCTGCAGCACGAGGAAGCCCACCAGCAGGACTACCACGGTGGAGGTGCCGCCGATGAGGAACGACGAGGTGACCCGCAGGCCGCGCTCGTAGGCGAGGAGGCCGAAGATGTCGACGCCGGAGGCGGCGATGCCGGCCGCCGCGAGCAGCCACAGGCCCTGGCGGGTGACGACGAGGTCGTGCCCGCCCGCCCGCATGGCCAGCAGCGCGATCGAGTTGACCAGGAAGGCGACGCCGGTGATGACCATCGCCCCGAGCACCGCGCTGATCCGGGAGGCGCCGAGCTTCAGGCAGATGGTCCAGGTGGCCGCGGACAGGCCGGAGAGGATCGCGAAGAGGATGGCCCCGTTCACGCGTCGAAGATATCCCGAAAGCGCGCCCGCGTCATGCCCCGACCCCGGCGAGGCGGGCCACGTGCCGCTCGTACAGCGCGGAGAGCATCTCGTCGATCGCGGCGTGGGCCCAGACCTTGAAGATGGGCGACTGCTGCATCGCGCCCCAGTCGCGCAGGAAGCGCTCCCACGCCACCTCGCGGCTTTCGCCCCGATGGCGCATCTGCATCGCGGTGGACAGGTCCAACGGGTGATAGATCGCCGGCCGCTCGGTGTAGTGGTACAGGTACTCGAAGTCCCGCGTGTAGAACGCCACGATCGGGATCGACTGATACGTCTGCCCGTCCCGCTCGCGCAGGAACGCGATCATGAGATCCGCGTTGGGCGACTCCGCCGGGTCGGCCCGCGGGGCACGCCCCACTCGCTGACCGTCTCGCGAGAAGACGCGGAGCTCGAGCGGGCCCGCCTCGGCGAGCCGCCCGAGGATGGTGACGTCGCGGCGGCAGTCCGACGACCACTCCTCCGAGATCGCGAGCACCTTGGCCGGACCGTGCGGCTGCGCGGCGAGCCACCGGATCGCGGCGACCTGATCGTCGCGGAGCCGCAGGTCCTCGTACCACGCGCGCAGGCGACCGCTCCAGTCCACGCGCACGGTCCCCGCCCACCAGCCGGCCTCGCGCGCGAGGTTCTCGGGCGTGCCCATGAAGTGCATGTACTGCTCGAACGTCATGCCGCGCGCGAAGCGCTCCGGGGTCAGCCCGCGGCTTCCGGCACCGGGCGCCACGGTCAGCGCGCTCCGACCAGGTGGAGGCCGAGGAGGAGGAGCGCGACGCCGCCCAGCAGGGTGCGCACCGCGTGGAGGTGACCCCAGCGCGCGAGGAGCGTGGCCGCCTCCGCGGAGCCGGAATCGAGGGCGGGGTCCAGCAGGCGCTTGTTGGTGGGCAGGATGACCACCAGGGTGAAGGCGATGACCGCCGCCATCAGGAGGCCGGCGGCGAGCGGGAGGACGCCGTGGCCGCGCGCCCAGTCCCCCACGCCGGCCAGGCAGCCCAGCGCGGCGAGAGAGGCCTGCATGGCAGCGCCGCGCCGATAGCTCGGGCCGAACTCGGCGATCGCGAGCGTGGTGCCGCACTGGAGCCGCGCGGGGTGCTCGACCAGGGTGACGTAGAGCGCGGCCCCCGCGAAGAGTCCGATGCAAAGCAGCGCGACGAGATCGAGGAGCATGATCATGACATCCGGCGCTGGTCCGCTAGTATCGCCCGCTAGTATCGCGCTAGTATCGCCCGCTAGTATCGCCCGCTAGTATCGGAGGTCCGCGAAAACAGCGTAGTGATCGGACGGGACGACGCCGGCGACCGGCTCGGTCCCCGCGAGGGAACAGCGAACCACGTGGCCCGCCCCGCCCCGGCGTGGGCGGCCCACCAGGACGTAGTCGATCCGCCGATCCGGCAACAGCACCGGCACCGTCCACGGGTTGCTTCGGGCCCAGGTGTGACCGCTGCCGGCGCCGGCCATCTCCCAGGCATCGAAGAGGGCGAAGCCGGGCGCGGCCGTGGCCGCGCGCCCGGTGAGCATGCGCAGCTCGTCCGCGTCGGGGGGCGCGTTGAAGTCCCCGCAGATGACCGTCGGGAACGTGGGCCCGGCGACCTCGAGGACGAAGGCGACGAGCTGCCTCACCGAGGCTTGTCGTGCCGCGCTGGCGTGGGGCGGCCAGTCGAGGGCGACCGAGAAGGCGGACAGGCTCCCCCGCGGGCCGGTGATGCGCCCGAAGAGGGCGGATCCACCCCAGACGCTGGGCGCGGGCGCCGGAAACTCGCGATACTCGTGGCGTTCGATCGGCCACCGTGAGAGGAGCCCGGATCCGGTTGCCCAGTCCTCAGCGAGGAAGGTGCCGCCGCCGTACGCGGCGTGGTAACCAAGCTCCTTGGCGAGTCGTGCCGCCTGGGTCTCGCCGCCCCGGTCGAGCCAGCACTCCTGGAGCGCGATCACGTCAGGCTGGAGCGCCTCGAGGGTCCGGATCAGCGCGGTCTCGCGCGCCTCCCATGGCCCGAACCGGCCCCACGCGTTCCAGGTGAGCACGCGGACCGTGGTGGTGATGAGCTCGCCGTAGGGTCCCGTCGAATCGGTGGCGCCGCTCATGCGCCGGCCTCGATACGCTCCAACCAGGCCCGCGCGACCTTGGTGGTGGCCGCGGGCTGCTCCAGCGTCGGCAAGTGCCCGCACGCGTCGAGGACGACGAGGTCGGCGTTCGGGATACGCGAAGCCATCAGGGACGCGTGCCCGACGTCGCTGAAGGCGTCCTCGCGACCCCAAGTGAGGAGCGTCGGGCACTCGATGCGGGCGAGGTCGCCCCGGCGATCCTGACGTCCGAACAGGGTGGCGTGCTGCCGCAAGAATGTCTCCGCCCCGAGGCGTCGGGCCATGGTCCGGAACGTCTCTCTCGCGGTGGCCGCGTTCGGTCCGGCCGGAAAGACGCATCGAGCACCGAGCTCCTCGACGACGGCCGCGAACTCACCCGCCTGGACCCGCTGGCGAAGGCGATCGGCGCCCTCGGGGTCGCGAGGCGCTCCCGGGTTGCATCCCGTCAGCCAGAGGCCGAGGACCCGGTCCGGCGCCGCGAGCGCGACCTCGAGCGCGAGGCTCCCGCCGTAGGATGTCCCGGCCAGCACGAAGCGAGGCGGAGCTTGCTGGAGGACGCTGGCCACCGCCTCCGTCATGTCGGCCGCGGCCACGACGAGGGGCCGCGCCTCGACCAGATCCCGCAAGCTCTCGGTCTGCGGGGCATAGAGAGCGTCGTCGCAGAGCATCGCGGGGAGCAGGACCAGGCTCGGGCTCATCGCGAATCGGTCGCCGCGATCTTCCGCTCGAGGAACCAGCAGAACCAGCCGCGGTAGCGCGCCTGCAGCTCCGGCTTCATCCAGTCCTTGCCGGTCACGGTGCCACGGCAGCGCGGGCTGCCGCAGCGACAGGCCATCTCGTGATCGCCGTCGTCGGTGGTGGCCCAGTCGATGGTGAGCTCCTCGCCGGCGGCGATCTCCCGCATCGCGACCAGGACGATCTGGCCCTGGATGGCGAGGTTGGGATCGCAGGAGTGGTTGGTGTAGAGCATGCTCCCGGGTCGGTCGTCCGAGCGCACCGGGGCGATGAAGAGATCCTCCGCGATCTGGATGTCGGCGGCGCCGAGCGCGGGCTCGAGCGACGCCCACTGCGCCCCGGTGAGCACGTGGCCGCCCTTCACCGCGACGATCTCGCCCGCCGTGATGGCGGTCCGCGCGAAGAGGCCCTGGCCGTGGATCGGGCTCGGCCGCACCTCGGTCTTGGGCGAGCGATACGTGAGATCAGCCATGGATGGAGAGCGCCCGGACGAAGGCGTCGGGCTGGTCGGGGGTGATCAGCCAGGGCCGCTCGCTCTTGCGCTCGATCCACACGAAGCGGTCCGTGCGGGAGACGAACATGCGTACCAGCCCCCGCCGGGTCGTCCACAGGTAGCCGAAGGCGCCGAAGAGCCCGCCGGCGCCGACCCGCATGCCCCACCCCGCCTCGCGCCGCAGCGTCTGCCGATCGATGATGCGCACTGCCTGGATGTCGCTGCGGGGGATCTCCTGGCGCTTGAGCGGCCAGGTGATCTCGATGGCGCGCGGTTGCACCACGAACGCGGTCGGGCGCGCGAGGGGCCAGATCCAGGCATAGATCACGAGGATGAAGAGCGCGGGCGCGAGCAGGAGCGGCATCGTCCAGAAGGCGGCCAGCGCCAGGAAGACCAGGGGAAGGGAGAGGAGCACGATGGTGAGGACGAGGATCTCGGGGGACATCGGGGCCAGACGATAGGTCATGACGGCTCCGAGCCCCCTCGCTTCGACCCCCTCACGACCCCCTCACCCTGCCCTCTCCCCGGAGGGGAGAGGGGGAAGGGGAGGAGGCGCGCTTACTTGAAGATCGAGAAGTTGATCTCTTTCTCGGTGATGAACTCGAGGAGGACCGGGACGCCCTCCCGGGTCTTGGCGATGCCGCGCTTGATCGCGGGGATGATCTCGCCGGGCTCGCTGATGCGCTCGCCGTAGCCGCCGAAGGCCTTCGCCATGTCCGCGTAGTGTCCGCTGATGTCGGTGGAGCGGTACTTCTCGGTGGCGGTCTTCATGATCGGCAGCTCGATCGCCATCGAGAAGTTGTTGAGCAGGATCGACAGAATCGGGATGCGCTCGCGCACCGCGGTTTCGAAGTCCATGCCGGTGAAGCCGATGGCCGCGTCGCCCCACACGTTGATGCAGAGCGCCTCCGGGCGGGCGAGCTTGGCTCCCATCGCCAGGCCCAGCCCGTAGCCGAGCTGGGTGGTCTTGCCCCAGCCGATGTAGGTGAGCGGCTGCGTGCTCTCCCAGAAGGGCGAGAGCTGGTCGCGGGGGCTGCCCGCGTCGTGGGTGATGATGGTGTTGGCCACGTCCACCGTGTGGAGCAGATCCCAGATCACCCGGTAGGGCGAGAGCGGCTTGTCGTGGGCGGTCAGCTTGGGCATCCACTGGGCCATCCACTCCGCCTTCATGGTGGAGATCTGCCGGCTGACCTCCGCCTTGCGGCCGCGCGGCTTGCTCTTCAGCCGGTCGCGCACCTCGGCGAGGAGGGCGTCCAGCACGAGACCCGCGTC
>DATGBR010000375.1:0-34571 GCA_035312605.1 Candidatus Methylomirabilota bacterium
CACGATACCGAGCCGCCGTCTGCCGGCTGTGCCGGCGTGAATGCATCAAGCTGTTCTGGAAGGGATCGCGCTGCTTCACCGAGAAGTGCGCGATCGAGCGGCGGAACTATCCCCCGGGCCAGCACGGGCTGGGTCGTACCAAGCCGACCCAGTACGGCATCCAGCTGCGCGAGAAGCAGAAGGCCAAGCGCATCTACGGCGTGCTCGAGGCACAGTTCCGGCGGTACTTCGCGTGGGCGGAGGCCGACAAGGGCATCACCGGCGAGAACCTGCTCAAGTATCTCGAGCGGCGCCTCGACAACGTGGTGTTCCGCCTCGGCATGGCCGCCTCCCGCCGGGAGGCCCGGCAGATGATCGGCCACGGCCACGTCCAGGTGAACGCGCGGAAGGTGTCGATTCCGTCCTTCATCGTGAAGGTGGGCGAGGTGGTGCAGCTCCGGTCGAGCTCCAAGATGCAGGAGCGGGTGGCCGACAACCTGACCGCGGGCCGCTCGCCGGTTCCGCCGTGGCTCGACCTGGACGTGAACGAGAAGAAAGGTACGGTGCGCGGGCTTCCGCTCCGGGAAGACATCCAGATCCCGGTGCAGGAGCAGCTCATCGTCGAGCTGTTCTCGAAGTAGAGCCAAGCGGCCGACAGAAGGGGCATATGGCAAGGATTCCGTTTCAGAGGCCGAAGTCGATCCAGTGGGAGATCCGATCCGACCGCTACGGGCGGCTGGTCGCGGAGCCGTTCGAGAAGGGCTACGCGCTCACGGTGGGGCACTCCCTTCGTCGCACGCTCCTGGCCATCGTGCCGGGCTCGGCGGTGGCCTGGGTGCGTATCCCGGGGGTCAAGGACCCCGACACCCGGATCCCGGGAGTCCAGGAAGACACCACCGACGTCCTCCTGAACGTCAAGAAGCTGGCCGTCAACGTGCCGTCCGGTGAGCCCACCGAGACCCGCCTCGAGGCCAAGGGGCCCAAGACGGTGACCGGGGCCGACGTGTCGGAGGCGACCGGGATCGAGGTGCTGAATCCGGAGATCCACATCGCCACGCTGGGAGCGGGCGGGTCGCTCTCGATGGACCTCGGCATCGGCGTCGGTCGTGGTTACGTGGCGGCCGATCGGCATCCCGCGGGCACGGTGCCGGCGGGGGCGATCCCGCTGGACGCCGCGTTCTCTCCGATCCAGCGCGTGTCCTACAGCGTGGAGAACGCCCGGCTCGGCAAGGTCACCGACTACGAGAAGCTGATCCTCGAGATCTGGACCAACGGTGCGGTGTCCCCCGAGGAGGCGCTCTCCCGGGCGGCCCGCCACCTGAAGGCGCACTTCTCCCACCTGGCCCCCGAAGGGCGCGAGGAGGAGGACGAGGAGGTCGAGGCAACCGGCGAGGGCTACCTGCAGGAGAGCCTGGCCAAGCCGCTGGAGGACCTGCCGCTCCCCGCGCGCGCCATCAACGCGCTGAAGAACCACGAGATCATGGTCGTGGCGGATCTGGTCCAGAAGACCGACGAGGACCTGGAGTCGGTGAAGAATCTGGGGGAGAAGTCGATCGACGAGATCAAGGTCGCGCTCGCCGGACTCGGCCTTTCCCTGGGCATGCGCATCGATCCGAACCTGCTGGGCACGCTCGGGCGGGGGAGCGCGAAATGAGGCACGGCAAGGCGGGCTTCAAGCTCGGACGCGTCACCGCGCACCGCTGGGCGCTCTTCCGGAACCTGCTGGTCGCGCTCTTCCGTCACGAGCGGATCATGACCACCGAGGCCAAGGCCAAGGCGGTGCGGGGCCTCGCCGACCACATGGTCACCCTGGCCAAGCGAGAGGACCTGCACGCGCGCCGGCAGGTGCTGTCGATGGTGCCGGACGCGACGGTGGTGAAGAAGCTCTTCGACACCATCGCGGCCCGCTTCAGCGAGCGCCACGGCGGCTACACCCGCATCATGAAGGCGGGCCTGCGCCCCGGCGATCGCGCCCAGATGGTGGTCCTCGAGCTCGTGGACCGTCCGGAGGCCCCGAAGGAGAAGGGGAAGAAGGACGCCAAGGCCGAGAAGGCGCCGCCCAAAGAAGACAAGAAGGCCGGGAAGGGCGAAGCCGGCGCGGGCGCCGCCAAGGGCCGCAAGAAGAAGGCGGCCGCCGCTGCGGGGTAGGGCGTCCGGTCGCGGCCGCGGCGGTCGACCGTCTAGTTCTTTAGGCCCTTCATCTGCGGGGGCCCAGAAATGGCCCCCGCACTCCCCCAGGCCGCGGACGCTCGTGGGTGGCTTCGCGAGGCGGCCTGGCTACTTCAGGTTCTTCTTGAACAGGTCGAGGGTCCGCCGCCAGGCGTCCTCGGCGGCCGGCTTGTTGTAGACGTCGGGCCGCTCGTCGTTGAAGAATCCGTGGTCCGCTCCCGGGTAGATGTGGATCTCCACCGGCTTGCCCGCCTTCTTGATGGCGGCCTCCACCTCTCGCGCGGTCTGCGGGGTCACGAACGCGTCCTTCTCCGCGAAGAGGCCGAGCACCGGCCCGCTCAGGCGGGTGTAGTCCGGCTTCACGTTCGGATGGATGCCGTAGAAGTCGACCACCGCGCCCACACTTCCGTTGGTGCAGCCCGCGAAGAGCGCCAGCTGGCCGCCCATGCAGAAGCCCACCGCGCCGAGCTTGGCGGTCGAGGAGTGCGGGGCGAGGTACCCGGCCGCTCCGGCCAGGTCCTTCTCGGCCCGCTCGATGTTGAGCGCCATGAAGAGCTTGCCCGCCGCGTCCGGCTCGCTCGCGGTCTGCCCGTGATAGAGATCGGGCGCGAGCGCCGCGTAGCCGGCGGCCGCGAATCGATCGCACACGCTCTTGATGTGCCCGACCAGGCCCCACCACTCCTGGATCACGATCACGCCCGGTCCCTTGCCGGCGGCCGGCGTCGCCAGATAGCCCTTCGCGCTGTGTCCGTTGCTCGGGAACTCGACCATCTTGCCCGCCATGGGAGTCGTCCTTTCTTAGTCGGTGAGTTCGATCGTCACGGTTGGCGGTTCGGCCTCTTCGCGCCCTTCGGCGCTCATCGGGGCGTCGACGCCTACCGTACCGCAAAATTGCCTCGTGCGGAACGTCCCCGGATCGGCGCCGGGTCACGGCCGACCAAGTGCGGTCGCCCAGTCAGACCTCGGGAGCGGTGGGTTTCTTGTCGGGGGTGATGCGCACCGTGAGGACGCGACGCTTGTCGGCCTCGAGCACGGTGATGGTGAAGCCGCGGACGCGGAATACCTCGCCCACGAGCGGGATGCGATGCAGGGTGGCGAGGACGAGGCCGGCGACCGTCTCGAAGTCGCCCTTGGGCAGGTCCCACTCCAGGGCCTCGTTGACCTCGTCGAGGCTGGCCCGCCCCGCGACCCGGTAGCTCCCGTCGGGCAGGCGCTCCACGGTGTCGGGGGTGCGGTCGTGCTCGTCGCGGATCTCCCCCACCACCTCCTCGACGATGTCCTCGACGGTGACGATGCCGACCGCGCCGCCGTACTCGTCGACCACCACCGCCAGCTGCACCCGGTTCTTCTGCAGCTCGCGGAGGAGGTCGTCGATGCGCTTGGTCTCCGGGACGTAGGTGGCCGGACGCATCAGCGCCCGCACGTCGGGCGCCTCGCCGCCGCGCCGCAGCAAATCCATCGCGGTGACCACCCCCACGATGTTGAAGACCTGGTCGGTGAAGACCGGGATGCGCGAGAAGCCGCGCTCCTGGATGAGGCGGACCGCGTCCGCCCGCGAGGCGGTCTCGGGAAGCGCGGCCACGTCCACCAGCGGCACCATGACCTCGCGCACCGCGGTCTCGCCGAGGTCGAAGATCTTGTCGATCATCTCGGCCTCGCTCACCGTGACGTCCGCCTCCTCGGGCTCCATCTGGAGCAGGAGCTTCAGCTCCTCGCGGGAGACGAACTGCCGGGTACTGGTCCGCGCGCGCCCGAACAGGGACAGGGCCCGGCCCACGAGGGCGTTGGCGCCCCAGGTGAGCGGGGTCAGCAGGCGGCCCAGCGCCTCGATCACCGGGAACAGCCACAGGATGAGCCCGGTGGCCCGCTCGCGCGCGACCGCCTTCGGGATGACCTCGCCGAAGACCAGCATGATCGGGGTGAGCGCCACCGTGACCAGGAGCGCGGCCGCCCCGCCGGCCATCGGCAGGAGCGCCCACGTCGCCACCGACGACGCGGTGACGTGGGCGATGGTCACGCCCATCATCGCGGTGGAGAGTAGCCGCTCGGGACTGCGGAACGCGTCCAGGTACCGGATCGCGGTGCGGTTCCCGCCCTCCGCCATGTGCCGGAGGCGGACCCGGTTGGCCGCGATGAACGACATCTCGGCGGCCGAGAAGAGCGCGGTCACCAGCAGGGAGAGGCCGATGATCCAGACGTAGATCACGCCGCCTCGCTGCGGGAGGCGACCTCGGGCAGGGTCACCAGCACCTCGAGCACCCGGGTCCGCTCGACCTTCTCGACCGCCACCCGGACGCCGTCCGACTCCTTCTTCTCGCCCTTGTGGGGCACGCGCCCGAAGAGGTCGAGCACCCAGCCTCCGACGGTGTCGAACGATTCATTGGGGATCGCGAGGCCGGTGGCCGCGTTCAGCTCGTCGATGGGCAGGCGGCCCGAGACGCGGAAGGTGCGCGGTGCCACCCGCTGGATCAGGCGCTCGTCCTCGTCGTACTCGTCGCGGATCTCGCCCACCAGCTCCTCGAGCAGATCCTCGAGGGTCACGAGCCCGGCGGTGCCGCCGTACTCGTCCACCACGATGGCGAGGTGGAGTTTCTTGGCCTGAAACTCGCGCAGCAGGGCGTCGGCGCGCTTCGAGCCCGGGACGAAGTACGGCGGGTGCAGGTGCTGCCGTAGGTCGAAGGTGGGCGGCAGGCCGTCGAGGTAGGGAAGCAGGTCCTTGGTGTAGAGCACCCCGACGATCTGGTCGATGGTGTCCTCGAAGACCGGCACCCTCGAGTGGAGATGCTCGCGCAGGAGCGGGAGGAGCCGCGGGGTCTCGGTGGTGACGTCGAGGCAGAACATGTCGGGACGGGGGACCATCACCTCGCGCGCGAGGGTGTCCTCCAGCTCGAACACGCGATGGATCATCTCGCGCTCGCTGCGCTCCACCACACCCTCCCGCGCTCCCACGTCCACCAGAGTGCGCAGCTCCTCCTCGGAGATCTCCGGCCGCCCGGCCTGGTGCTCGGAGCCGGCCAGCCTCAGGGTGATGGCGGTGAAGGCGCCGAGCCCGGCGCGGATCGGCTTCAGCAGGATCGAGAGCCACGCCACCGGCCGGTTCACCCACGCCGAGAAGCGGAGCGGGTGCTCGACGGCCAGGGTCATGGGCAGGACCTCGCCGAAGACGGTGAGCAGGAACACCATGCCCGCGATCGCGATGCCCAGGCCCTTGGACCCGAAGACCTGCTCCGCGATGGCCGCGGCCAGCGCGGAGGCGCCGATGTTCACCACCGTGATGCCGACCAGCAGGGTCACCAGCAGCTCGTGGGGCTGGGCCAGGAGCGGGGCCAGCGGACCCGGCGTCCGGCCCTGCTGCTCCGCGAGCTCCTTGAGCCGCGTCCGGCCGAGTGAGAAGTAGGCGGCCTCGGCGCCCGAGAGCAGGGCGGACACCAGGAGCAGCGCGCCGAGCCCGATCAGCTCCGGGACCAGGCGGCCGTCCACGCCGCTATCCATGGAAATGCTCGTAGCCGCTCCGCACCGCCACCGGCTCGTCGTCGGCGTCCACGAACACCACGCTCCCGGCGGCCCCCTCGATGCGGCCGATGATCGTGAGCGGCGTCCCGGTCGCCGAGGCGAGGCCCGACGCGAGCCGCTCGGCCGCGGACGCCTCGCAGGTCAGCAGCAGCTCGTAGTCCTCGCCGCCCCCGACGGCCCAATCCCGCGCGTCGGCCCCGAGGGCCCGGCCCGCGGCCAGAGCCGCCGCGGCCACCGGGACACGGTCGAGCCTCACGCGAGCGCCCACCCCACTCTCGCGACAGATGTGCTCGAGATCGGTGACCAGCCCGTCCGAGCAGTCCATCATCGCGTGGACCCCCGTTGCCTCGCCGAGCCAGCGGCCCTCGGCGACACGGGCCCGCGGCCGCAGGTGGGTCGCCACGATCTGGGCCAGCGGGCCCGCGGCGAGCCCGGCCGCGTGCGCCCGGTCCGGCCCCATCTCGAGGGCATACAGCCCGGCGGCGGACGCGCCGAGGCTTCCGGTGACCGCCACCGCGTCGCCCGGACGCGCGTGCGACCTGAGCCGCGCAGCGCCGGGGTGGACGCCGAGCAGGGTCACGTTCACCATCCAGCCGCTCGGCGAGGCCGAGGTGTCGCCCCCCACGACCGTCACTCCGTGGGGCGCCGCCGCTTCCCCCATGCCGGCGTAGAACCCGTCCACCGCCGCGACCTCGGTTCCTACGGGGACGGCGAGGGCCACCAGCGCCCACCGGGGGATGCCGCCCATCGCGGCGATGTCGGAGAGATTGACCGCGAGGGCCTTCCATCCGATGTCGGCCGGGCTGGCGGAGCTCGGCCGGAAGTGGACGTCCTCGATCAGGAGATCGGTGGTGGCGAGCAGGCGATGGCCGGGAGGAACCGTGATGACCGCCGTGTCGTCGCCGATCCCGACCTCGATCCCCGGCGCGCCCTCGGTCGCGACCCCGCTCCGCCTGATCCGGCGGATCAGCCCGCGCTCGCCCAGCTGCCCCAGCCCCACCCGTTCGGGTGGCTCGGATGCCTTCATGCGGGGGCGGCGACGGAGCAGAGCTCGAGGAAATTCCCCAGCAGCGCCTTGCCCTGGGTGGTGAGGATGGACTCGGGATGGAACTGCACGCCCTCGACGGGATGGCGCCGGTGACGAAGGCCCATGATCTCGCCGTCCTCGGCCCGCGCAGTGATCTCGAGATCTGCGGGAAGACCCGCTTCGAGGACCACCAGCGAGTGATAGCGCGTCGCCTCGAAGCCGGCGGGAAGCCCACGGAAGACGCCGCGGCCATCGTGCGCGATCGCCGACGTCTTGCCGTGCATCTGCCGGCCCGCGCGGGCCACCGTCCCACCGAAGGCTTGCCCGATGGCCTGGTGGCCCAGGCAGACGCCCAGGATCGGCACCCGTGCGTGGAAGCGCTCGATCAGCCCGAGCGAGATGCCGGCCCCGTTGGGGTTGCCGGGCCCGGGCGAGATCACGATCGCCTCCGGGGCGAGCGCCTCCACGTCGTCGACCGTGAGCGCGTCGTTGCGCGCCACGTGCATGGTGGCGCCGAGCTCGCCCATGTACTGCACGAGGTTGTAGGTGAACGAGTCGTAGTTGTCGAGGACCAGGATCATCGCGCCGGCTCCTGGGAGGCGATCCGCAGCGCCAGGATCATGCCCCGGGCCTTCGAGCACGTCTCGAGCCATTCCGTCTTCGGGTCCGAGTCGGCCACGATCCCGGCCCCGACCTGGATCGAGGCCCGCCGCCCGTGGCACACGACCGTGCGGATGGTGATGCACGAATCCAGGTTGCCGGAGTACGAGATGTAGCCGACCGCGCCGCCGTACGGGCCGCGCCGGGTCGCCTCGATCTCCTCGATGATCTCCATCGCTCGGATCTTGGGTGCTCCGGTGAGGGTGCCGGCCGGGAAGCAGGCTGCGAGCACGTCGAAGGCGTCCTTGCCCGGCTCGAGGCAGCCCCGCACGTGGCTCACCAGGTGCATCACGTGCGAGTAGCGCTCCACCACCATGAACTCCGACACCTCGACGGAGCCGATCCGGCTAACCCGGCCGACGTCGTTACGGCCCAGGTCGACCAGCATGACGTGCTCGGCGCGCTCCTTCGGGTCGGCGCGCATCTCGCTCGCCAGCCGGGCGTCTTCCTCCTCGGTCCGCCCGCGCGGATGCGTGCCCGCGATGGGCCGCTCCTCCACCCGATCGTCCTCGAGGCGTACCAGCACCTCCGGCGAAGACCCCACGATGCTGGTCTTGCCGAGGCGAAGGAAGAACAGGTACGGCGAGGGGTTGATGGTGCGGAGCGCGCGATAGACCGTGAACGGATCGGCGCGAAGCTCGGCGTCGAGCCGTCGCGAGATCACGACCTGATAGGCATCGCCGGCCGCGATGAACTCCTTCACTCGGCGGACCCCATCCATGAAGGTCGCCTGGTCCATGGTCGAGGTGAACCCCTCGTCGCCCAGGGCCACCAGGGGCTCCACCGGGGGCAGGGTGAGCGGGGCGGGGGACCGGGCCGGCCGTCTCAGGTTGCCCAGGAGCATGCCGATCTTCACCACGGCCGCGTCGTAGGCCCGGTCGAGGGAGGCGGGATCGGTCTTGCCGATATGGGCGTTGGCGATCACGAGCAGCCGGTGGCGCAGATTGTCGAAGACCAGCAGGCTGTCCGTGAACATGAACACCGCGTCGGGGAGCTTCTGGTCGTCCTTGGCCGTGGCCGGGAGACGCTCGACGTGGCGGATCATGTCGTAGGACAGGAATCCCACCGCCCCGCCCTGGAATCGAGGCAGGCCCGGCACCGGGACCGGCTTGAACTGAGCGAGTAGGCCGCGCAGGGTCTCGAACGGGTTGCGGCTCGGCAGCAGCTCCGTGGTCCCGTCGGACCGCCGCACGCTGACCCGGCTGCCCTTGGCGGTGAACACGAGGTGCGGGTCGGTGCCCAGGAACGAGTAACGGGCCCACTTCTCGCCGCCTTCGACCGACTCGAGGAGGAAGGCGTAGGGGCCGGGTCGGAGCCGCAGGAAGGCGGACAGCGGGGTGTCGAGGTCCGCGGCGAGCTCGGCGAAGATCGGGATCAGGTTGCCCTGGGCCGCCAGGGCGTGAAACTCCTCACGCGTCGGTGAGAGCGGGGGCAGACCAGGCCCCACCGTCGACATGGGGTCGCTCAGGTGTTGGCGTCCAGCTTCTTCTTGAGCTGGGCCTTGGGCACGGCGCCGATCACCTGATCGAGCACTTGGCCACCCTTGACGAACAGGATGGTCGGGATCGACCGGATACCGTAGCGAGCCGCCAGCGCCGGCTGCTCGTCCACGTTCACTTTCGCCAGGGTCACGGCGCCGTTGCCCTCACGCACCAGCTCCTCGAGCGTCGGGGCGATGGCCCGGCAGGGGGCGCACCACTCGGCCCAGAAGTCGACCATCATGAGCTCGTGGTGCTTGCCCAGTTCGGTGTCGAAGCTGGTCTCGGTGAGATGGAGCGTGGACTCGGCCATGGATCGAGGGTCTCCTTGTCAGAGGGTCTGCGGGACGGCGGGTGAGAGTTCCATAAAAAACGCACGGCTACGCTAGCATACGGCCCTGATCATCGCAAGTTGGGGACCCGGCGCCGGCCACCCCGGGGCTCACAGCTCGGGTTGCGGTGACCACGATCGCTGCCCAGTGGGCTGGGCGGGCGACGGTCAGGGGCACCTGTCCTGACAGTGGGCGTCACTGGGCGGACGTCCACCTGTCGTCACTGAAGCGGGCGAGAGCCGCAAAACGGGCCCGGATAGCCCCGAAAGCCTTGAATCCATGACATCTCCCTGTCCCCCTTGCACATGCCGTCCAAGCGGGTAGAAAACCTCGGTTGGTAGGGGGTTTGCAGTAGATGCATCCCCCTGCGTAGCCTCTAGTGGGCCCCCTGTTGCGGGCCGGGGCTCCAGGTGAGCAGGTGCGAACCTCAGCTGGGGAGGATGAGCTCTTGGGCAAGGTCATGGTGGTGGATGACGCGGTGTCGGAGCTGAAGGTGATCGAGAGCATTCTCAAGGCCGCCGGCCACCAGGTGGTCTCCTACCGAGATGGCGAGCTACTCGAGGATCGCGTGGTGGAGGAGCGGCCCGACGTGCTCCTCCTCGACATCGTGATGCCCAAGCGCAACGGCTACGAAGTGCTGCGCGGCATCCGGCGTGATCCCCGCACCAAGGACACCCCGGTCGTCTTCGTGAGCTCGAAGAACCAGGAGAGCGATCGGCTGTGGGGTCAGCGGCAGGGCGCCGCCGACTACCTGGCCAAGCCGTTCACCGCCGAGCAGCTCCTCGGCGTGGTCCGCCAGTTCGTGAAGTAGGCCAATGGTCCAAACTCCGGGCGCCGTCGCGCTCCCGTCCGCGCTTCCGGACGCGTCGCCGGCGCTCCGCGCCTGCCTGTTCGCTCTCTCGGGCGCACGATTCGCGGTGGACGTGCGCAGCGCGCGTGAGGTGGCTGTGTTCGACGACCTCACCGCGGTGCCGCGCGCGCCACGCCTCCTGCTCGGCGTCGCCAACCTTCGAGGCACGGTGGTGCCGATCGTCGACGTTGGTCCCTTGCTGGATCTCCCCGAGCTTCGCCCGGCTCGGACCGTCCGCACGCTCGTCCTGCGTGACGGCCCTCTTCTCGCCGCGGTCGCGGTGGAGACCGTGCTCGGGCTCGAGCCGTTCGACGACGTGCTCTCGCCGGACGGCCCCACCGCTCCGCGAGGCCACGCCTCCCCTCTGCTCGTCTCGGGATGGATCACCTGGGCCGGCGAGACGCTCGCCCTGCTGGATGTTCCACGGATCCTGGCCGTCCTCCGGGCTACGCTCGGCACGGACGAGCCCGCGGGAAGGAGCGAGGCATGAACCGCCGCGACTTTCTCGGTCTCCTCACCGGCGGCGTGGCGGGAGGTGTGCTGGCCAAATCCGCCGTCGCCCAGGGCGCCTCCGCGAACGAGATCCGGATCGGGATGAGCGCCGCGTTCCGCGGCTCCGCGGCCGGACTCGGCGCCGAGCTGTATCGCGGGGCCCAGGCCTACTACAGCGAGATCAACGCGCGGGGCGGCGTATTCGGGCGCTCGATCTCGGTGGTGGCGCTCGACGACAGCTACAACCCCGAGCCGTGCATTCGCAACACGATCCAACTGCTCGATCGCGAGAAGGTCTTCTTCCTCTCCAACTATGTGGGAACGCCGACACTCACGCGCGCCCTGCCGGTGATCAAGCAGTACGCGGATCAGAACGTGGTCCTGGTCGGCAACTTCACCGGCGCGCAGCCCCAGCGCGAGGCACCCTACGTCGACCAGGTCTTCAATGTGCGGGCCTCCTATCGCCAGGAGATGCAGGCACTGGTGGAGCGCTTCTGGCAGGCGGGTGCGCGCCGCTTCGGCGTCTACTACCAGGTCGACGCCTACGGCCGCAGCGGCACTGACGGGGTCGCGCGCGCCCTCGCGGCCCGCAACGCCCGGATCGTCGCGGAGGCGACCTACGTCCGAAACGCGACCTTCGACGAGGACATGGGCATCGCGGTCACCGCCCTTCGTGAGGCCGGCTGTGACGTGGTGCTCTGCACCGGCGCCTACCAGGGCTGCGCCGCCTTCGTGCGCTCCGCGCGCGACGCCGGCTTCGCGGTGCCGATCTCCAACGTCTCGTTCGTGGGCTCGGACGCGATGCTTGCCCTGCTCGTGAAGCACGGTCGCGCCAAGGGCCGCGACTACACCCGAGGGCTCATCAACTCCCAGGTCGTGCCGAGCTACGACGACACCACCCTGCCCGGGGTAGCCGAGTACCGGGCCCTGATGGACAAGCACAACCCTCCGGTGCCGGAGGCGATTCGCGACGCCCAGTACGCGCCTCAGAAGTACAGCTTCATCAGCCTCGAGGGCTACGTCAACGCGCGGGTCATCACCGAGGCGCTGAAGCGCGCGGGCGCCAACGCGGGCCGCCCGGGCTTCCGCCAGGCGCTCGAGTCGCTGCGCGGGCTCGATCTGGGGATCGGCGCGCCACTGACGTTCACGCCCGAGCGTCATCAGGGCCTGGACAGCGTGTACTTCACGCGGGTGGACAGCGACCATTGGGTGCCGATCGTGGACTGGTCGGCGGCGGTGAAGGTCTGAGGGCGAGATGAACGCCGCGAAGCGGGTCTGGCGGAGGCGTGCCATGAGAAAGGGCGCGGAGGGTGGTCTTCCCGGTGGGGAGCATCTCGTCGGCTCGGGCCCGGCGCATCGCGTGCGATTCGGCCTCCTCGGCAAGATCACGGTGTTCCTGGTCCTGGTCCTGGTGCCCCTCGCCGCGGTGAGCTGGACGGTGGCGTACCGGTCGCTGCAGGACAACCTGACCCGGGAGTTCACCGACAAGGGCAGCGCGATCGCCAACAGCCTGGCCAGCTCCGGCGCGGACCTCATCGTCAACCGCGACGCGTCGACCGTCCAGGCGCAGGTGGACGAGTTCGCGAAGATCACCGGTGTCGCCTACGTGATGGTCTACGATCCGCAGCGCGGGTTCATCGCCCACACCTTCGCCCCGGTGGTGCCCAAGGGCATCGTCGAGAAGAACGTGGTCCCCGGGCACGCCGCGCGCCCGCAGGTGCGGGAGATCACCTATCCGGATCCCCGGACCGGCCGGGAGCGGGAGATCATCGACATCGGGGTGCCCATGCTGGGCGGACAGCTCGGCACGGTGCGGGTGGGCATGGACAAGACGATCATCACCGCCGCCGCAGTGCAGGCCGGCAACTTCCTTCTGCTGGTGTTCGGGGGGATCGCGGTCGCGGCGGGCCTGGCGGGGGTGATTTTCGCGCAGCGTATCACCCGACCGGTGAACGCCCTGATGGCCGGGGCCGAGCGGGTGGGGCGGGGGGACCTGTCGCAGCTGGTGCCGGTCACGTCCCGCGACGAGATCGGTCAGATGGCGATCACGTTCAACGAGTCCATCGTGCGTCTCCGGAAGCTCGTGCAGACCGAGGCCGATCGGGACGAGGAGCGGCGGAAGCGCGAGGACCTGCAGCAGAACATCATCAAGTTCCTCGACACGGTCGTCGAGATCGGCAAGGGCGACCTCACGCGACGCGGTGAGGTCACCTGGGACGTGCTCGGCAACGTGGTCGACGCCATCAACCTGATGGTCGAGGAGATCGCCACCGTCGTCGGCGACGTCCGACAGGCTGCCCTCCGGGTCACCGCCGGCTCCCAGGACACCATCAAGATCACCGGCGAACTCGCGATGGCCGCGCAGACCCAGTCCCACGACGCGTCGAGCGTGACGCGATCGGTATCCGACGTGATGGTGTCGGTGCGCCAGGTGGCCGACAGCGCGGACCAGAGCGCCAAGGCCGCGCGCCAGGTGCTGCAGGCCGCCAGCAAGGGCGAGGAGGCGGTGCGTAACAGCCTGTCGAGCATGCAGCAGATCCGGGCCGAGGTGCAGACGATCTCCAAGAAGATCAAGTCGCTGGGCGATCGCTCGCTCGAGATCTCCGACATCGTGAACACCATCCAGGACATCGCGGCTCAGACCCATCTGCTGGCCCTCAACGCCTCGATCGAGGCGGCGGGAGCCGGCGAGGCGGGCCTGCGCTTCTCGGTGGTCGCCGACGAGGTCCGGAAGCTCGCCGAACGAGCCACCCAGGCCACCCGCGACATCGGCACCCTGATCAAGGGCGTGCAGGTGGAGACTCAGGAAGCGGTGGTCGCGATGGAATCCGGTACCCACGAAGTCGAGTCGGGCTACGAGGTGAGCCTCAAGGCGGAGGAGGCCCTCCAGGAGATCGGTAAGATCTCGCAGACCTCTTCCGAGCTGGCGGCCGAGATTTCCCAGGCCTCCCAGCGGCAGGTCCGCGGGGCGGAGGCGATGGCGGGCGCGGTCCAGGCGATCGCCGGAGCGGCGGTCAAGACCGAGCAGGGGGTTCAACAGAGCCGGAGCAACGTCGAGCAGCTGGCCCGGCTGGCCGAGGAGCTCACCGTCAAGCTCTCCCGCTTCAAGCTGGGGAGCTGAGGACCCGCATGGCGGAGCGACGTGAGCGCGAGCTGATGCTGGGGATCTTCCTCATGGAGGCCTGGGATACTGCCGGGGCTCTCGAGGAAGGCCTGGATCAGCTGACCGGTGCCGAGGCTCCGGCGACCGCGACCCTGGCGCCTCTCGGGGTGCTCGCGCATCGTCTGAAGGGGTCCGCGGCGCTCTACGGCTTCCCGGGCGTGTCGGATCTCGCCGGCGCCGCCGAGCGACTGCTCGAGCGCGCGGCCGCCGCTTCCGCGGAGGAGCGAGCGCGGACGGCCGGGTTCCTGGGCGGTCTGGTGGGGCTTCTGAAGGAAGTCTTCGACGGAATCAGCGCGGTCGGGGTGGAGGACGCGGCCAGGGTTGGTGAGTTCAAGGCCCGCTACCCTGCGTTTCTCGCGTCCGCTCCCGCCGCCGCGCGGGCGATCGGCGCGATGCCTTCGGCTCCGGCGGCGGGGCCCGCCCCAGTTCGGTCGCCGATCGCCGCCGCGCTCGACCGCTTCTTCGCCGACGGCAACGAGGTGTTGGAGTATTTCCTGCCCGAGGCCACCGAGCACCTCGAGGCGATGACCACCGCTTTGCTGGCCGTCGAGGGCGGCGCGCGGGATGAGGAGACGCTGGCGACCGTCTTCCGGTCCGTGCACACGCTGAAGGGCGCCGCCTACACGGTCGGCTGCGCGCCGATCGGCGACGCCGCGCATCAGATCGAGGATCTGCTCGGCGCCGTTCGTGAGAACCGGCTCGCGATGACGTCGGCGGTGACGGAGGCGATCTTCGTGGGGACGACCGCGATCAAGCAGGTGCTCCAGACGGGCACCGCGGTCTCCTCGGAGACCGCGCTCGCCCTGGAGGGGGCCACCCAGGACCTCCGCGCCCTGATGGCGTCGGCGGTCGGCGACCGCCCGGTGCCGGTGATGGCACAGGAGGATCCGCTCACGTCGGTGGCCGCCCCCGAGGTGGAGACCGTGCCCGCTTCCCCGGCCCCTCCCCTCGTACCGGTGCTGCCGGGGCTCGTACGGCCGGAGTTCCTGGCCCGGCTGGAGGCGCTGCCCCGCCCGGCCTTGCGCTCGGTCAGTGCGCCCACCGGTCCCAGCATCCGCGTGGCGGTCGAGCGCCTCGACACCCTGATGAACCTGGTCGGCGAGCTGATGATCGCGCGAAGCCGACTCGACCGGAGACTGGGCCAGCTCGATCAGGTGAGCCAGCTGCTGCTCGTCAGCCGAACGCGGCTCGGGCAAGTGGGGCGCGACTTCGAGTTTCGGCGCCACGCGCTCGGAATGCCCCCGCGCGCCACCGAGGCCGGCGGCCCGGTACGTGACGCCGTCGGCGACCTCCGCGATCTGTCCGAGCTCTTCGCGGAGTTGGAGTTCGACCGGTACGACGACGTCAACATCCTGGCCCGGAGCGTCGCCGAGATGTCGGCCGACGTGGGCGAGGTCCAGATCCAGCACGCGGCCCTCCTGCGGAGCATCCGGGAGGACACCGCCCAGGTTCAGCGCCTGACCGCGGCGCTGCGCAAGGAGATCACCCGGGCGCGCATGGTGCCCGTCGGACGTCTCTTCACCCGGGTGGCCCAGCAGGTGCGGGAGGCGGCCCGCGCCACCGGGAAGGCGGTCGCGCTGACGGTTCGAGGCGAGACGGCCGAGGTCGACAACAGCGTCATCGAGCAGATCGCGGATCCGCTCCTGCACCTGATCCAGAACGCCATCGGGCACGGGATCGAGTCGACCGATGAGCGTGAGCGTCTCGGCAAGCCCGCGCAGGGTCGGTTGACACTCTCGGCCTCCCAGGCGGGTGGCTTCATCCTGGTGGAGGTCGAGGATGATGGCCGCGGGATCGACGCGGACCTCCTCCGTCGGCGGGCGGTGGAGCGCGGCCTCTTGCTGGCCGGGGAGGCCGCCGCGCTTTCGGATCGGGACGCTCTCAACCTGATCTTCGTCACCGGATTCAGCACCGCTGCGGCGATCACCCGTACGTCCGGGCGCGGAGTGGGGCTGGACGTGGTGCGGACCAACGTGAGCCGACTCGACGGAGAGATTCACGTCGAGACCGAGCCGGGTCGCTCGACCAGATTCACGCTGAAGGTGCCACTCACCGTCGCCATCGCCGACGCCCTGATGGTGCGCTGCGGTCCCGAAACTCTCGCATTCCCGCTCACCGCGGTGAGCGTGATGCGTCCGGTCGCGCCCTCCGAGATCGTGACCGCGGGCGGCCGTGACTCGGTCCGGCTGGACGACCAGGCGCTGGACCTGGTCCGACTCGACCGGGTTCTGGGGCTCAAGGCCACGCGGCCGTCCAGGCGGCTGCCAGTGGTCGTCCTGCGTGGTGGTGGGAAACCGTTCGGGGTGGTCGTCGACGAGCTGCTCGGGAAGGAGGAGATCGTCATCAAGAGCCTCGGGACGCTGCTCGAGGGCGTGGGCCCGTTCTCGGGAGCCACCATCTCCGGCGAAGGGCGGGTCATCCTGCTCCTCGACCCGACCCGGCTGCGTGAGGCCGCGGCGACCTCTCCGGCGATGCCGACGACCACGTCCCGAGAGGAAGAGCGGGCGGACGAGGCCCGCTCGCGGATCCTGCTGGTGGACGACTCGGTCAGCATCCGCAAGTTCGTCGGACAGATGCTCGAGAAGGCCGGCTTCGACGTGCTCACCGCCGTCGACGGCCAGGATGCGATCCAGCAGCTCACCGAGCAGACGGTCGACGTGGTGATCACCGACCTCGAGATGCCGCGGGTGAACGGCTACGCGCTGATCGAGGATCTTCGCCGCCGCTCCACCACTCGGGAGGTGCCGGTCATCGTGCTGACCACGCGGGCCGGTGCCAAGCACGTCGGGCTCGCGCGTCGGCTGGGGGTCCGGCACTACGTCGCCAAGCCGGTGGAAGAGCAGAGCTTCATCCGGCTCGTGGCCTCGGTCACGAGCGTGCCGGAAGCGGTCCTCGCGGTGGCCGGGCGCTCCGGAACGATGGCGGACTAGCCGGTGGCCAACGCGAAGGTGCTCGTGGTGGATGCCAACCAGGACAGTCGCGCGGCTCTTGCCCACGCCCTGACCGAGGCCGGCTACGAGGCCGCGGTGGCCACCAGCGGATCGTTCGCGCTGACCATGCTGGAATGGGAGCAGCCCGACCTCATCGTGAGCTACGCCAAGGTGCAGGACATGGACGGCTACGAGCTGTTCACGATGGTCCGCCGCGACCCGGCCACGAAGGACACCCCGTTCCTCCTCCTGGCCGGGCGCGATCGGCCGATCGCGCTGGCCGCGACGGAGGCCGGGGTGGACATGACCGTGACCGGCGACTTCACGCTGGCGACCGTCATGACCCGCGTCCAGGAGCTCCTGGGCGACGTGCCGGCGTCCGCGCCTGCCAAGCTTCGTGCCGAGCCGCCGCCGCCCGTGTCGAAGGCGCCGGCCAAGATGCCGGCCCGACCACCCGCGGTCACCCCCGTCCCGATGCCCGCGCCCGCCGCGGCCGCCGTCCCGCCCCCGCCCCGGGCGAAGCCTCCGGTCGAGGCGGCACGAAGCAGCTTCCAGGGCTCGCTCGGAGTGATGGATCTCACCGAGCTGACCCAGGTGATCTCTCTCGGCGTCAAGACCGGTGAGCTCCACCTCTCACTGTCGAAGGGGGAGGGGATCATCCTGTTCGAGGCGGGCCGGGTGGTGCACGCCGAGTTCGCGGAGCGCACGGGCGAGCCCGCGTTCGCCGCGATGGTCGCCGCCTCCCAGCGCGAAGGTGAGGCGCGATTCTGCTTCAACCGGGTGGACCGCGAGGCCATGGCGGGCCGGCCCCGGACCATCTCTCGCTCGGTCGAGCAACTGCTCCTGAGCGTGGCCCAGGAGATGGACGAGATGAGCCAAGGCGCCGGGGGGGGCCGGGAGCCGGCCGCCACTCGCGCGACACGAACGGGAGAAGCCTAGGTCATGCCCAAGGTACTGGTGGTCGACGACAGCTTGAGCGTCCGCAAGGTGGTGCAGCGAGCGCTCGAGTCCCGACGGATCGAGGTGCTGTCCGCAGCCTCGGGTACCGAGGCCCTCGAGCAGATCGGCCGCGAGGCGCCGGACCTGATCGTCTGCGACGTCATCATGCCGGACATGGACGGCTACCAGATCTGCGACTTCGTCAAGAAACACCCGACGCTCGGTCATACCCCGGTGCTCCTGATCTCGGGCATCGTCAACGGCACGGTGCTCGAACGCGCGGCCAAGGTCCGCTCCGACGACGTGATGCGGAAGCCGTTCGCGGCCGAGGAGCTGCTGCAGCGGATCGAGAGCTTCCTGAACGCGCAGAGCCGGACTCCGTCCGCGTCCCCGCTGCCGGCCGCGCCGGCCACGGTCACGGCCCCGGTTGAACGTCCCGCCGCCCCGGTTGAACGCCCTGCCCCGGTGGTCGACCGCCCTGTCGTCCTCGAGAGCGCGGCGCCCTCGGTGGACCTGAAGGCCCTCCTCGACGGGGTGGCTCAGTTGCCCGGGGTATCGTTGACCGCGCTGATCGACCGTGAAGGCGCGCTCATGGAGGCGGCCGGTGGGTTGCTCCCCGAGGCGACGCTCGCCGGTGCCCTGGCGGCCTGCCTCGTCGATTCGACAGTCGGAGTCGGGCAAGCCCTGGCGCAGGGTCGTCTGCAGAGTGTGATCCTCGAATATGACGCCGGGGTGGTCCTGCTCAATGGGGTCGGCGAGGGCGCGATGCTCGCCGTGGTCCTCGGTGATCCGGCCGTCCTCGGCAAGGTCCGTTACCACGTGAAGAAGGCCCTTCCGGACCTGGTCCGGGCGGTGTGAGGCATTCGTCCATGAGAACGTCCTACAACTTGGTCTCTAGTGCCCGGCGGGTCTCGTCGTGGCTGATGGTCATCCTGGGGCTGGCCGCGTACGTTGGCCTCCTATACGGGTTGACGATGCTGCCACTGCAGTTCGAGGTGCCGCTGCCGCACTGGGGGATCGCGGTGGTCCCTCCGCTCGTCTACGGTCTCCTCGTGCTGCTCGGCGTGCGCTGGCCGTCCCCGCTGAGGTGGCTCGTCGGTACGGCCCTCCTGAGCGGTCTCCATCTCCTGCTCGGCATGGCCCGCGGTCCGGTTTCCGCGTTCCTCGATCCTTCCCTGGCGGGCCGGCCGCTGCCCTGGGTGCTTCCCCCGCCGCTTCCCGAGCTGGTGGGCCTCATCCTGCTCCTGGTGCCGCTCCGCGACCTGCTGCGAGCGCGTCCGCGCTCTGCTCGGGAGCGAGTGTCAGCCGCCGGGCGCGCGGCGTCATCCGGTCGCGTCCGGACCCTCCCGGCCCGACCGACGCAACCCGTTCCGAGGGAAGGCCGCCAGACGCCGAGCGAGACCCTGGTCGCCCCTCAGATCGAGGTTTCTCCGGAGACGACCACTCCCGCGACCCCGGTCGCCCCTCCAATCATGGTGACGCCGCCCGTCGACCCGGAAGTGGCGGATGCGGCGCGCCGCCGTCGGGTGGCGGCCGGCGCCGAGCGCCGGCGTGAGACGACGGTTCCGCGCCCGGCCCGCCGGTCGGATGTCGTGCTGCGAATCGCGCTCGATCGGATCATGGGCCAGCTGCCGCCGGGCACGTTCCTCGCGCCCGAGGACGAGGTCGCGGCGAGCCTCAGCGATCCCGGGTATCTGCTCATCCCCGGACCGCTCGTTGTCACCCAGCTCTCGGAAGGCATCGCCCTGGTAGCGTGGAGCGACATTGTCGAGCAGTTCCCGCCGCGGCTCATCGGGCTCGGCCGCGCCGAGATCAGCGAGCACCTCGGCGATGGACTGCGGCTGCCGCTCGACGAGGTGGTCGGTCAGTTGCCGCACGAGCTGTTCGTCGCGGACACCCCGGAGGTCGAGCTGCCGGGTCTCGATCGCATCCCGGTGCCGTTCCATCCACTCGAAGAGTCCGAGCCGACGCCGGCCCCGACGGCCCAGATCGCCCCCGAGATCCGTCCCGCGCCATCGACCGAGCGGCCGCGTGTCGCACCATCACCCACGGTGGCGGCGCGACCGGTTGTCGAGCTCCCGGTCGAGCCGAAGCTCGAGTCAGCGCCGGCTCCTGTTCTCGTGCCGCCGACGCGAATCGAGGAGCCGGTTCTGTCCGGCCGCGAGCCGGATCCGCTGCCGGAGTCGGTCCACGTTCCCGAGCCGGAGCCGGTGGCTGCTCCGGCACCCATCTCCCAGATCGACGAGCCCACGGTCCGCATTTCCTTCGGTCGCGTGATGGCCGAGCTTCCGGCGGAAGGGTTCCGCGGGGCGCTCGATCAGCTGGGGGCGCGGATGCAGCACCCGGGCGCGCTGCTCATTCCCTTGGCGCAGGTCCTGCCGCAGCTGGGGGAGGGATTGATCCAGGTGGGCTGGGACGTGGTCGCGTCACAGTTCCCGCGTGAGCAGATGGCGATGTCGGATGCCGAGATGGCCGATCGGCTCCCGAATGGCATCCAGCTCCCGCTGGACGAGATCATCCGTCAGATTTCCGCCGACCTGTTCATGAGCGGTGGGCCGGCGGTCGATGTGAGCGGGCTCGAGAGCTTCCCCGCGCCGTTCCAGCCGCTCGTCTCGGACCCGGCGCCGGAGCCCGAGCCCGACGTCTCGGCGATGCCGGAGCCGGCACCCACGGTGAACCCAGAGAGTGTGTTCGAGCGGGCGCCCGAGCCGGAACCGATGGCCGAGCCGCCGGTCGTGGTCGAGGCAGCGTCACGGTTGGCGGCCGAGCCACCCCGCCCGAGCGAGCCCGTCGAGGTAGAACTCGCACCGGTCGTGGCTCCGCCCATTCCGGTGGTCGTCGAGCTGCCGCCGGTCATTGCGACGTCGATTCCCGCGGCGATCGAGACACCGGCCGTCCCCGAGCCCGCGCTCCCGATCGCGTCGGAGCCGGTGCTCATCGCCGAATCGCCGACGCCCGCCGTCCTGGATGTGAGCCACCGAGTCGACATCCGTCCCGAGTCGGAGGCGGCCCGCACCCAGGCCAAGGCACCGCAGGTCGTGGCGCCCGCTCCCGTGCTTGAGGCGGAGAAACCGACGGGCTTGCACGTCGCGCCATCCGCAACGCCGGAGCCGCGCTGGAAGGAGCGGGTACCGGAGTCGATCGCCGCCACGACGGCGCGGGAGTGGCGTGTCGCCGCATCCGTGGAGCCGACGCCGTCGTCCCGGATCGCGGACCCGACCGTGGCCGCCGAGGCGCGGCGAATCCTCACCCTCTTGGCACCGATCGCCTCGTTCGAGGTGACCATCCAGCCGATGGAGGGCGTCACCGTGTTCGCGATGACCGCGCCCGCAGTGGCGCCCGAGACCGCCGTCGCGGCGACCGGGCTCGCACTGCCCTTGCTGACGGACCGGCGGGCACCGTGGCCCCTCGATCAGATCACGTTGCGGGGTCCGGAGACCGCGCTGGTCCTGACGCCGCTCAGCCGCGGGAGCTCGGCCGCGTCCGTGCTCGCGACGGCGGCTCCCCGGGGCGGGTCCTTGGCCTTGCTCGAGATACTCTGCCGGCGCGTCGGCGCCGAGGGGAGTCGGCGAGCGGGCCCGGTGCCCGCGTCGCCGGACCGGCATCGCAACCTCGTCCCGGCGGCGGTGCCGGACCAGGTCACTCGCTACGCGTCGAGTTTCACCGCCTACGGTCCGGTCACCGCGTCGGTGCTCCGGGACACCGAGGGTGAAGGGGTCTTCTACTTCTTCCTGCCGCGAGGAGCCGATGTGCCCGCGGTGGGAGCGTTCGCGCAGGATCTCCAGGCCGTCATCCGGAAGGCTGCGGGGTCCGGCGCCGTGTTCCGCACTGCTGTGCTGAGATCGGGGAACACGCTTGTGGTCATCCAGCCCGAGGAGGTCGGGCACGGTCGGTCGATCGTGGTTGTCGCGGGCGGGGACGTCACCCGCCCCGGCCTGGCCTATCGCCAGGTCGAGCGAGCGACCGCGATTCTGGCCCACGCCTGAGGCGATCGATGTCCATCATCAACTACGCTCAAAAAGAGATCAGTTTCAAGGTCGTGTACTACGGCACCGGAGTCGCGGGCAAGACGGCCAACCTCCAGTACATCTACCGGGGGCTGCCGGACGTGAACCGCGGCAACATGGTGTCGCTCGCGACCGGAGACGACCGAACACTCTTCTTCGACTTTCTGCCCGTCTCCGCGGTGACGGTACGGAACTTCGTGGCGAAGTTCCAGCTCTACACCGTACCCGGGCAGGTGTACTACAACATGACCCGCAAGCTGGTGTTGCGTGGTGTCGACGGCATCGTGTTCGTCGCGGACTCGCAGTGGGACCGTCTGCGCGAGAACGTCGAGAGCTTCCGAAACCTGGAAGAGAATCTAAAGGAGTACGGGTACAATCTGGATGAGATCCCGTACGTGATCCAGTACAACAAGCGGGACCTGCCCAACGTGGCGCCGGTGGAATACCTCGAATACCTGCTGAACCGCAGGGGCCGGCGGGTTCCGTACTTCGAGTCGGTCGCCGTCGAGGGCAAAGGGGTCTTCGACACGCTGAACACGGTGTCGCGCATGGTCCTCGTCGCGGGTTTCGGACAAGAACAGGGGGCGCTCAATGAGTCTAAATGACAACCTGGCCATCCACGAGGAGGACGCGCAGCGGATCAACGGCGTCCTCCTGCACTTCCTGGGAGAGTCCGGAGCGATGGAGGCCCTCCTGATCGACCGGAGCGGGCAGCTCCTGGCCCGCGGCGGCGCATCCCGGTCGCTCGACACGGTGTCGCTGTCCGCTCTCGCGGCGGGCGCCTTCAGCTCGACCGCCGCGATGGCCCGCCTGCTGGGCGAGACCGAGTTCACGATGCTGTTTCATCAGGGCGTCAAGGAGAGCATCCACGTGGCGGCGGTGGACGAGCACGCGATCCTGCTCGCCATCTTCGACAGCCGGACCACGGTGGGCATGGTGCGTCTCTTCGCCAAGGAAGCCGGGACCGCCATCGGGGCGATCCTGGCGGAGACTCGCACCCGCCCGCACCGCACCGGGGCGCTCGCGGCACCGCTGCACAAGGACGAGGTGCAGTCCACTCTCCGGGAGCGCCCGGTCTGAGCTGACGGATACCAATCATGGCCCAGATCGAGAGCAAGCCACTGTCCCCCGAAGAGAAGCGCTCCCTGGCCGAGTCGGCCCGGCTCTGCGAGATGATCGTGGAGGCCAATCCCTCGGACACCGGGGCCCTCGAGACGCTGAAGGAGATCTACACAAAGCTCGGCGATCGGGAGAACCTGGGCCGCGTCGTCGCGCGTCTCGCCGGCACGGTCGGTGGACGCCCCTCCGCGAGCGTGACCCCGGTGCCCGAGGTGGCCGCCGCGCCGATCCCGGCCGCGCCGGCGCCGCTTGCGCCTGCGACGGTCGAGCTGGAACCGGGCATGCCGGGCGGGGACAACGGACTCGGGCGCGGGCCGGGCAAGCGGAGCGCCGCCGCGGTGGCGAGCGAGCGACGGCAGGGCAGCCTGTCCCGTCTCGGCGATCGTCTCGTGGCCGAGAAGCTGATCACCACCGAGCAGCTGCAGCGGGCCCTCGCCGAGCAGAAGGGGAGCGCGGACAAGCTGGGGACCATCCTGGTCCGACTCAGCTTCATCACCGAGGACAGTCTCGTCTCCTTTCTGTCAAAGCAGTACTCGATCCCCGCGATCACGGTGGCGCAGGTCGATCCGGATCCGGACGTGCTGAAGCTGGTGCCCGAGCAGATCGCCAAGAAGCACAGCGTGCTGCCCATCAAGCGGATGGGCAACGTTCTCACTCTCGCGATGGCCGACCCCACCAACGTCTTCGCGCTCGACGACGTCGGCTTCATGACCGGCCTGCAGATCCAGCCGGTGGTCGCATCGGAGGCGGCCATCCGCAAGGCGTTCGAGCGCCTCTACGAGACCGGCGGCAGCGTCACCGACATGATGAGCGAGCTCGAGGAGGCCGACACCGACGTCGAGGTCGTCGAGGGCGGCGAGGAGACCTTCACCAAGGCCGACGTCTTCGACCTCAAGGAGTCGGCCGACGAAGCGCCGGTGGTCCGGCTCATCAACATGATCCTGACCGACGCGATCCGTCGGGGCGCCTCGGACATCCACCTGGAGCCGTACGAGAAGGTGTTCCGGGTGCGGTTCCGCATCGACGGCGTGCTCCACGAGATCATGACCCCGCCCAAGCGCCTCGAGGCCGCGCTGACCTCGCGCGTGAAGATCATGGCCACCCTCGACATCGCGGAGCGGCGGCTTCCCCAGGACGGGCGCATCAAGCTGCGCTACCACCAGCGCGAGATCGACTTCCGAGTCTCGACGCTACCGACGATCTTCGGCGAGAAGACGGTCATGCGTATCCTGGACAAGGATGCGCTGCAGCTCGACTTGACCGCGCTCGGCTTCGATCCCTGGAGCATGGAGCAGTTCACCAAGGCGATCCACAGTCCCTACGGCATGATCCTGATCACCGGGCCGACCGGGTCCGGCAAGACCACGACCCTGTATTCGGCGATCCACACCATCAACTCCCCGGACATCAACATCATGACCGCGGAGGATCCGGTCGAGTACAACCTGAAGGGCGTCAACCAGGTGCAGGTCAACGACGAGATCGGGCGCACCTTCGCGGCGTGCCTGCGGAGTTTCCTCCGTCAGGACCCGGACGTGATCCTGGTCGGTGAGACGCGTGACCTGGAGACCGCCCAGATCGGCATCCGCGCCGCGCTGACCGGCCACCTGGTGTTGTCCACCCTGCACACCAACGATTGCCCGTCGACCCCCGCGCGGCTCCTGGACATGGGCATCCCGCCCTTCCTGGTCTCCTCGTCGCTGCAGCTGATCCTGGCCCAGCGGCTCGGGCGACGCGTCTGTCGCGACTGCAAGGAGCCCTACGAGGCGAGCGAGGAGAGCCTGGTCCCCTACGGGCACGTGCCCCAGGGGCTCGGCACCGTGAACTTCTACAAGGGCAAGGGGTGCCAGACCTGCAACTTCACCGGGATGAAGGGCCGGGTGGCCATCTACGAGGTCATGCCGGTGAGCACCGAGATCCGCGACCTGATCTTGCGTAACGCGACCACCAACGAGATCCTGGACGCCGCCTGCTCGCAGGGCATGAAGACCCTCCGCCAGAACGCGCTACAGAAGGTGATCGACGGCGTGACGACGGTGGAGGAAGTCCTGCGGGTGACGCTCGGGACCTAGGTCGAGCTCAGGCGGCGCCGGCGGTCCGCCAGGTGCCGCGCAGGCGATCCACCGCGCGGCCGAGCGCGCCGCGAACCGCTTCCATGTTCACGTTGCGGTCCGCCACCAGGGTGACGTAGCCGACCGGGCTGCCTCCGATGAAGACGGTTCCGTCGTCCGCCGAGAACAACGCCGTCCGGAAGGCGCCGCGCTCGAGGCGGGAGGCGCCCAGTTCCAGCTCTCTTCCCAGGGTCGCCGCGAGGGCGGCCAGCGCTTCCACCGGGAAGCGCGGGGGAAGCTCGGAAGTGATCACGAGCCCGTCCGGGGTCACGATGAGCCCCCCCCGGACCCCGTCCAGCCGGATCAGCTCGAAGAGCGTCTCGCGGAAGGCCTGGGCCCGCGAGGATGGTCGCGGGACGGTGGTCCCGGGATCGTGGGCCGCGTTCGAATCGGAGGTCTGCGAGTCGGCCACGGCTCAGGCCTTGATATTGAGATCGGTCCAGAGCCGGCCGACCTGCACGAGCCCGCCGCCGACCTCGATCTCGCGAGGGAGCGCGACCCCGAGGATCACGCCGCCGTCGCTTCGGAGGAATGTCATCTCCGACGAGCCCTCGATGACGCCTCGACGCATCGCGCCCAGGGCCGCCCGGGCGAGGGTGGCGGAGGCGATGCGATAGACCTGGGTCATGTGCATTGACAGGTGCCGCTGCCGCTCCTCGCTGCCCTGCGCGAACACGAGCGTCCCGTCGGCGTGTGTGAGAATGAGATCGTGCGCGCCCTGCGGCAGACGGAGCCGCTCGGTGTTGATGGCCCCGATCGTGCTTGGTACCGCCACGGCCGGCGCCGACCAGGTCGCGACCATCTCCTGGAGCGCCTTCGCTTCCGGGAAATCGGGGAAGTACTGGATCGCCCGATCCAGAAACGGCCGGCACCCCTCGATGTCGCCCTCTTCCAGGGCGATGCGGGCGAGCCCGAACAGGGCCCGCGGGTGATACGGATCGAGGGAGAGCACCCGCCGGAAGGAGGTCTTGGCCGCCGGCATCTCGCGGAACACCACGTGGACGTACGCGTCCAGCAGGTGCCCGACCGCGATATTGGGGGAGACCCGCAGGCCCTCCGCGATCAGATCGGCCGCTTCTTCGTAGCGGCCCTCGTGTCGGTACTGGTCGGCCAGACGGAACATCGCCGCCGCGGACCGAGGCTTGACGAGCCCGGTGAGACCGCTCCAGGTACGTTCGAGGAACGTGGCTAGACCCACGCGCCGACCTCCCTCGTCCAGGGGTTGCCCAGCCTGGAGATCATCGTTGTCGGCCATCATAGCATGCAGGCCCCGAGGCACTTCCAAACTCCGGAGAATCGGGGTCTTGGCCGGCCGCCCACTCGGCGGCCTGGAACATGAGCGGGGTCCCGTCGGGGCGATGCTACAAGTGGCTCGCGCGGCCCGACACTATGCGCCCACGCCTTGACCCGAGATCGCTGGCGGCCATGCTGCCCGCGGGTGTCCTCCTGCTGGTGCTGATCGCCGCCGCCGGCCTCTTCGCGACAGACGGCGCCCGCGTCATCCGCTTCCGGTATCCGATGGACTACGGCGAGGGGCCGCTGCTCGATCAGACGATGCGGCTGGGGCATCTCGAAAGCATCTACCGCGTGAACCCGACCTCCCCTCCATACACCGTGAGCAACTACCCCCCGGTGTACCCGCTGGCGCTGAGCCCTCTCGGCCGTGTCTGGGGCCCCGCATTCTGGTACGGGCGCCTACTCTCGTGGCTCAGCACCGTTGCTGCGGGGGTTCTCGTCGGCCTCATCCTGCACGCCTTCACGCGCGATCAGGCGGCCGCCCTAATCGGAGGCCTTTCGCTGCTCGCCTTTCCGCCGGTGTCGTACTGGTCGTCTCTCTATCGCGTGGACGCATTGGCGCTCGCGCTGAGCCTCGGCGGGGTCTACGTCACCGTGCGGCGTCCGGCGGGGCGGCTGGCGGTACCGGTGGCGGCGCTCTTGCTCACCGCCGCGATCTACACCCGCCAGTCGTACGGGCTCGCCGCGCCGCTCGCGGCCTGTCTCTGGCTGGGGCAGGCTGTCTCGTGGCGCCGGGGCTTCGCGCTGGCCGGCCTCACCGGCGGACCGGGCGCCGCCCTCTTCGTGGGGCTCGATCTGGCGACTGGTCTCCGCCAACCTGAACGACTACCAGGCAGGATCCCTCCTCCAGTACCTGACCGACGTGTGGACGCTGATGCCACTCGCCCTCACCGCGGTCGGTCTGTTCTTGCTGACCGCGCCCTGGTTCGGCGTGCCGTCCTGGCGGCTGGTCGCGCCCTATGCCCTGGGCGCGGTCGCATCCGGGTTGACCATCGGCAAGGTGGGCTCGAACGTGAACTATCTGATCGAGCTCGGAGCGGGGGTGAGCCTAGCCATCGGGGCTCTGCTCGCCTGGCAGCGGCCCCGCCGGGCAGTCCACGCCGCGATCGCGCTGCTGCTCGCGCTGGACATGGCCCTGGTGGTCCTCGCCTCGCCGTACCGTACGGTCACCCACATCCGTCTCAAGCAGGGCGAGGAGGCCCGGCATCTGCTTGAGGTGGTCCATCGCGCGCCCGGGATCGTGCTGGCCGACGAGGACATGGGGCTGCTCCCTCTGGACGGCCGCCCGATCTTCTTCCAGCCCTTCGAGATGACCCAGCTCGCTCGGGCGGGGCGCTGGGACCAGCGGCCGCTTCTCGCTGACATCGAGCGACAGGCCTTCGCGGCGATCCTGATCTACCGGGTTCCCGAGCTGCCGCTCCACCGGGAGCGCTGGACCGACGAGATGCTGGGCGCAATCGAGCGGCGCTACGTCGTCGAGGAGCGGGTCGGGCCGACCGAGGTGTATCGCCCGCGTCCGGGCGGCTGATCGACGGCCCGGTCACCGCGCCGCCGCTCAGCGGGGGCGGGCGAAGGGCAGCTCGAGGAGCCAGAATTTCTGGTCGCCCTTGATCACTCGCGTGCCCTGCGTGAAGAACGCGGTCATCAGCTTGAGCTTCGCCACGTTCTCCTGGCGCGGGCGCCGCTCGTCCACGATGGGGGAGCGATCGTAGTCGAGCAGGATGTCGTGACGTACCAGGAGATGGGTGATGCCGTCTGCCCGGACCCGGTCCCGGATCTCGTCGACGCTGGTGGCCGCGCGCACGTACCGGGTGAGGGTGTAGTCCTCGAAGATGAAATCGGAGAAGGCCGGCCGATCCAGGTGATAGGTGTCCCGGCGCATATCGATGAGCCAGACCCTGGCGGTCGGGGGAAGGTCTCGGTTCACGACCTGGTAGTAGGGATAGTAGTCGAGCCGCCGGGCGAGAAAGGCCTCACGGGACTCACCGCCGAGCACGACCCGCGCGGGATCCAGCGCCAGGAACCAGGCCAGCACGACCGGCAGACCGAGGGCGGCGCCGGCGACCACGAGGCCGCACAGCGGCCGGCTCAACCCCCGCTCGAGCCCGCTGCCGGCTACCGCGATGGCCACCGCCAGGCCGGCCGCCGCGGGCAACAGATACCGGAGCTGCTGGCTGGAGAAGAGCCAGAAGACGAAGAGGCCGGCCGAGACGAGAACGGCCAGGCGCAGCTCGACGTCGAGGCGGCGGCGCCACAGGACCCACGCGAGCACGGGCAGCGCGAAGATGAAGGCGATACCGAGCACGCCGTCGTAGAAGGCGGGTTGATCCGGCTGGGCGGCCACCGCGAGGCGGATCGGCGACCACAGGTAGTCGAGGGGGCCGCTGATGTCCCCGTACAGCGAGAACAGGGTCTCGTAGAGGCGGGACCGCTCGAGGTCCCAGCCGGGGGCCTTGGCGGGCCAGATTTCGAGATAGAACGGGAAGAGCGGGCTCCCGGTCCGGATCCAGTTCCGCACGTACCAGGGCGCGGCGAGGGTCACGCCGAGGGCCAGGGCTCCCAGGACCCCGGCGGCCGTGAGGGCGGTGCTGGGCCGCGCGGTCTCGCGGTCCTGGCTCCCGGTGCCGAGGGCGTGCAGCAGCCCCAGCAGTGCGAGGGGGAGCAGCAGGAACGCGGCGCTGAGCTTGATGGAGAGGGCGCCTCCGACCCCGGCCGCGACCCAGGCGAGCTGACGCGACTGCCCGCTCGTCCACCAGCGCCCGAACGCGCGCACCGCCAGCGCGGTGTAACCAGCCAGGGCCAGGTCCACGTAGGCGCTCGCGGCCACCTCGTAGCCGGTGGGGATCCAGGCGATCACGAGCGCGGCGGCCGCCGCCCACGTCCGGTCCGCACCTCGCTCTCGCGCCCACCCGTACACCGTCATCGCGAGGAGCGGCGCGAAGAGAAAGAGGGTGGCGCCGGCCGCGGCCTCGGCGACGCGCGCGCCGAGAGGCGCGCCCAGGAGCATCGCCCAGACCGCATGCATCTCGACTCCCAGCGGGTAGTAGCCGGCGATGTTGTACGGGATCACAATCGCCTGACCCACCGCGATCCACGCCTTGGGGAGCGCGTAGTGGTAGAGGAGGGTATCCTTCGCGGTCGGCGGCGCCAGGGCGGCGACCAGCGCCAGGATCTGCCCGGTGACGACGAGACCCAACGCCGCCCACCCGGCGGAGCGCGCGATGGCGGCCGCGGTGACCCGGCCGCGTGCGAGCGCCCGGCCGGCCAGGGCCAAGCCCACCAGGAGCGCCAGCGCCGCGACCGAGACCCGATAGAGGGGTAGGACCCCCAGGAAGAACCAGGCCAGCGACCAGGCACCGGCACCGACCAGCGATCGCGTGGCAACCTGCATCACCGGGATGTCGTCAGACTCACCCTCCGCGGGGTCGACGCGGCGGACGATCGTCTCGCCAAGGCCATACCAGGCGAGGCCGACGAGGCCGGCGATCAGGAGACCGACCAGAGACTGGATTCCCGCGCGGCCCCACACCGGCTCGTGAACGAGACGGGCAAGGCTGGTCGCCAGCAGGGTGGGGAGCCGCCCCACGTCCTCCCCGCGGTTCAGCAGGAAGGGCGCCGCGAGCATGAGCCACCAGGCGCCCGCGACGGCGAGGACGCCGATCCGCCGGGCCCGGGCCGTCATGCCGGGTCAGCCGCCGGTGGCGCGTCGGCTGGTTGCGACGACGTAGCCCTGCTGCAGGTCGCGCTCCCGGAGCGCCGGGTCGCGCTCCGCGGGAGGACCGTATCCGCCGCCTCCCGGAAGGAGCACCTCGACCAGATCACCGGGTCGGAGCGTCTGCTCCCCCTTCGGGTTGTCGGGAGCACGCCCATTGATCAGGACCTGGCCCGGAAGGCCCGGCAGGCCACCGAAGAATCCCAGGGCCGGAATGCGAGTGCGGTCGCACAGGACCGAGCACGTGGCCGGCTCGTCCGAGCGCACCCGGAAGGCGATCACCTGCCCGAGCCCGCCCCGGTAGCGCCCGTCGCCGCCGGATCCGTCCCGCAGCGCCTTGCGCTCGATCAGCAGCGGGGCGAGCGATTCGACCACCTCCACCGGGGTGCCGAGCACTCCCGAGGGAAAGGCAGTGGCCGACAGGCCGTCCTGAGCCGGACGCGCCCCGGTGCCGCCGGAGCTGAAGAACGTGTAGACCCAGGGCGAGCGGTCGCGGTTCTTGCCGGTGAGCTGGATGCCCCAGATGTTGGCCGAGCCCTCGGCCATGACCCGCTCCGGTACCGCCTCCTTCAGGGCGCCCGCCACCACGTGCGGTAGGAAGTGCCCGATGATGTGACGGGCCGCCACCGGGGCGGGGTGCTGCACGTTCAGGATGGAGCCCTCGGGAGCGGTGATGCGGAGCACGCGGAAGGCGCCCTCGTTGTTGGGGACGTCGGGGCTCACGATGACCTTGACCCCGTAGGTCGTGTAGGCCTCCGTGTAGTTCATGACCACGTTGATGCCGCGGCGGCTGGCCGGCGAGGAGCCGGTGAAGTCGACCCAGAGATCCTCGCCGCTGACCTCGCAGCGGGCCGCGATGGTGATCGGCTCGTCGAATCCGTCCGAGGTGAGGGTGTAGCGGTACTGGCCCGGGCGCAGCTCGCCGATCGCCTGGCGCATCGCCCGCTCGGTGCGGGTGATGATCTCGTCGGCCAGCGGCTCGAGGCGCTCGATGCCGAACTCGTCCATGAACTCGAGCAGCCGCTCCCCGCCCACCGCGCCCCCCGCGACCTGGGCGTGGAAGTCGCCCATCACGAGGTCGGGGACCCGCGTGTTGCTGCGGATCAGCGCGGCCAGCGACTCGTTCAGGCGCCCGCCGTCGTAGAGCTTCATGATCGGGATGAAGAGCCCTTCCTCGTAGACCTCGCGCGCCTCGGCGGAGAGCACGTGACCGCCGATGTCGGCGCTGTGGCAGGTCGAGGCGAAGAAGGCGACGCAGTCGCGGCCCCGGAAGATCGGGTTGCACACGGTGACGTCGTTGAGGTGGCCGGAGGCCTTCCACGGGTCGTTGGTGATGAGCACGTCCCCGGGCGCGAGCCGCTCGAGCGGATAGGCCGCGAGGATGTGCTTCATGGCGAGCGCCATCGAGTTGATGTGCCCGGGGGTGCCGGTGACCGCCTGGGCGATCATGTAGCCGCGCCGGTCGAAGACGCCGGCCGAGAGGTCGCCCGCCTCCCGCACGATGGACGTGAACGACGTGCGCATGAGGGCGGCGGCCTGCTCGTTGACCACCCCGATGAGACGGCTCCAGCAGATGTCGAGCGTGATCGGGTCCATCAGCGCGCCTCCCCGAATGCCGGCTCGGCCACCAGATTCCGGTGAGCATCCACCGAGATGCGCGCGCCGGGCCCGATGACGGTGGTGGACTCTCGCTCCTCCACGATGGCGGGGCCCGCGAAGCGGGCGCTCGGGTCCAGCCGGTAGCGGTCGTAGACCGGCGTCTCCACGTAGCCGCCGGCCTCCGGGAAGTACGCGGCGCGGTGTTTCTTGGGTGTCGGTACGGTGGCCGCGCCGGTCTCGAGCCCACTCGTGATGGTCAGGTCCGGCGAGGGGCCGGAGATGACCGCGCGCCAGTTCAAGGCCTCGAGCGGCACCCCCATGGGTGTCCGGCTGTAGAGGAGGCGATAGGCCGTCTCGAACGAGGACGTGATGGGCGCCAGGCTGGCCTCAGTCAGGATACCCGTCGGGATCTCCACGTCCACCTCGTGCCCCTGCCCGAAGTAGCGCATCTCGGCGCTCCGCCGGACCGTGACCTCCGCGTCGGGCACGCCGGCGCCGCGCAGGATGCGGCGGCCCTCGGCCTCCATGTCCTGGAAGAGCCGGTTGATGAGCTCCCAGTCGGCCGCGGTCAAGCGCTGGGGCGCGGTCCGCACGAAATCGAACGCGAGCGGGGCGGCCAGCAGCCCGTAGGCGGAGAGCGCGCCCGCGCCGTGGGGTACGAGCACGCGCGGCACCCGCAGGATGCGGCCGACCTGCCAGGCGTGCACCGGCCCCGCCCCGCCGAAGGCGAAGAGCGGGTAACCGCGCAGGTCCTTGCCGCGCTCGATCCCGTGCACGCGCGCGGCGGCCGCCATGTTCTCGTTGACCACCCGGTGGATGCCCCAGGCGGCCTCGGTGACGCTCAGGCCCAGCGGTTGCGCCACGCGCGTCTCGATCGCCCGGCGAGCCGCCTCCACGTCGAGTCGCATCCGGCCGCCCAGGAAGAAGTCGGCGTCGAGGTAGCCCAGGAGGAGGTCGGCGTCGGTGACGGTGGGCTCCTGCCCGCCCGCTCCGTAGCAGGCCGGGCCCGGATCGGCGCCCGCGCTGTCCGGCCCGACCTTCAGGAGACCCATGCGATCCACCCGCGCCACCGAGCCGCCGCCCGCCCCGATCTCGATCAGCTCCACCACCGGCACCCGGATCGGGAGCCCGGAGCCCTTCTTGAAGCGGTCGGCCCGCGCGACCTCGAACTCGCGCGCGAGGAGCGGCGCGCCGCGATCGATCACGCAGGCCTTGGCGGTGGTGCCGCCCATGTCGAAGGAGAGCAGCCGGTCCAGGCCCACCTGCCGGGCGCTGCGCGCCGCCGCGAGCGCGCCGGCGGCCGGGCCCGACTCCACGAGCCGAATCGGGACGCGCTTGGCGGTCTCCGGGGTGGCGATGCCACCCGCGGACATCATGACGTAGAGCCGGCCCGGGACCCCGAGCTCCTGCAGCTTGCGCTCGAGGTCGTCGAGGTAGCGCGCCATCAGCGGCATCACGTACACGTTCGCGGTGGTGGTGGAGGTGCGCTCGTACTCGCGGATCTCCGGCACCACGTCGGAGGAGCAGGAGACCGGAACGCCCGGGAGGATCTCCGCGCACAGCGCGGCGAGGGCCCGCTCGTGGACCGGGTTGCGGTAGGCGTGGAGCAGGCAGATCGCGATGGCCTCCATGCCCAGGGCCCCGAGCTCCGCGATGGCCGCGCGCGCCTGGACCGGGTCGAGCGGGCGCAGGACGGACCCGTCGGCCAGGACCCGCTCGGTGACCTCGACCCGGAGCTGGCGCGGGACCAGTGGCACCGGCGGGTCGATGAAGAGATCGTACATGTCGTAGCGGCCTTCCCGCCCGATCTCGACCGCGTCCCGGAAGCCGGCGGTCGCGAGCAGCCCGACCCGCGCGCCCTTGCGCTCGATCAGCGCGTTGGTGGCGAGGGTGGTGCCGTGGATCAGGGCCCGCACCGCGGCCGCTCCCGCGCCCGCCTCGTGCAGGAGCGTGACTACGCCCTCCTCGACGGCCTGGGACGGGTCCTTGGGGGTGGTCAGGAGCTTGCCGACTCGAACGGCGCCGGTGGCCTCGTCGACCCAGACCAGATCGGTGAAGGTACCGCCGATGTCGACGCCGATACGCGACGGATTGTCACTCGGAGCCATGGTTTCACCTCGTGGGCGAGCGCTCAGGCGCTGACCCTTTCCTGGTCGATGCGCTCCTTCTCGGACGGATCCCAGAAGAGCACGCGCTTGCGGATCATCATGACTCCGCGGTTGAGCAGCAGCCCCACCACCGACAGGATCAGCAGGATGGAGAACTGCCCGGAGACGTCCATGTTGAAGTTCATGGACTGGATCAGCATGCCGAGGCCCTTCTGGGCCCCCACGAACTCGGCCACGATCGCCCCGATCAGGGCGAAGATCATGGCCACGTCGAGCCCGGCCATCACGAAGGGCAGGGAGTTCGGCAGGCGGAGCATCCAGAAGATCTGCCGCTCGCTCGCGGCCAGCGAGCGCATCAGGCTCACCCGCTCCTCGTCGGCCGAGCGCAGCCCGACCATGGTGTTCACCAGGAGCGGGAAGAACGCGATGAGGGCCGCGTTGATCACCTTCGAGGTGAGACCGAGCCCGAACCAGACCACGATGAGCGGGGCCAGGGCCACCTTGGGGAGCGACTGGAACATCACGATGTACGGGTAGAGGAAGAACTCGACCGGGCGGCTCAGCGCCACCGCGGTGCCGAGGATCAGGCCCAGCGCGGAGCCCGCGATGAAGCCGAGCATCGTCTCGAGCAGGGTGTGCGAGAGGTGCTGCAGGTAGAGTCCGCTGCTGAACCCGCGCCACAGGGCCAGCGCGACCTGGGACGGCGGGGGCAGGATGAAGGCGGGCACCTCGAACAGGCGCACCAGCCCTTCCCACGCGCCGACCGAGGCGCAGAACAGCAAGACGGACAGCGCGACGTTCTTCGTGCTCCTCACGCGTCGAGGCCCCCCTTCACGTTGAACCGGGCCCGGATGTGACGGGTGTAGGTCCCGAACTCCGGGGTGGTCATGACGTCGAGAGGACGGGGACGCGGGAGCTTGATCACCAGATCGTCGACGACCCGACCCGGGCGCGGCGTCATGACCAGGACCCGGTCGGCGAGGAAGACCGCCTCCGGGATCGAGTGGGTGATGAAGAAGACGGTCTTCCTCTTCTCCATCCAGATGCGCTGCAGCTCCAGGTTCATGTGCTCGCGGGTCATGGCGTC
>DATGBR010000376.1:0-5961 GCA_035312605.1 Candidatus Methylomirabilota bacterium
GATGGTCCCGAAGCCGCCGATGACGATCCCGGTCAGGAGGGTGATCGACAGGAAGACGTCGAAGGAGTCGGGGGCGACGAAGGCCACGACGATGGCGCTGAGCGCGCCCGCGATCCCGGTGTAGGCCGCGCTCACCCCGAAGATGACCGACTTGTAGAGCGCATTGTTGACGCCCATCGCCTCGGCCGCGATGTGGTTGTCGCGGATGGCCACGATCGCGCGCCCGGTTCGCCCGCCGAGCAGATTCGCGGCCAGGGCGAACAGCACGATGGTGGCCGCCAGGGTCAGGAAGTAGAGCCACTGGTCCTCGGTCAGCGGCAGGTGAAGCGGGGCCTTGGGCTTGCTCAGGACGATGCCCTGGGAGCCGCCGGTCCAGTGCTCGAAGTACTTGAGGATCTGCGGGACGGCCAGGGCCAGCGAGAAGGTGGCCAGGGCCAGGTAGAGCCCTTCGAGCCGCAGGGCAGGCCGGCCGAAGAGAAAGCCGACAATCAGACACACGATGCCCGCCGCGGGGATCGTCCATCCGTAGCCGATGTCCCACCGGTCGACCATGATCGCGCTGGTGTAGGCCCCGATCCCGTAGAAGGCTCCGTGGCCGAGCGAGAACTGCCCGTTGTAGCCGGTGAGCAGGTTCAGCCCGAGGAGCGCGATCGCGTAGATCAGGACCTGGGTGAACTGGAAGAGGCGGAAGCCGCTCACGAAGAGGGGCAGGGCGGCGGCGATCACGACCACCGTCAGCACCGCGGTCAGGCGGAGGGATCGCCCGGGCGCGGTCGCCGGCTGAGCGGCGAGCGCGTCGGCGCGGCTCTCCGCCGCCTTCGCCGTCGCCCCCGGGTCCGCCGCCACGGCTAGACGCGCCGGATGGTGGTGCGGCCGAAGAGGCCGGCGGGCCGCACCAGCAGCACGATGATGATCATGGCGAGGGCGACGGTGAGCTTCAGCTCGGTGCCGATGAAGGAGACGTAGGTGCCGACCAGGTTCTCGGTGACCCCGACCAGGAGCCCGCCCACGACCGCGCCGAGCGGGCTCGTGAAGCCGCCCACCGTCGCCGCCGCGAACGCGTAGAGCTGGATGCCGCCCATCATGTTCGGATCGAGGAAGACCACCGGCGCCACCATCATGCCCGCCACCGCGCCGAAGGCGGCGGCCAGGCCCCACCCGAGGCCGAGCATCCAGCTCACCCGGATGCCGCAGAGCCGGCTCGAGACCGGGTTCTGGGCCGCGGCGCGCATCGCCAGGCCGAGGGTCGTGTAGCGGAAGAAGAGGAAGAGCACCACGAGCATGACCAGGGTCACGCCGATGGCGCCCAGGTCGTGGGCGCCGAAGACGATCTGGCCGATGCGGATGGGCTTGTCCGGGAACGGGCTCGGGAACGGCTTCTGGATGTACGAGTAGATCCAGCCGGCCACGCTGGTGAAGATCACGAGCAGGCCCAGGGTCACGATCACGATGGTGAGGATGGGCGCGCCCTCCACCGGACGGATCACGACCCGCTCGATCACGAGCCCGCCCACGAAGGCGATGATCACGGTGATGGCGAAGGTCACCCAGTAGGGCAGGCCCGCCTGCAGCAGGGACCAGGCGATGTAGGTACTGAACATCGCCATGTTGCCCTGGGCGAAGTTCACCACGTCGGTGGCCTGGTAGATCATCACGAGGGCCAGGGCCAGGCTCGCGTAGATGCCTCCGGTGGCGAGCCCGGAGACTACCTGCTGGATCAGGATGTCCATTTTAAGTGGGGGGGAGCGAGCGCCGCTCCTCCCCCACGCCCCCCCACCGCTTCGAAGCTTGCGCCGAGACTCGCGCTGGTTGGTTCATCGGTCGGTGTTCGGTGCGCTCATCAATTGGCTCATCGAACCCTCAGTATCCGAGATAGGAGCGGCGGATGGCGTCGTTCTTTTTGAGCTCGGCGGCGGGGCCCGACATCACGACCCGGCCGGTCTCGAGGAGGTAGGCGTGGTCGGCGAGGTCGAGGGCCATCGCCGCGTTCTGCTCCACCAGGAGGACGCTCACCCGCTCCTGCTGGTTGATCGTTCTCACGATGCGGAAGATCTCGCGCACCACCAGGGGGGCCAGGCCGAGCGAAGGCTCGTCGAGCAAGAGCAAGCGGGGGCGCGACATGAGCGCCCGCGCGACCGCCAGCATCTGCTGCTCGCCCCCCGAGAGCGTGCCCGCCTGCTGCCGGCGGCGCTGGGCGAGGACCGGGAAATACCCGTAGACCTTCTCGTAGTCCTGGCCGAGGCCCGACTTCTCCCGCCTCGCGTAGGCTCCGAGGCGGAGGTTCTCCTCGACGCTCAGGTCCACGAACGTGCCGCGACCCTCCGGGGTGTGGGCGATGCCGAGGCGCACGATGTCCTCGGTGGCCTTGCCGTCGATCCGCTGGCCGTCGAAGCGCACCTGGCCGCTGGTCTTTACCATTCGGCACACCGCCCGGAGCGTCGTGGTCTTGCCGGCTCCGTTGGCGCCGAGGATCGTGGTGATGCCGCCGCTCTCCACCGCGAACGAGAGCCCGTGGAGCACCTTGGTCCACCCGTACTGGGCGGCCAGGTCTTCCGCTTCCAGCAGCGCCGGCATCAGTTCTCGCTTCCGAGATACGCGCGGATGACGTCGGGATCGCGCTGGATCATCGCGGGCGGTCCCTCGGCGATCCGGCGGCCGAAGTCGAGCACGACCACCCGGTCGGACACCTGCATGACCAGGCTCATGTGGTGCTCGACGAGGAGGACGGTCACCCCGCGCCGATCCCGGATCGAGCGGAGGACGTCGCCGAGCGCGGCCACCTCCTCGTGATTCAGGCCTCCGGCCGGCTCGTCCACGAGCAGCAGCTTGGGGCTGCCGGCCAGGGCCCGCGCCAGCTCCACCCGCTTGAGCGTGCCGAACGAAAGCCCGGCCGCGGGATGCTCGATCACCGCGTCGAGCTGGAGAAAGCCGATGGCTTCCATCGCGGCCTCGCGTATCATCCGCTCTTCCCGCTTGACCGAGGGCAGGCGCAGCGCGTTGCTGAGGAAATCGCTGCCGGTGCGCGCGTGCACGCCCACCATCACGTTCTGCAGCACGGTCATGCTGGGGAACAGCGCGAGATTCTGGAAGGTCCGGCCGATGCCGAGCGCGGCCACGTGGTGCGGCGTGTTCCTGATGATGGACTTTCCCTCGAAGAGCAGATCCCCGCTGCTGGGCGTGTAGAGACGGCTCACGCAGTTGAACAGCGTGGTCTTGCCCGCCCCATTCGGACCGATGAGCCCGACGATGTGGCCCGGGGCCATGTCGAAGGAGACGTCGTCGAGGGCGACGATACCCCCGAAGCGCATCGAGATGTTTCGAACGGACAGGATGTCGGCACCCACGGCCGGCGTCACGGTTCAGTACTTATAGGGGTGGGTGCCTCTTTTGTCAATCCTAAACGCCACTTCGCGAGTATAATTTCGCCTCTATGGCGCACCAATACATCTACGTGATGAAGGATCTGAAGAAGATCGTCCCGCCCAAGCGGGAGATCTTGAAGGGCATCTGGCTGTCGTTCTATCCCGGGGCCAAGATCGGGGTCATCGGCGGCAACGGCGCCGGCAAGAGCACCCTGCTTCGCATCATGGCCGGCGTGGACAAGGAGTTCCTCGGCGAGGCCTGGCCCGCCGACGGGGTGCGGGTGGGGTACCTGCCGCAGGAGCCGCAGCTCGACCCCACGAAGGATGCGCGCGGTAACGTCGAGGACGGGGTCGGGGAGGTTCGCTCGCTGCTGACCCGCTTCGACGAGATCAATGCCCGCCTCGGCGAGCCCCTCGGCGACGACGAGATGGAGAAGGTCTTGGCCGAGCAGTCCCGGGTCCAGGACGCGATCGAGGCGGCCAACGGCTGGGACCTCGACCGGACGGTCGAGATCGCGATGGACGCGCTGCGCTGCCCGCCGGGCGACGCGGAGGTGGGCACGCTCTCGGGCGGCGAGGTGCGGCGGGTGGCCCTCTGCCGGCTCCTGCTCCAGAAGCCCGACCTGCTGCTCCTCGACGAGCCCACCAACCACCTGGACGCCGAGAGCGTGGCCTGGCTCGAGCGGTTCCTGAAGGACTACCCGGGCACAGTGGTGGCCATCACCCACGACCGCTACTTCCTCGACAACGTCGCGGGCTGGATCCTCGAGCTGGATCGGGGCGCGGGCATCCCGTGGGAGGGCAACTACTCCTCCTGGCTCGACCAGAAGAAGCAGCGCCTGGCCATCGAGGAGAAGCAGGAGACCGCGCGGCAGCGCACCCTCGAGCGCGAGCTCGAGTGGGTGCGCATGTCGCCGCGCGCCCGCCAGGCCAAGTCCAAATCGCGCCTGCAGGCCTACGAGGAGCTGCTCGCCGAGGGCGGGCGCGACCGCGAGGGGCAGGCCGAGATCATCATCCCGACGCCCCCGCGCCTGGGCGACCTGGTGGTGCAGACCGATCACCTGGTCAAGGGCTACGGCGACAAGCTGCTGATCGAGGACCTCACGTTCAGCCTGCCCCGCGGCGGCATCGTGGGTGTCATCGGCCCCAACGGAGCGGGCAAGACCACGCTGTTCCGCATGATCACCGGCCAGGAGAAGCCGGACCGGGGCGCGCTGCAGGTGGGCGAGACCGTCCGCCTGGCCTACGTCGACCAGAGCCGCGACGCGCTCGACCCGGCCAAGAACGTGTGGGAGGAGATCTCGGGCGGGGCGGAGCAGCTCCAGCTCGGCACCCGTCAGATCGCCTCGCGCGCCTACGTGGCGTCGTTCAATTTCAAGGGCTCCGACCAGCAGAAGCGGGTGGGCGACCTCTCGGGCGGCGAGCGCAACCGCGTGCACCTCGCCACCATGCTCAAAAGCGGCGGCAACCTCCTCCTCCTCGACGAGCCCACCAACGACCTAGACGTGGACACCCTGCGGGCGCTGGAAGACGCGCTGCTCTCGTTCGCGGGCTGCGCGGTGGTGATCAGCCACGACCGCTGGTTCCTCAACCGGGTGGCCACCCACATGCTCGCCTTCGAGGGCGACAGCCGGGTGGTGTGGTTCGAGGGCAACTACGAGGACTACGAGGCCGACCGGCACAAGCGCCTGGGCGCGGCCGCCGATACCCCGCACCGGATCCGGTACAAGCCGCTCACGCGCGGCTAGCGTCGATTCCCGTATCGAGGAGGAAGATCCCATGTTCAAGGACATCGTGACGTCCCGCGAGGAGCTGCGGGCGCTCTTCGGCGCCCCCAGCGAGCGCGCGGTGCGGAAGGATCGGGGCCGGCTCGACGCGCACACCCGCGCGTTCATCGCCCGGTCCCCCTTCGTGCTGATCGCCACCGCGGGTACGGCGGGCCGCTGCGACGTCTCCCCCAAGGGCGACGCGCCCGGCTTCGTGATGGTCCTGGACGACACCCACCTCGCGATCCCGGACCGGGTCGGCAACAACCGCATCGACGGCCTCACCAACATCGTGGAGAATCCGCACCTCGGGCTGATCTTCCTGATCCCCGGCCGCGAGGACACCCTGCGCGTCAACGGCCGCGCCTGCATCGTCCGCGACGAGGAGATCCTGTCCCGGCTGGAGGTGCAGGGGAAGCGGCCCAAGGTGGCGATCGGCGTCGAGATCGAGGAGTGCTTCCTGCACTGCGCGAAGGCCTTCAAGCGCTCCGGACTCTGGGATCGGGAGCGCTGGCCCGACGTGGCCTCACTGCCCTCGATGGCGAAGATCCTGTGGGAGCAGATCGATCTGCAGGCGACGGCCCAGTGCAGCGTGGACGACTTCGAGCGCGACATGGAGGACCGCCTCCGCAAGGGCCTCTATTGATCGACCCGTCGCCCGCCCGGGCGCGGCCGTGAGCCCGGGCATTCCCCGCACCGCCGACATCGTCGTGATCGGGGCCGGCGCCATCGGCGCGAGCATCGCGTACCACCTGGGCCGGCGCGGGGCCCGCGACGTGGTGGTGCTCGAGCGCGACGCGGTGGGCGCGGGCTCCACCAGCAAGGCGGCCGGG
>DATGBR010000377.1:0-7226 GCA_035312605.1 Candidatus Methylomirabilota bacterium
TGAGCCCGCGCTGGTCATCTCGGCGGTGAGGCTCTGCTGCTGCTGGCGCAGGAGGAAGAGGCCGACCAGGGCCACCGTCAGCACCACCAGCGCGGTGATGAGCAGGCTCAGCTTGACCTTGAGCGGCACGCGGATCGCCGCGTGCTCGGGCGACACTGTCGCCGCCGGCTCGGTCACGGCCGGGACTCTCGATCCGCTCGCGGGAAGCTCCACGCTCACGCGGCCCTACAGCCCATGAAGGGGGAAGATCCGGTCCTGGATCTCACCCACCTGAGCCTCACCGTGCAGGGCTTCACGCGCGCGGTGCGGCGGCTCCTGCCCCTCGCCCCGCGCGTGGTCGCGCTCGGCGGCGGCGGCTACGACCTCGCCAACGTGGCCCGGGCCTGGACCGCGGCGTGGGCGGCCATGAACGACGTCGAGCTGCCGGACGCGCTGCCGCCGGAGAGCCATCCGGACATGCAGCGCCTCGGCCTCGCGCGACCCACCCTCAGCGATCCGCCCGAGACGCAGCCCGGGGAGACGCGCCGCTGGGCCGAGGAGTACGCGCGCCGACAGGTGGGCGAGATCCAGGACCGGATCTTTCCCCTCCATGGACTGTAGGCCGGCGTGAGCGTGGAGATCCCCGCGAGCGGATCGAGCGTCCCGGCCGTGACCGAGCCGGCGGCGCCGGTGTCGCCCGAGCCGGCGGCGATCCGCGTGCCGCTCAAGGTCAAGCTGAGCCTGCTCATCACCGCGCTGGTGGTGCTGGCGGTGGCCCTGGTCGGCCTCTTCCTCCTGCGCCAGCAGCAGCAGAGCCTCACCGCCGAGATGACCAAGCGCGGGCTCACCATGGCCGAGAACTTCGCGGCCGGGGCCAAGACCCCGCTGCTCACCGGCGACGACCTGACCCTCGGCGTGCTGGTGACCGACGCCATGAAGGACCCCGACGTCTCCTACGTCATCGTGGCCGACCACGACGGGCGGGTCCTCGCGCATTCCGACCCGCAGGCCGCGGTGAAGAGCACGGTCGACCGGCCGAAGGGGCTCGAGCCGCTCAAGGACCGGCTGCTGGTCCAGATCTACAAGACCCCGCAGGGCCGGGTCATCGACTTCGCGGTGCCCCTGGTCTACAGCGGGGTGCCGGTGGGCGCGCTCTACCTGGGCTTCAGCGAGGAGGCGATCACCGCGGCGCTGGCCAGCGCGCGCAACCAGGCGCTGGTGATCACCCTGGTCATGGTCCTGGCCGGGCTGGGCGGGGCGGTGGGCCTGGCCGCCCTGCTCTCGCGGCCGATCTTCCGTCTCGTGCAGGCCACCGGGGCCATCGCGGCGGGCAACTTCAACATCACGCTGCCGGTGGCCTCCCGCGACGAGCTGGGGGTGCTGACCGACTCCTTCAACCGCATGGCCCGCAGCCTGCGCGAGAAGGAGATGATCAAGCGTGCGTTCACCCGCTACGTGGCGCGGGAGGTGGTCGAGGAGATCTTGAAGAACCCGGAGAACATGGCGCTCACCGGGGAGCGGCGGGAGGTCACGGTGCTCTTCTGCGACGTGCGCGGGTTCACGCCGCTCTCCGAGCGCCTGAGCCCGGAAGAGGTCGTGCTCCTGCTCAACGACTTCTACAACCTGATGATCGAGACCACCTTCAAGCACGACGGCACCCTCGACAAGTTCCTGGGCGACGCGGTGATGGCGGTGTTCGGCGCCCCCCTCGCCCATCCCGATCACTCCGCGAGGGCCATCCGCACCGCGGTCGCCATGCGGGAGGGGATCGTCGGCCTGAACGAACGGCGCGCGCGCGACGGCAAGGAGCCGATCGCGGTCGGCATCGGAGTGAGCGCGGGCGAGGCGGTGGCGGGTACGGTGGGCACCGAGGACCGGATGGAGTACACCGTGATCGGCGACAGCGTGAACCTGGCCGCGCGCCTCGAGTCCAACGCCAAGCCCGGCCAGATCCTGATCAGCCACCGCACCTACGAGCGCGTCCGCGATCTCGTGGACGCGCGGCCCCTGGGGCGCATCCGCGTCAAGGGCAAGGAAGAGGAAGTCGAGGTCTACGAGGTGCTGCGGTTAGCCTCCGTAGTTTGATTCCGTTCTCCGCCCGGTCGCGTAGGATATGGGGATGATGACTCGACGCGCGCCGGCTCGGGCCCTCCTGGTGGGCGGGCTGGCGCTCCTGCTGGGCGCCTGCGCCACCGCGACGTCGACGCCCGCCCCCGGCGCCGCCTCCACTCCCGCCCCCCGCCCCGCCGCCTACGAGTCCGAGGACTTCGTCGTCACCTTCGCCCAGCCCGGCGAGACCCCCGCGACGCTCGCGGCGCGCTATCTCGGCTCCGCCGACCGGGCATGGATGATCGAGGATTACAGCGGGCAGCAGGCGTTCTCCCCCGGTCAGGAGGTCGTGATCCCCCGGCGGCCCTGGAACCAGTCCGGGGTCACGCCGGGCGGCTACCAGATCGTGCCGATCCTCACCTATCACAACCTGGCCGAGCAGGCGAAGGGACGCCTCGTCCTGGCCGCCGCGTCCTTCCGCGAGCAGATGCAGTACCTCAAGACCAACGGTTACCGCGTGGTGAGCCTCGCCGACTTCGTCGAGTTCACCCGGCTCGGCCGCCAGCTCCCCCAGCGGGCGGTGGTGCTGACCTTCGACGACGGGTACCGCTCGTTCAAGGATTACGCCTACCCGGTCCTCAAGGAGCTGGGCTTCACCGCGACCCTCTTCATCTACACCGACTGGGTCGGCGCGGGGCGCGGCTCGCTCTCCTGGAACGACCTGCGGGAGCTGACCGCGGCCGGCTTCGACATCGAGGCCCACACCAAGACCCACGCCGACCTGCGCCGCGCCCAGGGCGAGACCGAGGCCCAGTACGCGCGGCGGATGCATGCCGAGCTCGAGCTGCCCCAGGACCTGTTCAACAAGAACCTCGGGCGGCGCAGCCCGATCCTGGCCTATCCCTACGGGCGCTGGGAGGAGGGCCTCCTGCCCAAGGTCAAGGAGTACGGCTACATCGCCGCGTTCTCGGTGCGCCGCCAGGGCAATGCCTCGTTCGTGCGGCCGCTCGCCGCGCACCGCAGCCAGATCTACTCCGAGATGACGCTCGACGACTTCGTCAAGAACCTGAACGTCTTCCAGGAGGAGAACCTCCGGTGAGGCAGCCCCGGTCGCGGCTGCTCGCGGCGGCGGCACTGGGCCTGGTGCTCGGCGGCTGCGCGGGGCTGACCGGCCCGTCCGACGAATCCAAGACCACGGGGCCCGCGGCGGCCGCGCGCGATCCGCTCGCGGCGCGCCACCGCCAGCAGGCCGAGGCGCTCGAGCGCGACGGCCAGCTCCGCCGAGCGGCCGAGGAGTGGAAGATCGTGCTCACGATCACCCCGAGCGACGCCCGGGCCGGCGAGTCGCTGCGCGCGCTGCAGGCGCGGATCGACCAGCTCGTGGCCGAGCGCATCGACGAGGGGCGCAAGGCCCTCGCCCGCGGGGTACAGGTCGAGGCGCGGCGCAAGTTCCTGGCCGCCCTGGCCCTCGACCCCTCGAGCCGGCCCGCGTTCGACGCGCTCCAGAGCGACACCCGCGAGGTCGAGTTCCTCAGCCACACCGTGCGGGCGGGGGACACGCTGTCGAGCCTGGCCCAGCGCTACTACGGGGATCGCTCGCGGTCGGAGGTGATCTGGGAGACCAACCAGCTGCCGCCCAATCCGCGCCTGGCTCCCGGCACCACGCTCAAGATCCCGGAGATCCCCGGGGTCCCGTTCGTCCATCCCGAGGCCCGGAAGCCGGCGCCCGTGGTGGCGGCCGTCCCGACCCCGGATGTGCCCCGGCCCGGCCCGGCGCCCACGCCCGCGCCGGCTTCGGTCGGGCCCGCGCCGAAAGAGGAGTACACTCCCGAGGTGAATCCGCTGCTGGCCGAGGCGCGCGAGGCCCTCGAGCGCAGCGATTACCCGGACGCGCTCGGCACCGTCGACAAGTACCTCGCGGGCAAGCCGGGGGACCGCGAGGGGCTGACCCTCAAGAAGCAGGCGCTCTACGGGCAGGCCAAGAGCCAGATCGAGGGCCGGCAGTACCCGGAGTCGATCCAGAGCCTGACCCTGCTCGCGCGGCTGCAGCCGGACTACGAGGACGCGCCCGCCCTGCTCAAGCAGGCGCGCACGCGCCTCGTCGAGCAGCACTACACCCAGGGGGTGCGGTTCTACCGCGAGGAGAAGCTGAAGGAAGCCATCTCCGAGTGGCGGGTGGTGCTCGAGATGGATCCAAACCACGCCAATGCGCGCCGCAACATCGACCAGGCCGAACGACTCCTGCGCGGCCTCGAGCAGCGCATGAAGAAGTAGCCATCACTCAAGAAGGAGGACATCCTATGACCGGAGCCCGGACCAGACATCTTCGATCGGCCGCTGCGGTGCTGCCGATCCTCGCACTGACCCTGCTGCTCGCGGGCTGTCCCAAGCGCCCCGCGATGACCGCGGCCACCGCGCCGCCGCCGGTTCCTCCCGCCGCGGTCGCGCCGCCCACCCCGGCCCCCGCGCCCGCTCCCGCGCCGGTCGCGCCCGCCCCGGTGGCCCCGCCCACCGCGGCGCCCGCGCCGCCGGCGCCGCCCAAGGAGTACCGGGCCAACGACGCGCTCAAGCAGATCTTCTTCGCGTTCGACAAGTCGGACATCCGACCCGGCGACGCCAAGGTGCTGGACGCGACCGCGGTGTACCTCAAGGCCAATCCGAGCCAGCTGGTGCTGATCGAGGGCCACTGCGACGAGCGGGGGACCGCGGAGTACAACCTGGCCCTGGGCGAGCGGCGGGCGAAGTCGGCGATGAACTACCTGGTGTCCAACGGCATCGAGGCCAGCCGCATCACCACCATCTCCTACGGCAAGGAGCGGCCGGTCTGCAACGAGCGCGCCGAGACGTGCTGGTCCAGGAACCGCAACGACACCTTCCTGACCAAGGAGAAGTAGGCGCGCATGCCCGCCCAGGATCTGATCATCGACCTGGCGATCCGCTACGGATTCCAGGTCGTCGGCGCGCTCGTCATCCTGTTCGTCGGGCTGCTGGCCGCGTGGTGGGTGGGCAACGCGGTCGAGCGGCCGCTCACGCGGATGGCGCTCGAGCCGCCGATGCGGCGGCTCATGGTGCGGGTGGTGCGGGTGGTGGTGCTGCTGTTCGCCCTGGTGATCGCGCTCGACAAGTTCGGCTTCCAGATCGCGCCCCTCGTGGCGGGCATCGGGGTGGCCGGGATCGGCATCGGCATCGCGCTGCAGGGCGTGCTGGGCAACGTGATCGCCGGCCTCACCATCATCTTCACCAAGCCGTTCCGGGTGGGCGAGCACATCGAGATCGTGGGCATGAAGGGCGACGTGCACACCATCGAGCTGTTCTCGACCACGCTCGTGCATCCCGACCAGTCCCGGATCATCATCCCGAACCGGAAGATCGTGGGGGAGATCCTCCACAACTTCGGGACCATGAGACAGATTCACCTGTCGGTCGCGGTTCCGCATGGCTCGGACCTGGCTCCGGTACTGGCCCTGGCCCGCGAGGTCCTGGCCGCCAACCCGCGCGTGCTGACCCAGCCCGCGGCGGTGGTCGGGGTCGCCCAGATCGAGGCCACCGGGGTGCGGATCGGGGTCAATCCCTGGGTCCGGGTGGCGGATGTGGTCGCGGCCGAAGGGGAGATCTACCGGACCCTGGTCGAGCGCTTCGGGGCGGCCGGCGTTGGTGTCCCGCTGCCTCGACAGGAAGTTCAGCTCGTCAATTCGAGTCGATAAGTAGTTCTTGACATAGTCGGTCGGAATAGTACTATTCCGACCGTGCACCAGATGCTGCCTCGCGAGCCTGCCGTAGCTCCCGCCAGCCGCTGCCAGGTCTGCGCGACCAAGATCGTCGTGGCCGGGCCGAGTGAAGTGGTCGTGAAGAACGCAATCCTCCGCGTGGATCGGGCCTCCGGCCAGGTGGCCGCCAAGTGTCCACGCTGTAAAGCATGGGTGGAGGTACCCCTCCGGTACATCGGATGAGGCACTCCTAGACAAGGCACAAGTCGCAGCATCGAGACAGAAAGCCGAGCGGGGGCCGCGGAGATCGCGGCCCTCCTCGGCTTTCGCTTTTCCCGGGCAAGGAGGAGGACGTGAGCGAGCCGGTGCAGGAGACGAAGGCGCAGCGGGCGGAGCGGCTCAAGGGGGCGCTGAACCCGTGGGCCGCGTACGCGGAGATCCAGCGCTTCGCGCGCGACGGGGTGGGCTCGATTCCGCCCGAATGGCTCGGGACGTACTTCCGCTGGTGGGGCATCTACACCCAGGGCGACGGGGTGGGCGCGGTCGGCGGCAAGGGTGGGGAAGGGCGCGCGGTGCCCTACTTCATGCTGCGCATCCGCATCCCCAACGGCTTCCTCACCGCGGCGCAGCTCCGAACGGTGGCCGGCCTGGCCGAGCGCTACGCGCGCGGCGTCGCGGACCTCACGGTGCGCCAGAACATCCAGCTCCACTGGGTGCGGGTCGAGGACCTGCCCGCGATCTTCTCGGCTCTCGGCGCCTGCTCGCTGTCGAGCCTCGGCACCTGCGGCGACGTGACCCGCAACATCACTGGCTGCCCGCTCGCCGGCCTCGACGGCGACGAGCTGCTCGACGCCTCGCCGCTGGTGCAGGCGGCGACCGCGATGGTCAACGGCAGTCCCGAGTTCTACAACCTGCCCCGCAAGTACAAGGTCTCGATCACCGGCTGCCGCGTCTGGTGCTCGTATCCCGAGATCAACGACGTGGGTCTCACCGCGGTGCGCGACCTCTACTCGGGCCGCGTCGGCTTCTCGCTGCGGGTGGGCGGCGGGCTCTCGACCCGGCCGCACCTGGCGCCCCGCCTCCCCGCGTTCGTGCGCCCGGAGCAGGTGCTGGCGGTGGTGAAGGGGGTCTCGGAGATCTTCCGCGACAGCGACGTGCTCCGCCAGAATCGCGAGAAGGCCCGGCTCAAGTTCCTCTTCCTCGACCACGGGTGGACCCCCGAGCGCTTCCAGGCCGCCCTCGAGGACCGGCTCGGCTTCCGTCTCGACCCCGCGGTGCCCGAGGTCCTGCCCGAGGAGGCCTATCGCGACCACGTGGGCGTTCATTCCCAGAGGCAGGCGGGCCTCGTGTACGCGGGCCTGCCGATCCTGCGCGGGCGGCTCAGCCCGGACGAGATGCGGACCATCGCGGGTCTGGCCGAGCGCCACGGCTCGGGCGAGCTGCGCGCCACCACCATGCAGAACCTCGTGGTGGTGAACGTGCCGGCGGCGC
>DATGBR010000378.1:0-10456 GCA_035312605.1 Candidatus Methylomirabilota bacterium
CACGATCCCGGCCAGTTCGCCGCTCCACTACGTGACCTACGCCTACGTGTACGGCTCGACGGCCGACGTCGTGTACACGGGGTACGCGCCCGGCTATCTGGGGACGGTGGTGGCGCCGGGCCCGGTCGTGGTCGACGGCACAGGGTACGACTATCCGGACTGGGCAGGGGCGTATTGGTATCCGGGGCCCTGGGGCTGGGATCCGTTCTACCTGGGCTTCGGGTTCGACGGCTTCGGCGGCTTCGGGTTCGGCTTCCGGCATCACTTCCGGGATCACCGCTTCAGTCACGTGAACGCCTTCCATCACCACGGCGGGTTCCACGGTGGAGGTTTTCACGGGGGTGGGTTCCACGGGGGAGGTTTTCACGATGGCGGGTTTCACGGGGGCGGATTCCACGGTGGCGGGTTTCACGGGGGCGGGGGCGGGGGCTTCCACGGCGGCGGTGGCGGGCACGGTGGAGGCGGGCATGGCCGCTGAGATACCGCGCTCGAGTCCGGCGACATCGACGAGAGGCGGTTCGATAAGGAGGGCGCGGACATGATTATCAAGACAGCCGGTCGCTGGTTCATCTTCAACAACCGAAGCGGGGCTGACCATACGGCTCCCGTTTGTCGGTGCTGGGGGGACGAAGGATGAGCCCGAAAGTCGCGCTGGTGATCGTGCTTGCGCTCGGATTCAGCGGCTGCGCCGCGATCCGGGCGAACCAGACCCACTGGACCGAGCAGCTTCTCACCGCCGCGGGGTTCCACGTCGAGCCCGCCGGCACGCCCGAGGAGCTCGCTCATCTTCAGACGCTGGAGCCGCGGAAGGTCGTCCAGGACGGGAGAGACGATGAGAGGCGCTATGTGTACGCCGATCCCGAGGTATGCACGTGCCTCTACGTGGGCGACGAGCGGCAGTATCAGAAATATCAGAAGCTGAGGATCCAGAAGGGGATCGCGGAGGAGCAGGAGTCCACGATGGTGTACCAGAGTCTCTGGAACCGTTGGCCTTGGCCCTGATACCGCCTGGGTGGCGGAGGGCTTCGCCGGGTTTGCTCGATCACAGTCCCTCCTTCCCGTCGCCCGACGCTGGCCGTTGCTCGTTCCCGCGGATAAGTGCGGCCAGGACCCCGGCGGCCGCCACCGCCGCGCAGACCATCAGCGCGCTTTTGAACCCAGTGAGGAAAGTCCGCTGCAGGGCCGCGATGCTCTCAGAATCGACGGATCCGGTCCGCGTCGCGGCGAGCGCCCGGCCCGCCGAGGCGCCGCCGAGGCCGGCGAAGATGGCCCCCGCCAGCGCGACGCTGAGGCTCTGGCCGACCACGCGCCCGGTGGCGAGCAGGCCTGAGGCGTCGCCCTGCTTGCCCGGAGGCACGGCGTTCATCAGCGCGCGCGAATTCGGCGTCTGGAACATGCCCTGGCCGACGCCGGTGAGGACCAGACACCCGATGACCTCGACGAGGGTGCTCCCCGCGTCGAGCCGCGCCAGGAAGAGCAGACCCACGCACGCGAGCGCCAGCCCACCCGCCGCGAGCCAGCGCGAACCCATGCGATCGGCCAGCGAGCCGCTCACCGGTGCCACGACGGCGATGGTGAGGGGTAGGGGTGTCAGAAGCAGGCCGGATTTCTCGACCGAGAAGCCACGCAGCTCTTCGAAGTAGAACGGGAGCATGAAGCTGATCGCGAAGAGCGCCAGCATGGCGAGCGTCATGCTACCGAGGGATGAGGCGAGCATGCGCTCGCGGAAGAGCGCGAAGTCGACGATGGGCCGAGGGGCGCGGCGCTCGACGAGAGCGGCACCGACGAGCGCGACGGTACCGACGGCGAGGCAGGTCAGCAGGCGGACAGAGCCCCAGCCCCACTCCGAGCTGAACGACAACACCACCGTCAGGAGCGCGAACCCCACCGCGAGCAGCCCGGCTCCCGCCACGTCGAATGGCTCGCGCCGGTGTGGGCCGGAGCGAGGAAGCACGGCCTGGGATGCGAGCAGAGCCAGCGCGCCGAGCGGCACGTTGAGGTAGAAGATCCATCCCCAGCTCAGGTGCTCCGTGATCAATCCGCCGAGGGTCGGGCCCAGGCTCGTGCCCATGGCGAACACCACCGCGTTGACGCCGAGGGCCCGTCCGCGCCCGGCGGGCGGGAAGGCATCGGTGATGATCGCCAACGCGGGAGCAAAGATCAGCGCCCCGCCGAGCCCCTGGAAGGCTCGGGCGAGGACGAGCAGCGCCAGGGAAGGGGCGGCACCGCAAAGTATCGAGCCGACCGTGAAGGTGGCGAGGCCGGCCAGCCACACTGGCTTGCGCCCCACCAGGTCCGACAGGTGTCCGAACGGCAGGAGCGTCGCCGCGATGGCGACCAGGTACGCGATGACTACCCATTCGGCGGCGCCGCCGACGGGCGTGCGAAACGTGCGCGCGATCGAGGGCAGGCCGATGTTGACGATCGAGGCATCGAGCGCGGTCATGAACGTTCCGAGCGCGACGACGCCGAGAATGGCCCACCCGTGGCGGGGCTCGCTCGACCACCGCCGGGCTCTCAGCCCGGCCTCCGATCGCATGCCCACGAGTCGCACGCTCCTTTCGAGGCAGGTTGACGGGCGAGCGGAGGAGCGTTGGCGAGGCTTCTAGCAAGAACGCGCAAGGCTGGGTTCGAAGCCCACGGGCAGTGCTCTCCCGGCCGGCCGCCGCCGCGGGATTGCCGTCCATCGGCTGCGGCTCAGCGCATGACGGCCAGGGGCGGCAGGCCCATCTCCCGGGTGCACTCGCCGAACCACTCGATCACCTCGCGGTGGAGCGGGATGCCGTGGGCCCGGCGATGCACGACCTCCTCCGCCTCGGAGAGTCCCGGATAGAGCACGCGCTCCTGGCCCGGCGCGGGCGCGGCGGTGCGCAGGGTGCGGAGCATCTCGTCCATCGTGTCCTTGAAGCGGTCGAGGTCCGTGAAGGCCTTGATGTCGTAGGCCACGAACTGGTTCTTGGATCCGCTGGCCGGGTTGAGCATGGTGGGCAGGGCGCCGGCCAGGAAGGTCGAGAGCACCTCCGCCATCATCGCGAAGCCGTAGCCCTTGTGCGAGCCCTGCTCCCGGGTGCCGCCGAGCGGCGCCTGGTAGAAATCCTCGCGGTCGAAGACCGGCTTCTCCTCCATGATCGGGGTGCCGTCCCGGTCGGTGACCCAGCCCGGCAGGAGCGGCGAGCCGATCCGCATGGCGAGCCGGATCTTGTTGCCCGCGATGGCCGAGGTGGCGGCATCGAAGAGCAGCGGGGCCTCCTGCCGCGCCGGCGCGGCGAACGCGATCGGATTGGTGCCGAGCAGAGGCTTCGCGCCGAAGGTGGGCACGACGTGCAGGCCGGCCGCGGTGAAGCAGACCCCGACCATGTCCTCCCGCGCGGCCTGCATCGCGAAGTGGCCGATCGCCCCGAAGTGCCCGCTGTTGTAAACCGTCACCACCCCGACGCCGACGCGCCGCGCCTTCTCGATGGCCAGGCGCATCGCCTTCGGCCCCACGATGATGCCGAGCCGCTTGCCCGCGTCGATCACCGCGGTGGCGGGCGCCTCGCGCTCGATCCGCCAGCCCGGGCGCGGGTCGAGCTTGCCCGCCCGGTAGTCGCGGACATAAGCGCGCAGCATGTTGGACACGCCGTGGGTCTCGACCCCGCGCAGGTCGGTCATGGTGAGCACGTCGGCGGCGTCCGCCGCGTCTTCCGGGCTCACGCCGAGCTTCTCGAAGATCCGGGTGACGGCCTCGCAGAGGGCCGTCTCCGACACCCGGACCTGGTCCTTCTCCGGCACCTTGAAGCGCTCGAGGATCATGGGGTCGCTCCTCCCGCGGGGAATCCTAGCCGATTGCGTAGGCCCGCGGGCGTGCTAGATTTCCAGGCGGGAGGACTCCACCATGCTCGGACTGGGTTTGGCCTCGTCGCACGCCCCCATGATGTTCCAGAAGGCGCAGTACTGGCCGAAGGTCGTCGACCGGATCCCCAAGGTGGCCCGGGAGCACCTCCCGCAGAGCGCCCGGGTGGAGATCGCGACGCCCAGCATCATCGAGGGCCACATCCAGAAGATCGAGGCCGCCTTCGCGGTGCTGCGTGAGCAGGTCAAGGCCTACCGGCCGGACGTGCTGGTCATGATCGGCGACGACCAGGGCGACATGTTCGACGACGCCAACAACCCGACGTTCTCGATCTATACCGGGGGCGAGCCGATCTGGGGCCGGAGCGCGCGCGATCCCATGACGACGCCGCCGCAGGAGCGGACCAAGGTGGTGTTCCCCCCGCACGCGGAGATGTCCCGCTACCTCCTGAAGGGCCTGATCAAGCGCGGCTTCGACGTGGCCAACGTGGGGAAGTTCGATCCGCGCGGCAACCCGGCCCGCGGCGTCTCGCACATGGTCTCGAACCTGGTGCCCGAGGTGGACCCGGAGCTGCGCATCCCGCTGGTCTGCGTCTTCCTCAACGAGTACTTCCCGCCGCTGCCGAGCGCGCAGCGGTGCGCCCAGCTGGGCGCGGCGATCGGCCAGATCCTGAACGAGCGGCCCGAGCGCATCGCGATCTACGCCTCGGGCGGTCTCTCCCACTTCCCGGGCATGTTCAACGCGGGCTGGATCGACCAACCGCTCGACCGCTGGATCCTCGAGCGCCTGGAGCGCAATGACCTGGCCGCCCTCGAGCACCTGTTCACGTTCGACTCGGACACGATGCGCTCCGGCACCGGCGAGGTGCGGGCGTGGATCAGCGCGGCCGCCGCGATGAACCGGCCGGCCACCGTCGTGGAGTACACCGCGGCCCACTGCACGCAGACCGGCTGCGGGTTCGTCTACTGGCCGGCATGAACGGCAACGGCGCGCTGCCCCTGGCGCGCTTCACCGTGCTCGATCTGACCCGGGCGCGGGCCGGCCCCACCTGCGTCCGTCAGCTCGTGGACTGGGGCGCCCGCGCGATCAAGATCGAGATGCCGGGCGGACGCTCGGGCGACGGGATGGGCGGCAACCGCCACGGGTTCGACTTCCAGAACCTGCACCGCGGCAAGGAAGCCCTCACGCTGAACCTGCGCGAGCCGGACGGCGTGGCGGTCTTCAAGCGGCTGGCGAAGGATGCCGACATAGTGGTAGAGAACTACCGGCCGGACGTGAAGCGACGGCTCGGCATCGACTACGAGAGCCTGCGCCCGCTCAACCCGCGGCTGATCTACGGGAGCATCTCGGGCTTCGGCCAGAGCGGGCCCTATCGCGACCGGCCCGGGGTGGACCAGATCGCCCAGGGCATGGGCGGCCTCATGTCGATCACCGGCATCCCGGGGCAGGGGCCGGTGCGGGTCGGTATCCCCATCGCGGATCTCTGCTCAGGCATCCTACTCGCCCAGGGCATCCTGGTGGCCCTGATCGAGCGGGAGAGCACCGGGCAGGGGAAGTGGGTGCACACCTCGCTGCTCGAGGCGATGCTCTCCATGCTGGACTTCCAGGCCTCGCGCTGGCTCATGAGCGGAGAGATCGCGCCGCAGGCCGGCAACAACCATCCCACCGGGATCCCGACCGGCGTCTTCGAGACGAAGGATGGCCACATCAACATCGCGGCGGCGGGCGACGAGCTGTACGAGCGGTTCTGCCGCGCGATCGAGCGCCCGGATCTCCGCAGCGATCCGCGCTTCGCCACCGCGAAGGCGCGCTCGACCAATCGCGACCTCCTGATGGAGGTCCTGATGCCGGTCACCCGGCAGAAGGACAGCGCGACCTGGATCCAGATCCTGAACGACGCGGGGGTGCCGTGCGGGCCCATCTACCGGATCAACGAGGCCTTCGGCGATCCGCAGGTGCGCCACCTCGAGATGGCGCAGCCGGTCCACTCGCCCGCGCTCGGCGACCTCACGATCCTCGGGCACCCGGTCTCGCACGGAGAGCGGCGCAACCCTATCCGCGCCGCCGCCCCCGAGCTCGGCCAGGACAACGAGGCCATCCTCGGATCGCTCGGCTACAGCGCGGCCGACATCGCCGATCTCGCCAAGCGCGGCATCATCTGACCGTCTGACCGACCGGGGCTTCCCATGCTGATCGTCGACGCGCAGGTCCACATCTGGGCCAACCACAAGCCCACCAACGCGAACCACCGGCAGGTCGAGACCTACTCCGCGGACGATCTGCTGGCCGAGATGGACGAGGCGGGGGTGCACGGCGCGGTCATCCATCCGCCCGCGTCGTGGGACCCGGACTCCAACGAGCTGGCGGTGGAGGCGGCCCGCCGCCATCCGGATCGCCTGGCGATCCTCGGCAATTTCCCGCTCGACGCCCCCGCGAGCCGGGGGCTCGTCGACGGGTGGAAGCGGCGGCCGGGGATGCTGGGGCTTCGCTTCGCCCTGCTGCAGCCACATCAGCGCACGTGGCCGACCGACGGGACGATGGACTGGCTCTGGCCCGCGGCGGAGCGCGCGGGCCTGCCGATCGCGCTCCTCGCCGCGACCTATCTGCCGACGGTGGGCCAGATCGCGGCGCGCCATCCGCGACTCAAGCTGATCATCGACCACCTGGGCCGGCCCTCCTGCACCAAGGACGACGCGGCCTGGGCCAACCTGTCCGATATGCTGGCGCTGGCCAAGCACCCCAACATCGCGATCAAGGCCACCGGGGCCCCGAGCTACTCGAGCGCGCCCTATCCCTACCGGAACATCCACGACCACCTGCGCCGGATCCACGACGCCTTCGGGCCGGAGCGGATGTTCTGGGGCACCGACATCACCCGCATGCCATGCCCGTGGCGGCAGTGCGTGACGCTGTTCACCGAGGAGCTGCCTTGGCTCGCGGGACGAGACCTCGAGCTGGTCATGGGCCGCGCGGTCTGCGACTGGCTCGACTGGCCGCTTCCGCCGCGCTGAGCGCCACCATGCCCGAGCCCGGATCGCCCGATTTCCCCGACTACCCCGATTGGACAACGGGCCGCGCCGAGGCCCTGAGCCCGAGGCATGGTCAGGTGGCGCGAGTGGTGGTCCGGGACGGGCTGGTCGGCGCCGGCCGGGTAGGGGCGCTGGCCTTCGGCGCCCTGGCGCTCGGAGCCTTCGCCATCGGCGCGCTCGCCATCGGGCGCCTGGTGGTGCGGAGCCTGAAGCTCGGGCGGGGCGAGATCCGCTCGCTGAAGATCGCCGACCTCACGGTCGGGACCCTCCGCGTGGGTCAGATCACGAGACCGAACGCGCCCGAGAAGTGAACCCCTCACCCTGCCCTCTCCCCTTAGGGGAGAGGGTTGGGCGGGGGAATTCGCTCCGGCCCAGCTCGTAGATATTGATGTCCTTGGTGCGCAAGTGGGTGGTCCGCCACGGCGGCCAGCTCACCCGCCGCCGGCTCCGGGAGACCGTGAAGCCGCTGCGGCGGAACGCGCCGCGTAGCTTGCGCTGGACCACCCAGCCGGGATCGGCCAGCAGCGCGATGCCGCCCGCCCGGAGGGTCCGCATCAACGCGGTGCCGATGGCCGGCCACTCCAGGTCGTCGTAGACCACGTCGCCGCCCACGACCAGATCGTAGGCATCCGGCTCGACCCGGTGGCCGCCGTGGTTCCAGTCGCCGCCGATGGTGCGGGCCGGGGCCAGGCCGTTGCGGCGGCAGTTGCGACGGACCGCGGCGAGGGCGCCCGCCTCGCGGTCGAGGAAGGTCACGCGCGCGCCGAGGCGGCCGCACACGATGCCGACCAGGCCGACCCCGCACCCCAGGTCCAGGACGTCGCGATCGCGCAGCCCCTCGGTGCCGAAGCGCTCCAGGATGTAGGAGGCCAGGCCGACCCCGGCGGGCCAGACGCGGCGCCAGTACGTCCGCGTCGAGAGCTTCAGAAGACCCACCGACGACATCTCCTCGATGGAGACCGTCCCGATCGGGTCGAGCGCGAAGGCGCGTAACACTAGAGCGGAGTCTACCGCACGTTGCTCCGCTCGTCGCGGAGGTTTATGCTCGGCGCGTTCGATTCGACCCCCGTCATCCCGCAGGTCGCCCAAGGAGGCGCGCATGGCTCTCTCGGTCGGGTTCATCGGTGTCGGCAACATGGGCAATCCAATGGCCGGCAACATCCTGAAGGCCGGGTTCCCGATGGCGGTCTTCGACCTGAACCCCAAGGCGATGGCGAACCTGGTCGAGGCCGGGGCCCGCCGCGCCGATTCGGCGCTAGCCGCACTGGAGGGTGCGGACGTCGTGCTGACCTCGCTGCCCGCCTCGCCGGACGTGGAGGCGATGTACCTGGACGCGGGCGGCCTGGTGGAGCGGGCCAAGCCGGGCACCATCCTGATCGATCTCTCGAGCGTGCTGCCCTCCACGCCCCGGAAGATCGAGCCCCGGGCGAAGGCGCGGGGCGTCCACTTCCTGGAGGCGCCGGTGAGCGGCGGCGTGACGGGGGCCCGCGGCGCAACCCTGGCCATCATGGTGGGCGGCGACAAGGCCGCGCTCTCCCGGGCGGAGCCGGTGCTGAAGGCGATGGGGCCCAACGTCTTCCACGTGGGGCCGGCGGGGGCCGGCAACACCGTGAAGGCCATCAACAACATGATGGCCTGCGTGAACAGCGCCGCGATGATGGAGGGCTTCATCCTGGGCGTGAAGGCGGGCCTCGACCCCATGACGATCTACGAGGTGGTCAAGGCGAGCAGCGGCGGCAGCAAGGCGATCGAGCGCATCCCGCGGGCGCTGATCCCGCGCGACTTCGAGCCGGGCTTCAAGGTGGCGCTCATGAACAAGGACCTCGAGACCTTCCACACCATCGCCAAGGAGCTGCACGTGCCGGTGACCTTCTCGAGCCTGGCCCAGCACTACCAGCAGGCTGCGCTGGCCGCCGGGCTCGGGGAGCAGGACACGAGCGTGGTGTTCACGATTATCGAGCGCCTGGCCGGCATGAAGGCGCCGGCTCCGCGAGAGCCGCGATGAAGTACGGCCTGCACGGCGTCAACCTCAACACCTGCGCGTATCCGGACGCGGCGGCGCGCCTCGGCCGCGCCGCCGAGGCCGCGGGCTTCGAGTCGCTCTGGGTGGCCGATCACGTGGTCCTGCCCGACCCGCCGGTGCCCGGCCGGCCGATGGCGCCGGACATGCGCCTGCTGGACCCGGTCGTGGCGCTGACCTACCTCGCGGCCCACACTTCGCGCATCCGGCTCGGCACCGGGGTGATCATCCTGCCCCAGCGCCAGGCCCTGGTCCTGGCCAAGCAGCTCGCCTCGCTCGACGTGCTCTCGAACGGGCGGCTCATCTTCGGGCTGGGAGTCGGCTGGTGCGAGCCGGAGATGCGCTCGGTGGGCGCCACGTTCAAGGAGCGCGGGCGCATCTCGGACGACTACCTGGCCTCGATGCGCGCGGTCTGGACGCAGCCGAAGCCGGCGCACCACGGGCCCTACGTGTCGTTCGAGAGCGTGCAGGCCATGCCCCGGCCGGTTCAGGCGCCGATCCCGATCGTGGTGGGCGGGGGCACCCCGCCGGCCTATCGCCGCGCGGTCGGCCAGGGCCACGGCTGGTATGGCTTCGGCCTCGACGTGGCGGAGACCCGCAAGCGGGTGGGCGCGCTCCAGGAGGCCGCCTCGCGGGTAAAGCGGCCTGCGGAGCTGGGCCCGCTCGAGATCAGCGTCACCCCGCCCGGCTACGACGTGCCCGACCGGGCCACGATCGAGGCCTACACGGCGGCCGGCGTCCACCGGCTGATCCTGCGACCGCAGCCCACGCTGGACGCGTCGGGGCTCGAGCGCTTCGCGGCCGAGACCGGGCGCGCGCTCGGCCTCGCGGCCTGATCCCTACCCGGAGACCACCATGAGCCCACGGAAAGCGACGAAGGCGGGCAGCAAGACGGCTGGCAGCTCGAAGAATCCCTACGGCTACCCCTTCTGGGAGTGGGTGGCGCGCGAGGACCCGGAGTACGTGCGGGCGCGGCAGCCGCTCAGCGAGCTGTCGATCGGGGAGGGCAAGGAGCTGTCGGTCAAGTACCGCGAGATGGTGATCATCGGCATCCTCGCGTTCCGCGGCCGCAAGGAAGGCGTGCTCGCGCACATGCGCCGCGCCATCGACCACGGGGCGACCAAGCGCGAGTTGCTGGAGGCGATCCAGTCCGCGGGGGTGCCGGGCGGCGGGCCCACCTTCAGCACCGGCGCCCAGGCCCTGATGCAGCTCGACCAGGAGGGCGCGTTCAAGGCCGCGCGCTAGGACGGCAGCCGCGGCTACAGACGGAGCAGGGCCTCGAGGTTGCGCCAGAGGATCTGCTCCTTCTCCTCCGGGGTCACGCTCGCGAGTCCCTGGAGCCACGCGACCGGTGAGGGGTGCCACGGCACGAACGGCCAGTCGCTGCCGAGCACCACGCGATCGGCGCCGACCTGGTCGAGCAGGAATCGGAGCGCGGCCTCGCTGCCCACCACCGTGTCGTAGAAGAGGCGGCGCTGGTAGCTGCTGGGCGGCTCGGGAATGTGCGCCCGCGCCGCGGGGGTGCCCCGCCAGCCGCGGTCGAGCCGCCCCATCGCGTAGCACGCTGGACCGCCG
>DATGBR010000379.1:0-3269 GCA_035312605.1 Candidatus Methylomirabilota bacterium
CCGCGCGTCCTTCTTCATCCCGGCGTGGGTGGCCGAGCACTACCCGGACGCGGTGCGCGGCATCGCGGCCGACGGCCACGAGATCGGCTGCCACGGCGACGAGCACGAGCGGGTGAGCGAGCTACCGGCGGACCGGGAGGAAGCGATCCTGGTCAAGAGCCTCGACGTGCTGACCCGCGTCGGCGGGAAGCGGCCGCTCGGCTACCGCGCCCCCGCCTGGCAGCTCTCCGCCGCGACCCTCGGCCTGCTCGGCCGCCACGGCTTCGACTACTCGTCGAACATGATGGACCGGCTGTCGCCGTACCTGCACCCGGCAACGGGCGGGCGCGCGCTCGTGGAGATCCCGGTCTCGTGGGTGCTCGACGACGCGCCCTTCTTCATGTTCACCGGGCAGCGATCGGTCCAGCCGCCGGGCCCGGTGCTCCAGGGCTGGCTCACCGAGTTCGAGGGGATCACCGAGGCGCGCGGGGTGACCAACTTCACCTTCCACCCCCAGATCATCGGCCGCCCCTCGCGCCTGGCCTGCCTGCGCGAGCTGATCGACCACGTGCGCCACACCCCGCGCGTGTGGATCGCCTCGCTCGCGGAGATCAGCGCCCACTATCGCGCGACCGCCGCGCCCGCGGGCTGAGCCGCGGCTAGGAGCGGAACGACGGCGCGATCTCGCTCATGAACCGATCGAGCGCGCCGTGCCGATCGGTGGGGAGCAGGAACGTGGGGATGAACAGCATGCCCACCCCGGCGGCCTGGAGCCTGGCGAGCTTGTCGCGGATCTGGCTCACGCTGCCCGCCAGCACCGTGTCGCGGGCCTTCGCCTCGTCCGCGCCCATGCGCGTCATGTACGACTGCTGGATGCGCTCCACTCCGACCCGGTCGTCGGCGAAGCCCAGCACCATCACCGCCGAGCGCAGGATCTGCTTGGGATCGCGCCCGACCTTCGCGCAGTGCTCGTCGAGGATCCGCCCCTTGTGGGTGAGCGTCTCCGGCCCGCCCCACACGTTCCAGTGATCGGCGTGCTGGGCCGCGATGCGCAGCGTGACCTTCTCGCCCCCGCCGCCGATCATCAGCTCGGGGTGCGGCTTCTGCACCGGCTTGGGCATCAGCGGCGCGTCGTCGAGGCGATAGAAGCGGCCCTTGTAGCTGGCCCGCGCCTCGGTCCAGAGCGCCTTCAGCACCCGGCACGCCTCGTCCAGCCGCTCGAGCCGCTCGCGGGTGGTGTAGAAGTCCATCCCGTAGGCGCGGTGCTCGTTCTCCTGCCAGCCCGCGCCCAGGCCGCAGATGAGGCGGCCGCCCGAGATGATGTCGACGTTGGCCGCCATCTTGGCGAGGAGGGCCGGATGCCGGTAGGTGTTGCCGCTCACGATGGTGCCCACCCGCAGCCGCTCGGTGCGCGCGGCAAGCGCGGCGAGCGCAGTCCAGCACTCGAGGGTGTCGCCCACCCGGTCCGCGGTGTTGGGCATGAAGTGATCGGTGACGCAGGCCGCGTCCTACCCGGTCCGGTCGCAGTGCTGCCAGAAGCCCAGCACCTCGTCCCACGTGGTCCCGCTCATGCCGGTGAAGAGGGCGAATTTCATGGCTGGATGCTACGAGGGGCCACGCGGGAGGTCAAGTGGAATCCCGGATCCTGATCATCCATCCGGGCGCGCTCGGCGACGTGCTCCAGGCGGTGCCCGCGCTGCGCGGGCTGCGCGCGGAGGCGCCCGGCGGGCGGCTCGTGTTCGCGGGCCAGCCGCGGCTCGGTCGCCTGCTGGTCGCGCTCGGCGTGGCCGACGAGGCGCGCGCCTTCGACGGGCTGGGGCTCGAGGCGCTCTTCACCGACGAGCCCGCCCTACCCGCGCTCGCCGCCTTCCTCGGTGGCTTCACGCGTGTCGTCTCGTGGTTCGGCTCCCGCGAGCCGACCTACGTGGCGCGCCTGGGCGCGCTCGTCGCCGATCCGATCGTGGCTCGTCCGGTGCCCGACGACGACACGCCGGTGTGGCGGCATCTGATCGCGACGGTCCCCGCCACCGCGCTCGCGGAGCGCGAGGCGGTCGCGCCGATCGGGCCGGCCGCACGACCACCCGCATCCGGGGCGTTGATGATCCACGCGGGCAGCGGCGGGACGTGGAAGCGGTGGCCGGCGGAGCGCTTCGCGGAGGCGATCGCGGCGGTCGCGGCGCGGCACGCGCTACCCGTCGTCGTCCACGAGGGCCCCGCCGATCGCGCGGCGGTCGAGGCGCTGCTCGCCCGCCTGGACGGGCCCGTCGAGCGGCTCGTGGAGCCCGAGCTGCCGGCGCTCGCCGCCGCGCTCTCGCTCGCGCGCGCCTACCTGGGCGGCGACTCCGGGGTGAGCCACCTCGCCGCCGCGATGGGCGCGCCGAGCGTCATCCTGTTCCCGCCCGCCCACCTGCCCCGCTGGACCCCGTGGAGCCCGACCGCGCGGCCGATCGCGATGACCGGCGGCGCGGACGAGATGGCGGGCGTGGTGCGCGAGCTCGAGCGCGCGCTCAGTTCTGCTTGGCGATGACGTGGTCCTTGATCTTGTCGTAGGTGGCCTTGGGCAGCACCTTCTTCTGCACCAGCTCGTCCTTGCGCTTGTAGGGACGGTTCTGGACGATCTTCTTGGCGTACGCGTCGCCGATGCCGGGGATCATCTTGAGGTCCGCCTCGCTGGCCGTGTTGAGATCCAGCGGCTCGTGCGCCATCTTGTCGTCCTTGGCGGCGGGCTTGGTGTCGGTCTTGGCCGGCGCCGGCGCGGTCTTGGGCGCCTGGGCCCAGACGGTCGGAGCCGCCAGCATCCCGGTGGAGAACAGGACGGCGACGAACAGCGCGATCAATCGCTTCATGGACTCTCCTCCTCGCGGGTGAGTGTGAATGGCTCAGCCGATCCCGAGCAGCTCCACCTCGAAGATGAGGGTCGCGCCCGGCGGGATGGCCCCGCCCGCTCCGCGGTCGCCGTACCCCAGGTGCGCGGGGATGATCAGTTTCCGCTTGCCGCCCACCTTCATGGAGATGACGCCCTCGTCCCAGCCCTTGATGACGCGGCCCTTGCCCACCGGGAACTCGAACGGGGTGCCGCGGTCCACCGAGCTGTCGAACTTCGTCCCGCTCTTGAGCCAGCCGGTGTAGTGCACGCTCACGGTGTCGCCCGTCTTCGGCCGGGCCCCGGTGCCCTCGACCAGGTCCACGTAGCCGAGCCCGGTCGCCGTCTGCACGACCTGATCGTCAGTGTGATCGCTCATGGCTCTCCTTTCGCGGTCCATAGTACCAGCGGTGCAGGCGCGACGGGG
>DATGBR010000380.1:0-8039 GCA_035312605.1 Candidatus Methylomirabilota bacterium
CCGGGTCGGCCTCGAGCGCGGGCAGCACGCGCGCGATCATGCCGGGGTCGGTCAGCATCTGCGCGGTGAGGTCGACCGGATTAGCGGCCGCCGCGAAATCCGGCAGGGCCGCGCGCAGGACCGCGGTCGTCTCCGGCGTGAACTCGGCGGGCACCAGGCCCAGGTCCACGCAGAGATCGACCGAGAGCACGCCGAGCCCGCCCGAGTTCGACAGGATCGCGACGCGCGCCCCGGCGTCCCGGTAGCGCAGGAAGGCCTGGGGCAGGGCCAGCAGCTCGGCGGGATCGGCGCAGCGGATGGCGCCCCAGTCCGCGAACACCGCGTCGTAGACCGCGTCCTCGCCGGCGAGCGCGCCGGTGTGGGACGACGCGGCGCGCCGGCCCACCGCGCTGCGACCCGACTTCAGCACGAAGACCGGCACCCCGCGGCGATGGGCGCGCGCGAGCGCCTCGCGGAGGCGGCCCGCGTCCTTGACGTCCTCGAGATAGGTGCACGCCACGCGCGTCTCGGGATCCTCGACCACCTCGGCCAGGATCTCGGCCGCCTGCACGTCGGCCTCGTTGCCGGTGCTCACCCAGTAGTTGAGGCCGAGGCCGGCCGCGCGCGCCATCTCGTAGAGCATCCCGGCCATCGCGCCGCTCTGGCTCACCATCGCGATCGGACCGGTCGCGAGCCCGGTGTCGAGGAAGGGCGACGCGAAGGTCGCCACCAGGCGCGAGGGCAGGTGGGCGAAGCCCTGGCAGTTGGGCCCGATGATCCGGAGCCCGGTGCGCTCGGCCAGGGCGCGCAGCCGGCCCTGGGCCTCACGCCCGGCCTCTCCCACCTCGGCGAAGCCGCTGCTGAACACGATGGCGGCCCGGATGCCCTTGGCCGCCGCGGCCTCGAGCGACTCGAGCACCCGCTCGGCCGGCACGACCACCACCGCGAGATCGACCTCGCCCGGGATCGCGGCCACCGAGGGAAAGGCGGGGAGCCCCTGCACGGTGGCGCGCGAGGGATTCACCGGGTACACGCGGCCGGTGTAGCCGTGGCGGAGCAGGAACGCGAGCGGCCGCCCGCCGATCTTGACCGGATCGTCGGAGGCGCCCACCACCGCGATGGCGCGAGGCCGGAACACCGCGCTGAGATCGCTCACGGAGCGGGAGTATAGCCGAAGGTCACGTCGCGGCTCGGCCGCACGAGGATGTGGTGGCGCGGGTGGGCCAGCTCCGGCAGGACCGCGTTGTGATACGCGACGATCGATTCGGCCGGGAGCGTCGCGTCGACCGTGGTGTGGGCGTCGCTCACCAGCGTCACGTCCAGGCCGAGGGTGATGGCGCGGCGGCACGTCGTGTCGACGCAGAGCTCGGTCTGCATCCCGGTCACGACCACGTGGGTCACGTAGAGGCGGCGCAGCTCGTCCAGGAGTGGAGTCTCGTAGAAGGCATCCGACGCGGTCTTGCCGATGACGCGCTCGCCGTCGGCCGGGGCCACCCGGGGATGCAGGTGCCACGTGGGCGCGCCGGCCTCGAGCGGCGCGTACGTGGTGTGGTGGTGCTGGACGTGAATGATCGGCGCCCCGGCGCGTCTGGCGCGGCCGATGAGCTCCGCGATCCGGTCGAGCACCGCGTCCGCCCGGTAGGCGCCCTCGACGAGGCCGATCTGCATGTCGATCACCAGCAAGGCGGTCCGGTCGCGCATGGGTGGATCATCATCATAGCGTGTATGATCGGCGCGAGAGCATGGCGCGCTGGGACCTCCGCTTCTCGCTCGTCGTCGCGGCGAGCCTCGCGGGGCTGGTGGGCCTGGTGGCCGACCTGGCCCTCGACGCGGGCCGCCCCTATCCCGGCTTCTTCGCCGCCCCCGACTTCCGCCTTTTCCCCGCCGAGCCCGACGCGCGCGCGGCCGGCCTGCGCGTGGGCGATCGCCTCGTCGCGGTCGACGGCGCATCCCCGCTCACGCTCACCGCGCGTGTGCGGGCCGCCGCCGGCCCGGTCCACTATCAAGTCGAGCGGGCCGGCCGGCGACTTACCGTCGAGCTCGCGCCGCGCCCGCTCGGCTGGGCCCAGCTGATCGACCGCTTCGGGATCTACGTGCTCGTCTCCGCGATCATGCTGGGGGTGGGCGCCCTGGTCTACGTGCAGAACCCGGCCGCCGCGCCGAACCGGCGCTTCCTCCTCTATATGTGCCTCTGGGCGGTCTCGAACGTGGCGGTCCCGGCCGCGGTGCTGGGCGCGCGCCCCTCGGCGGCGACGGTGGTGGGCCTGGTCGCGCCGCTGCTCTCGATCCACGGCTGGGTCTTCTTCCTGACCTATCCGGCCAATCCGGCGCGCGAGCGGTGGCTCGAGCGCCACCGGGTGATCCCGCGGCTCTATCGCCTGGCGGCCGCCCTCGGCGCGGTCGGCGCGCTCGCCTACGTGCTGATCGTCTGGCGAGCTCCCGCGCTGCTGGTGGACGGCTGGATCTACCCCGCCTCCGCCGCGGTGCTCTCGCTGCTGAGCGCGCTGTCGTTCCCGATCAAGGTTGGCGCGCTGCTCGACACCAAGCGCCGCGCCGCCTCGCCGCTCATCGACCAGCAGACCACCGTGCTCCTGCTCGGCATCGCGATGGGGCTCGGCGGGTGGCTCGGCCTGATGCTCTGGCCGCTGCAGCAGCTCTACGCGAGCCCGGTGGACCCGCAGGTGGGCTCGGCCCTGATGCTGCTCTACCCGGCCGCCATCGGCTACGCCACCGTGCGCTACCGGCTCTTCGACGCCACCGTGGTCATCCGGCGCTCGGTCATCTACACCGGGCTCGCCGGCCTGATCACCGGCGCCTACGCGCTGCTGCTGGCGGGCGCCAACGCGCTGCTGGCCCAGGCCGACCTCACCCGGTCGCCGTGGTTCTCGGCCGGCTTCATGTTCCTGGTGGCGCTGCTCTTCAACCCGCTGCGCGAGCGGGTGCGGCGCGCGGTGGACCGGACGTTCTTCCGCGAGCGCCACGACTGGGTGCAGGCCATGCGCACGCTGGCCCGCTCGATGTCGAGCCTGCTCGACCTCGACGAGATCACCCGCCGCCTCACCACCACCATCGAGTCCGCCATGCACGTGCGCACCGTCCGTCTGCTCGTGGACGGCCTGCCGCGCGACGTGCTCGCCGCGCTGGAGATCGCGCCGGGCGCGCTGTCCCGCTACCAGGTGGCCGCCGACCCGCGCTTCGCGGCGGCGGGCGGCGCCGCTCTCGGAGCCTACCAGGCCCTCGGCGCGGAGGTGGTGGTGCCGCTGCGCTTCCAGGCGCAGCTGCGCGGGCTGCTCGTGCTGGGGGCCAAGCAGTCGGAAGCCGCCTACACCGGCGAGGATCTCGAGATGCTGGAGGCGCTCGCCGACCAGGCCGCGGTCGCGGTGGCCAACGCGGAGGCCCACCGGCAGGTGCTCGAGTACGCGGAGCAGCTCGAGCGCAGCCTGCTCATCCGCAGTAGCCTCGCCAAGTTCGTGCCGCGCCGGGTGCGCCAGCTCATCGAGGAGTCGCCGGAGGCGCCGTCCCTCGAGAAGCGCGAGACCGACGTGACCGTGCTCTTCGCGGACATCAGCGGGTACACGCGGCTCTCCGCGCGCCTTCAGCCCGGCGACCTGGCCGCCCTGGTCGAGCGCTACTTCGGCGCGTTCCTCGACGAGATCGTCAAGCACGGGGGCGACGTCAACGAGACCGCGGGGGACGGGCTGATGGTGATCTTCCACGAGGGCGAGCACGCGCGCGCCGCGGTGGACGCGGCGCGGGCGATCCACCGGCGCGCGGCCGAGATCGGCGCCGAGCTGGCCGCGCGCTTCGATCCGGTGGCCATGCACGTGGGAGTCAACACCGGGCCCGCGCTCCTGGGCGCGACCAAGATCGAGGGCAGCGCGGGCACCCGCTGGACGTACACCGCCTCCGGCATGACCACCAACATCGCGGCGCGCCTGTCCGCGCAGGCCGGCGACGGCGAGATCGTGCTCAGCGAGCCGACCCGGCTGCGCCTCGGCGCCGACCTCGCGGTCGAGGACCTGGGGGTGCGCGAGCTGAAGAACGTGGACACGCCGCTGCGGTTGTTCCGGCTGCGGTAGCGCGGCCCGGCGGGCGTTTCCCGGCCGGGGGGCGTCTTGACGGGCGGGGGGATGCGCCTATAGAATGACGCACCGCGAACGACCGCCGACGTCCGGCGCGGAGTCCCGACGGATCCCTGAAGTCCATCGAACCCGAGGAGGAGCCAACACAATGGAACTGACCCGACGCGACCTGCTCAAGGGGGCGGCCGCCCTGGGCGCCGCCGCCGCGGTGCCGCTGACTGCCGGTGGCCCCGCGCTGGCGCAGACCACCCAGAAGAAGGAGCTGATCACCGCCCAGAGCGGCGACGTCTCGAAGTTCGACCCGCACTACAGCACCTCGTCGAACGACGTCCGCGTCTCGTTCAACCTCTTCGACAACCTCACGAGCCGCCATCCGGACGGCAAGCTCTACCCGGGGCTCGCCACCGAGTGGAAGCTCGAGGGGCCGACCACGTGGCGCTTCAAGCTGCGGCAGGGCGTGAAGTTCCACAACGGCGACCCGCTCACCTCGGCCGACGTCAAGTACAGCATCGAGCGCACCTACGATCCGGCGGCCAAGACCATGGTGGCCACCGTCTTCGGCACCATCGAGAAGATCGACGCGCCCGACGCCGTCACGGTCGTGATCACCACCAAGAAGCCGGACCCGCTGCTCGCGGCGCGGCTCGCCTTCTACGGCGGACAGGTGGTGCCGAAGAAGTACCTCGAGTCGGTCGGCAGCGACGCCTTCAACGCCAAGCCGGTCGGCTCGGGCCCGGTGCGCTTCAGCTCCTGGGTGAAGGACGACCGAGCCGTCCTCGAGGCCAATCCCGACTACTGGGGCGGCAAGATCGACATGGACCGCTGGATCATGCGGCCGATCCCGGAGACCGCGCCGCGGATCGCGGCGCTGTTGAAGGGCGAGGTCGACGCGATCACCCAGCTCCCGCCCGACCAGGAAGAGCGGGTCGCCGGCAACGCGTCGACCCGGGTCGCGGGCGCGCTCTACGCGGGCCTCTACGTGCTCGCGGTGAACAGCAAGCGGCCGCCGCTGGACAACCCGCTCGTGAAGCAGGCGCTCTCGCTCGCCATCGACCGCGAGTCGATCGTGAAGGAGCTGTGGCGCGGCCGCGGCGTGGTGCCGAACGGCCCCATCGCCAAGGGCGACAACCACTTCGACACGAGCCTGCCCCCGCTGCCCTACAGCCCGGCGGAGGCGAAGGACCGGTTGAAGAAGGCGGGCTACAAGGGCGAGGAGATCTTCATCGAGACCACCGTGGCCTACGTGTCCCAGGACAAGGCGATGGCGGAGGCCATCGCGGCCATGTGGAAGGACGTCGGCGTCAACGTGAAGGTCGAGGTGATCGAGTACTCGGTGCGGGCCCAGAAGAACCGCGAGAAGAGCTTCAAGGGCGTGTTCTGGTCGGACCCCACGTCCACCCTCAGCGATCCGGACGGGATGATGTGGCGCCTCCTGGGGCCGGGCGGCCCGCAAGACTACTGGCGCGAGGCCAAGTTCGACGAGCTGGGCAACGCGGCGCGCTTCAGCGTGGACGAGAAGTTCCGCGGGCAGGCCTACAAGGAGATGACCAAGATCTTCCTGGAGCACCTGCCGTGGCTGCCGGTCATCCAGCCCTACGAGGACTACGGCATCCAGAAGTACATCGATTTCACGCCGAACCCGAACCAGCAGTTCGAGATCCGACGCTTCAACTTCAAGTTCCGCCGCGCGTAGAGTCAGTCCCCCTCACCCTGCCCTCTCCCCCGGAACGGGGGAGAGGGTGGTGGCGAGGTCTCCGATATGCGCGGATTCGTCCCGTTCCTCGGTCAGCGCCTCTTCCGCGCCCTCATCGCGCTCTGGCTCGTGTCCACCGTGGTCTTCGTGGTCATGCGCCTGTCCGGCGATCCGGTGCCGCTGCTGCTGCCCCCCGACGCGCCCACCAGCGAGATCCTGCGCGTCCGGCGCGAGCTGGGCCTCGACAAGCCGCTGCCCGCCCAGTACGTGATCTTCCTCGGCAACCTCGCCCGCGGCGACTTCGGCCGCTCCATCCACTTCCGGGAGCCCGCCTTCGACGTGGTGCGCGGCTACCTGGCCGCCACCCTCGAGCTGGGGCTCACCGCCTTCGTCCTGGCCGCCCTGATCGCGGTGCCGATCGGCCTCTTCTCCGCGATGCGGCGCAACACCCTGGTGGACCACGTGGCGATGGGCCTCGCCCTGATCGGGCAATCGGCGCCCACCTTTTTCCTCGGCATCCTGTTCATCCTGCTGCTGTCGCTCAAGGCGGATCTCTTCCCGACCTCCGGTCGCGGCGACTGGCGCAACCTGGTGCTGCCCGCGCTGACCCTCGGCGCCTTCACGATGGCCTCGATCGCGCGGCTGACCCGCTCCGCGGTGCTCGAGGTCCTGGGGGCCGACTACATCCGCACCGCGCGCGCCAAGGGCGTGGCGGAGGCGTGGGTGGTGGCCAAGCACACACTCAAAAACGCGGCGATCCCGATCGTGACCATCACCGGGCTCCAGTTCGGCACCTTGCTGGGCGGCGCGGTCGTCACCGAGACCGTGTTCTCGTGGCCGGGCATCGGGCGGCTCGCGGTGCAGTCGATCTACAATCGCGACTACGCGGTGGTGCAGTGCACCGTCTTCCTGGCCGCGCTCATGTTCGTGGTGATCAACTTCTTCGTCGATCTCGTCTATGGCGTCCTCGATCCCCGCATCCGCGCCGGCTGACGCGGTCCTTCCCGCGCCCGTCGCGCGGCCGAAGGCGCGCCGGCGTCGCACCCCGGGCCTGGTGCTGCTCGGGGTGGGCTTCGTGGCGGTGCTGCTCCTGGTGGCGGCCGCCGCGCCGGTGCTCGCGCCGCAGGACCCGATCCGCCAGAGCCTGCGCGGCCGCCTCGCCGCGCCCACCTGGAGCGGCAGCGACGGACGGGCCCACCTGCTCGGCACCGATCACCTCGGGCGCGACGTGCTCTCGCGGGTGATCTTCGGCTCGCGGGTCTCGCTCGTGATCGGCTTCTCCGCGGTGCTGGTGGGCGGGGTGCTCGGCTCGGCGGCGGGGCTGGCCGCCGGGTTCAGCCGCGGGCGCATGGACGCGGTCATCATGACGGTGGCCGACGCGCAGCTCGCGTTCCCGTTCATCCTGCTCGCCATCGGCATCATCGCGGTGCTGGGCCCCAGCTTTCCCACCCTGGTGGTGGTCATCGGGCTCTCCGGCTGGGTCTCCTACGCGCGCATCCTGCGCTCGCAGGTGCTGGTGCTGCGCTCGCGCGAGTTCGTCGAGTCGATCCACGCCCTCGGCGGCTCGCTCGCGCGGGTGGTGCTCCGCCACGTGCTCCCCAACGTGCTCTCCTCCATCGTGGTCATCGCGACCCTCGAGCTGGCGCGGGCCATCGTGCTCGAGGCCACGCTGTCGTTCTTGGGCCTGGGCATCCAGCCGCCGACCCCGTCGTGGGGCGGAATGGTGCAGGAGGGGCGCGAGTACCTCGACTCGGCGTGGTGGATCTCCACCTGTCCCGGGATCGTGCTCATGGTCACGTCCATCGTGGTCAGCCGCACCGGCGACTGGCTTCGCGACGTGCTGGACCCGACTCTCCGCGGGGAGTAGGGCCGAAAGGATCCCCACCATGCCGGTCACCGCTTTGATCGAGTACGGGGCGGCCAGCCCCGAGGTGCGCGCGGTCTACGACGACATCATGGCCACTCGCAAGACGGACTGGATCAACAACTTCTGGAAGGCGCTCGCCAACCATCCGCCGACGCTCCGCCGCACCTGGGAGTCCATCAAGCAGATCATGGTCGCGGGCGCCCTTGACCCGCTCACCAAGGAGATGGTCTACCTCGCGGTCAGCGCGGCCAACGGCTGCGACTACTGCATCGCCTCCCACACCGCGGGCGCGCGCCGGGCCGGCATGAGCGAGGCGATGCGGGGCGAGCCGCTCGCGGTGGTGGGCATGGCCTGCGAGACCAACGCGCTGGCAAACGCCTATCAGGTGCCGGTGGACGAGCGGTTCCGCGACCCGACC
>DATGBR010000381.1:0-15493 GCA_035312605.1 Candidatus Methylomirabilota bacterium
GCAGGGTGGCAGCACGTCCTACCGGCGCGAGAGCCGTCTGGCCGAGTGCTGGCGCGATCTCCAGGTCGTCGGTCAGGCGGTCACCATCATGCCGGAGTGGTACCCGATGGGCGGCCGGGTCTTCATGAAGATGGACCCGGGTCCGCGGCTGCGCTAGCGACCGCGGCCCCGGTCGTGCTGCCTCAGAAGTAGGTGTTACCGAGCGGCGGGGGCGATGCCTCAAAATTGTGTTACCCACGGACGGCCTCCCGCCGCGGGAGTCGAGTATCGGCGAGCTTCCAAAGGACGTCCGGGGTCCGCTGAATGTCCCGGGCCAGGGCGATCGGATCGAGGGCGTGAAACTGGGCCGCCAGGATCTGCCGCTGTTCGGCGGTGAGCGTGCCGGCGGCGAGCACCCGCTGATACGGGGTGTAGGCGGTGTCGTAGCGCTTGAGGACCTTGCTCCCGACGCGCCGTTTGCTGCGCAGCTTGCGGACCGGGCGGAAGAAGTTGTGCTGCAGCCGCAGCAGACCGTAGAGGCGCTGCAGGACCGCCCAGGCCGCCCGGGAGCTGTAGCGGTCGTAGCCGACAAGCCGGCGCACGAGCAGGCCGTTGCGCTGCTCGACCCAGGCTTGATCATTTTTGCGATAGGGCCGCCCCCGGGTGAAGCGGACCCCGCGGTGCCGGCACCAGCCGAGCAGGGCGGCGTTGATGAACTCGCTCCCATTGCCGCTGTGCCATTCGCGCAGGGGGAAGGGCAGGCGCTGGGCGAGATGCTGGATGGCCCCGATCACGCGCTGGTGGTGCAGATCCACCAGGGCCTGCAGTTCCGTCCAGCTGGTCGCCACGTCGACCGCGACGAGCGTCGCACAGTAGCGGCCCGCGGTGGACTCCCCACAATGCAGCACGAGGTCGCCTTGCAGGGCCCCGGGCGGGACCCCGGCCCACTCGCTCCAGGTGCGCAAGGGCACTTGGGCGCGCAGCGCGGCCAGGGCGGGCGCGAGGCGCCGAGGCTGCCGCGGGCGGCGCCGACGCAACGGCCGGAGCAGCCGGTCCAGCGTGGCCGCGCTCGGGTCAGGGTCGCCCGCACCGCCGGCGCCAGGACGAGCCCGTGGTGCGTGGTCAGGGCCGTGAGCAACGCGGGCAGAATCGGACGGAGCAGCTTGCCCGACAACTGATCGCTGGCGAGCCACGCCCGCTCGAGGATCGTGGTCAGCTCGTGCGCGGCGTACTGCGCCGGGCGGCCGGGGGCCCGGCGCCCCGGGCCGGGCGGTCGCCGCAACCGTCGGATGGCCGCCTTGCGGTGACACCCGGTCGTGCGACAGTACTCGTCGAGCAATCGTCCAGTGCCTCTTCGGCCGGCGCGACTACCGGCCGTTCTTCGAGCAGCAGGCGACGTGGCCATCATCGATACGCCGTGGAACCGGGTGGGCGAATCGCTCAAGATCGCGGCGATGGCCGACACCTACGAGGTCAACGTGGCCCCGCACAACCTCTACGGCCACCTCGCGACCATGATGAACGCCCACTTCTCGGCGGTGGTCCCCAACCTGCGCGTCATGGAGATCGACCCCGACATGGTGCCCTGGCAGGGCGACCTCGTGACCGTGAAGCCCGACATCGCGGACGGCCACCTCCGCCTGCCCGCCGGCCCCGGCTGGGGCACCGAGGTGGACGAGGCAGCCGTCCGCGCGCACCCGCCCCGCGCGGCGCGCTAGGCCCGCCCGCTCAGATCCCGGTGCCGAAGCCGCCCGAGGTTCGGACGGTGGTGGCCTCCCCCATGTGAGCGGCCGAGTGCAAGAGCGCGATCGCGCTCAGCAGCCCGGTGCGCGGCCGCCCCGGGAAGCCCTTGAGGAGCGCCTCGGTCCGCGGCCCGAAGGCGCCCGACGCGGCGGCGCGCTCGACCGCGTCGGCCTGCACCGCGCCGTCCCAGTCGCCCGGCTTGAAGGCGGAGACGATCTGACGCGTGCGGTGCCCCACCGCGTCGCGGTACTCCCGCAGCGCCCCCACGTCGATCTGCCGCGTGAGCTCGGTCACCTCCGGGCTCGTCATGCCGATGCCGAAGTCGGGGCGGCTCACGTTGAGCCGCTTCTTCCACCCCTCGTCGAAGAGCTGCGGGCCGCCGGCGACGACCTGGCCGACCAGGATGTCCTCCGCGCGGGCGATGTGCCACACGAGCCAGGCGATCGAGTTCAGGTCCTCGCGCGGGCGCACCCGCATCTGCTCGTCGGTGAGGCCGGCGAAGGTGCGCTCCGCGGCCGACATCTTGTTGCCGCCGACCGCGGCGGTGTGCACGGCGGCGTGCTGCTCCAGGAACAGGTCACGAGCATCCATGGGGTCCTCTCCTCCTCAGGCGGGCGCGCGCAGGGCGTTGCCCACGATCGCCTGCGCCTCGCCAACGATGGTGTCCAGGTGGGCCTGGTCGCGGAAGCTCTCCGCATAGATCTTGTAGATGTCCTCGGTGCCGGACGGCCGGGCCGCGAACCAGCCGCTCGCGGCCACCACCTTGAGCCCGCCGATCGGCGCCCCGTTGCCGGGCGCGCGGGTGAGCTTGTCGGTGATCGGCTCGCCGCCCAGCCGCGCCTCCTTCACCGAGTCCGGCGAGAGCCGGGCGAGCCGCGCCTTCTCGGCGGGCGTCGCGGCCGCGTCGATCCGCGTGTACCACGGGGTGCCGAGCTCCGCGGTCAGCTCGAGGTATCGCTCGCCGGGGTCGCGGCCGGTGCGGGCGGTGATCTCGGCTGCGAGCAGGTCGAGGATCAGCCCGTCCTTGTCGGTGGTCCACACGCGGCCGTCGTGACGCGGGAAGGTCGCCCCCGCGCTCTCCTCGCCCCCGAAGCAGAGCGAGCCGTCGAGCAGACCCGGCACGAACCACTTGAGCCCCACCGGCGCCTCGAAGAGCCGGCGCCCGCGCGCGGCGGTCACCCGGTCGATCAGGCCGCTGGAGACGAGGGTCTTGCCCACCGCGGCGGCGGTCGACCACCGCGGCCGATGGCTCAGCAGGTAGTCGACCGCCACCGCCAGGTAGTGGTTCGGGTTCATCAGCCCCGCCGCGGGAGTGACGATGCCGTGGCGGTCCGCGTCGGGATCGTTGGCGAAGGCCAGGCGGTACCGGTCCCGGAGGCCGACGAGCCGCGCCATCGCGTAGGGGCTCGAGCAGTCCATGCGGATCTTGCCGTCGTGATCGACGGTCATGAACGCGAACGTCGGATCGATGACCGGGTTGACCACCGTGATGTCGAGCCCGTAGAGCGCGCTGATCGGCTCCCAGTAGGGCCGGGACGCGCCGCCGAGCGGGTCCACCGCGATCCGCAGCCCGGCGGCCCGCACCGCGTCCAGGTCCACCACGCTCCGGAGATCGGCCACGTAGGGCGTCACCAGATCTTCCGGATGCGTGGTCGCCGCCTTCATCGCGGCCTCGACCGGCACCCGCTTCACCCCGGTGAGCCCCTCGCGCAGGAGCTGGTTGGCGCGCCGCTCCACCCAGCCCGTCACGTCGGTGTCGGCCGGCCCGCCGTTGGGAGGGTTGTACTTGAAGCCCCCGTCCTCTGGCGGGTTGTGAGACGGCGTGACCACGATGCCGTCGGCCACGTGGGCGGTGCGCCCGTGGTTGTAAACCAGGATCGCGTGGGAGACGACCGGCGTCGGGGTGACCCCGTCGTCGCGCTGGATGACCACTTCGACCACGTTGGCCGCGAGCACCTCGAGGGCGGTCCGCTCGGCGGGGCCCGACACCGCGTGGGTGTCCTTGCCCATGTAGAGCGGTCCGTCGATCCCCTGCCCCCGCCGGTAGTCGCAGATCGCCTGGGTGATGGCGAGGATGTGGCCTTCGGTGAACGAGCCGCGCAGCGGCGAGCCGCGGTGCCCGCTGGTGCCGAAGGCGACGAGCTGGGTCGGGTCGTCCACGTCGGGCCGGCGCGCATAGTACTCGCGCTCGAGCCGGGCCGGGTCGACCAGCATCGACGCGGGCGCGGGCCGGCCGGCGAGAGGGGAGACGGCCATGGCCTCAGTCCTTTCCGGGCTCGGCCGCGACCTGCCGCAGCCGCACGTCGCGCCGGGGCACCGGCAGGTCGATCCGGGCCTCGTTCAGCGCGGCGTAGACGGAATCCGCGAGCTGGCTCTGGATCGTCTCCGCGTCGCCGAAGCGATCGGTCCACGCCCGCAGCTCGAAGTCGAGCGAGTTCTCCCCGAAGCCCATGAACACCGCGGCGGCCGCCGGCTCCCCGCTGACCTGCGGATGCCGCGCCGCGATCGCGGTCAGCAGCTCGGTGACGCGCTGGGGCGTGGCCCCGTAGGCCACCCGCACCGGCAGCACGATGCGCCGCCGCAGATCCGAGTAGGTCCAGTTGGTGACCGACTGCGCGATCAGGAGAGAGTTGGGTACGAACACCTCCGCGCCGTCCGCGGTCCGCACCAGGGTCGCTCGCACCCCGATGTGACGCACCTCGCCCCCGATCCCCGCGACCTGCACCACGTCGCCCAGGTGGATCGGGCGCTCGAAGAGCAGGATGAGCCCGGAGGCGAAGTTGTTCACCACCGTCTGCAGCCCGAGGCCGGCGCCGACCCCGAACGCGCTGGCCAGGATCGTGAGCTTGGTCAGATCCATCCCGAGGGCGGCGAGCGCGAGGGTGAAGCCCCCGAAGATGACCGCGTACTGGATCACCACCGACAGCGCGAGCGGCACCCCGCGGGCCATGCGCACCCGCGGGAACACGTCCTCGGCGAGCACGAGGCGCAGCGCCGCCGCCGCCACGAAGGCGAGCCAGATCGTGAGCCCGAACACCACCACGTCGCTGAGCGAGATCCGGATCGCGCCCCAGCCCCACTGTGCGGCCAGCATGGCGCGCGTCCCGCTCACCGCGGCGGACAGGAGGGTGAGCGCGTCCAGGGTGGCCGCGATCCACGCGATCACGCCCGCCAATCGAAGCACCCGGACGATGCGGCGCTCGAGCACGGCGCGGTTCTGCTGAACCGACGCGAGGAGCGCGAAGACCCGGCTCCGCAGCAGCACCCCGGCGAGCCCCCGGGCCACCTGCACCGCGGCCAGGATCGCCAGGCCGTAGTAGCTGCTGCCGAGCGCCCCGGCCCCGACCAGGCGTCCGAGCTCGACGTAGCCGGTCCCGGCCAGCACGAAGGCCCCCGCGAACGCGGCGAGCAGCAGCCGCCCGACCAGACGCCGCGTGGCCGCCGCCATGATGTCCGTATCGGCCTCGGTTGGCTTATCGCCCGCGGCGGGCGTGGGCGCCGCGGCAGGCGGCGCGGCCCGGCGGGCCGAGGTCAGCAGCCGGATCATCACGAGGCTCGCGACCATCATCTCGGCGAGGAAGAGCATGTGCTCGAAGAGCGGCGCGGTCGAGAGCACCGAGCGGATCGCGTCCACCAGGAAGAGCACCCCGAAGACGTAGAGCGCGGCGGCCAGCACGCGGTCGAGCGAGGGCCGGATGAGGCGCAGCACCGGCACGATCGCGATGAGCGCCAGCACGCGACCCAGCAGCGGCGTGGCCTCGGGATAGATCCAGGGGGCCACGACGCAGGCCAGCACCAGCGCCGAGGAGATGGGACGGCTCCAGACCTCGGCCACCGATGCGGCGCTCGGGTCGTCCGCGACCCAGCGGCGCGCGGCGCGACGGCCGCGCCAGAGCATCGCGACCAGCCCCGCGAAGACGAGGGCGTGGAGCGGGATCCGGGTCGCGTGCTCCCGGGCCACCTCGCTCATCACCGCCTGCTCCGCCCCGAGCACGTCCCGCGCCGCCGCGGGCGCCTGGCTCGCCGCGCCCTTCCACAGCACCGCACTCCAGAGCGGTGGGCCGTCCCGCTCGCCGAGCCGCCGGATCCGGTCCGCCCGCACCTGGGCCACGCGCGAGAGCCCCTCGTCGCACCGTCGCTGGAGCAAGGCCAGCCGGTACTGGGTGGCGAGGAGGGCGGAGAGGCGTGCCTCCAGCCGGGTACGCGCCGCGTCGAGCTGGCTCACGACCCCGTCGATCTGGTCGAGGACGACCTTGGGCGCGCCCGAGGCCGCCGCGGCCTCCCGGGAGTGCTTCCAGCTCTCCCGGAGGGTCGTGAGACGACCGCGCTCCTGCTCGACGCGGGTCGTCCACTGGGTCATGGTGTCGTTCCAGCTCTTGAGCCGCGCGCGCGTCGCCTCCCACACGGAGCCGAGCTGCTCGATGACCGGCAGCGGCGGGTTCGTCCCCAGACGCGCGGCGGTCTGGTCGAGCCGGACGCGCAGCTCGTCGCCCAGGGCGGGCAGACGCTCCAGGATCGTCTGGACCTCCCGGCTCGGCGTGATCGCGACGTCCTGCGTTTCGAGCAGGCTCCGGATCTCGGCGGCCCGCGCCGCGACCTCGGCGAGCGGGATCGGGCCGCCGCCGCTGTCCGCGGGCGGCTCGCCCGACTGCGCGTGCGCAGCGGTGACGACGGCCAGAGTGAGGCCGAGGGCCCAGCCGAGTCCTCGCCGGACGACGCGCATGTCGATCGCTTTCCAGACCCAGGGAGTGTACCAAGCCCGAGGGCCCGCGAGCGGACGGCCGCTCAGGGCCCGGTCAGGGAAAGGCGCGGAACGTCCCCAGCATCGAGGCGCGCGCGGCCGGGCCCGGCGGCGCGAACGGTAGCACCACCGGCGTGACGCCGGGGCGGGCGAAGGCCGCGATCTGCTCCCGGCAGTGGTCGGCCGGGCCCACCGCGCCCAGGCCGTCCAGCACGCGCTCGGAGATCCCCTTGACCGCCCCCGCCCGGTCGCCGGCCTTCCACGCGGTGTTCACCGCCGCCACCTCGGGCGCGTAGCCGCACTCCTCGAAGAAGCGGGCGTAGGCGTTCACGATGGCGTAGCCGGTGATGTCGCGGGCCAGCGTGTCCCGCGCCGGCGCGCGCTCGTCGGTGACGCACGTGCGCACGTAGACCGCGACGTCCACGTCGGCGAGCCGCCGTCCCGCGCGCTTGGCGCCGGTCTCGACGTGGGCGAGTGATGCTCCCACCGCTCCCGGCGGGATCCAGTTGAGCAGGACGCCGTCGGCGATCTCGCCGCCCAGCTCGCACATGCGCGGGCCCAGCGCGGCCAGGTAGATGCGGGGCGGCGGCGCCGGCGCGGGGATGGCCAGGCGGAAGTTCTTGAGCCGGTAGAACTTCCCCTCGAAGATCACCCGCTCGCCCGCGGCCACGGTGCGGATGATCTGCACCGCCTCGCGCATCTGCTGGACCGACGGCGCGAACGGCAGCCCATGCCACTGACCGACGATGATCTCGCTCGAGAGCCCGAGGCCGAGCCCGAAGCGCCCGGGGGCCAGATGCGCCAGGGTGGCCGCGGCCTGGCCGTAGACGATCGGGGTGCGGGTCTGCACCGGGATCACCCCGTTGGCGATACCGATCCGGGTGGTGTGGGTGGCGATCAAGGTCGAGAGCACGATGGCCTCGGCGCCGGAGGCCTCACCCACCCAGGCGGTGCGATAGCCGCGGCTCTCCGCCTCGCGCGCGATGGCGGGGAACTCGGCCAGCGGCATCGCCAGCCCGGTGAGCGCGATGTCGGTCGGCATCAGAGGCGCTCGCTCACGATGTACCGCTTGTTGTAGGTGTACGGGCGCACCTCGGGCTTCCAGCGCCCGATGTCCGACGTGTCGTTCCAGAGCTTCGACATGGGCAGGTCCGTCCGCTCGACCTCGTAGGCGGCCAGGTAGCGCGGCTCGCCCGCGGTCTCGGTCCGGTAGCGGGCCACGTTCACGCAGCCGGGCAGCTTCAGGAGCAGCGGCACGTGTTCGACGTCGTACAGCTCGTTGAAGAGCGCGTCGCGGTGCGGCTCGATGTCCATCATGACCCAGAAGACGTACGGGCTCCGGTAGGTGAGCCCCGGGCTGCTCCCCACCCACTCGTAGGCCGCGAGGTGCCGGTTCATGGTGTGGGGGCGGATGTCCTTGGGCCAGCGCCCGGCCTCCCCGGCCGCTTTCCACTCGGGGCTCTGCAGCACCGCCAGGCTCTCGAGCTCGTAGGCGGCCAGGTAGCGCGGCTCGGTGGGCGACGGCTGCCGGTAGCGGCTGGCCCGGATGACCCCGGGCACCGCCTGCAGCAGCGGCACATGCTCCTTGTCGTAGACCTCGTTGAACCGCGCCTCGTGGTCGTGGGCCACGTCCATCCGCACCAGGAACAGGCCGCGTGGGGCCATCGTCGCTCTCCTCTCCCCGCTTGCTCCGAGCGGGCTTCCCTCGTATCTTCGTCGGGACCGGCTGCCGGCTGCGGCTGCCGGCTGAATGTACCGCGCCGGGAGTGGCCGCGCACACAAACCTCTCAAGGGAGACGACCCCGATGCCGCCAGTAGACCCGAACGAAGTCCTGATGACCGGCGAGAACTCCTTCATCCGCCTGAGCCCGGACGGCGGCAAGACGCTCTCCGACCGCGCGAGCCACTGGCGGGTGCTCTGGTGCCCGGCGGGCGGAGGCCACGTGCTCTTTCTCCAGTCCACGCTCACGGACGGACGGGTGCGGATCTACAGCGACAACATCGCGGTGGCCCGGTGGCTGCAGACGACCATCGAGAAGCTGCTCTTCCCCGCCTTCGCCGACACGTCGCTGCCGGTGATCGCGGCGCGCTTCGACCGGCACGGCGGCCCCTGGTCCACCGCCACCGAGACGGTCACCGCCACCGACGCCCGCGTCACGATGTCCTGGTACGACTGCATCGAGCCCTTCGTGCTCAACGCCCCGCCCGGCTTCAACGACCGGCCGATCGGCGTCTTCAGCACGTTCTTCCCGGCCCGCGCGGCCCAGCTCGAGGTGAACGGCAAGGTCGCCTCCGGCCAGGTGTGGGCCGAGATGCGCGGAGACCGCCAGGGCAGCAGCGCCACGCTGGCGTGGTCCGAGACCTGGGTGAAGCCGCGCGGATAGCGGAGTTCATCGTGAGCGGACGGCTCGACGGCAAGGTCGCCATCGTCACCGGAGGTGGGAGCGGCATCGGCCGCGCCAGCGCGCTCACCTTCCTGCGCGAGGGCGCCCGGGTGGTCATCGGCGACCTGAACGACGCGAGCCTCGCCGAGACCGTGGCGCTCGCGAAGGCCCAGGGTGACGGCGACCGCCTCGCCGCCCTCCGGGTCGACGTCTCGTCGGAGCGGGACGTGGCGGGCCTGGTGGCGCTGGGGGTGGAGCGGTTCGGCGCGCTCGACTGCCTCTTCAACAACGCGGGCGTCGGCGGCGCCTTCGGACCGATCGGCGAGACCACCGTCGAGGAATGGGACTTCACCTTCGCGGTGCTGGTGCGGGGCGTGTTCCTCGGGATCAAGCATGGCGCCGCCCGCATGAAGGCGCAGGGCCGCGGTGGCAGCATCGTCAACACCGCGTCGATCGCGGGGATCGGCGGCGGCGCCGGGCCACACGCCTACTCCGCCGCGAAGGCGGCGGTGGCCAATCTCAGCCGGTCGGTCTCGGCCGAGCTGGCCGCGCATCGCATCCGGGTGAACGCGATCGCGCCCGGCATGATCAAGACCCCGCTCGCCATGGGCCGCCGGGAAGAGGCCTGGGATCGCCTCGCGCGGGAGAAGCAGCCGTGGCCGGACCTGGGCCTGCCCGAGCACATCGCCGACGCCGCCCTCTTCCTGGCCAGCGAGGACTCGCGCTTCATCACCGGCCAGGTCCTGGTGGTGGACGGCGGCCTCACCGCGATGGGGCCGGATCTCTTCGGGCACGAGGCGGGGAGCCGCCTGCTCCGGAAGGCCGGGCTCAACACCGGGTCGACCGGGCTGCCCGGCGCGGTGCGCGAGGTGCAGAGCCCCTAGGTGGGCGCGCGGACGCTGTCACCACGGGGGACCGCGTGGGTCGGCACGCTCTGCGCGCTCATGGGCCTCGTGATCCTCTTCGTGGCCCTGGGCATCATCCCCACCGACGAGTCGAAGCTCCACGCCCCGCACTGGGTGGTGGGCGCCGGCGGTCTTATGTTCTTCCTGGCCGGCATCGCGATCCTCACCGGGCCCCCCGACACGCCGGAGGCGAGTCGCACCACCTGGCGGACCTTCCTGCTGGGCCTCGGCATCGTGGGCGCCCTGGCCGCGGTCTTCAACTGGGTCGCGTTCGGGCCCGGCCCCCGGGCCTTCAGCGGCGGGATCTCGATCCCGTTCGTGTCGGTGTCCGGACCGCAGAGCGAATGGTCGGGCCGGGTCGCCTTCGGCGTCGCCGCGGTGGCGATCGACGCGTTCGCGGTGTGGGTGATCCTCCGCGGCCTGCGGGACTTGCTTGGCCGCGGGCGGTGAGCGCGGTGGCCGGGCGCCGTCTCGCCAACTCCCCACGGCCGCGCTATCCTCGGCCCGACCCATCCCGACCCCCGGGAGGACGCCGATGTCCCCGCTCCGACGACTCGGCCCGCTGGTGATGCTCGGGCTGGCGCTCGCCCCGCCGGCCGCCGCGACGACCAAGGACTGCCGACGCTCGACCCCGCTGCCCGACGACGTCCGCCTGACCGCGCCCGCGCCGGACGTGCCGGCGAACGTGGCCCGCTTCGCGGGCGCCTGGAGCGGCGTGTGGCTGGATCCGGCGGGCGACGAGGTGCTGTGCCAGACGCTCGTCGTCGAGGAGATCTTCCCCAACGGCTACGCCCGGATCGTCCACAGCCGCTCCTCGCACCTCGGGTGGAACCTGTGGCACCCGACCTCCTGGCGCGCGACCGGCCGCGTGGCCGACGGCGTGCTCCGGTTCACGCTGCCGACACCGGACCGGGTGGAGCTGACGTATCGCTTCGACGGCGACACGCTCGCCTCGACGGTCAGTGATCGACAGGGCAGCCACGGCACGCTGACCCGCCTCGACGAGTTGTCCCAGGTCGAGTGTGGGCGGGCGGAGCGCCGGGCCCCGGTGACGCCGCCCACCGCCACGCGCGACCGATTGACCGCCGCGGAGCTGCTCGCGCCCTCGCTCCCGGCTCCGGGCCCGGTCCACAACGACTACTTCCGGCCGATCGGGACGTGGGGCGCCGCGAAGCACACGCTCGCGGGCACGCTCACGATCGGGGCCGCGCCGATCTCCGCCTCGAGCCAGGGCTGCCCGAGCCTGCCCGCGCCATCCCAGGCGGTGACGCTCGAGTTCTTCACCGCCGGCGAGCATCTCGTCCCGGTCGTCCGCGACTTCGTGCCGCCGGCCGGGAGGCTGATCGTCTCGCCGGGACGGGTGTGGTCCGAGCCCGGCGACGGCGGCATGTCCCGCGCCTCGTTCCCGTTCATCCTGGTGAATCCGGTGCACAACGGAGCGCACAATGGGGCGGCCACGTTCCTCTTCGACGACACGCACGTGTCCGGGCTCCGCGTCCAGGTCGTGCAGGAGACGTCGGCGTGGGAGCGGCTCGATTTCTGGGGCCACCTGCCGCTGACCTACGCCCCGGGGCCGATCGCGAACGAGGCCGCGCTGCGCGCCGACTACGCGGAAGAGCTACGTCGCCAGATGCCGATGCAACCCTGGGCCGCCCTGCCGACCACCCCCGCGCTCGCGGCCTTCGACGGCGACCCCGCCCCGACCGACATCAGCGCCAACGGCCTCGTGGTCGACGGCGTGCTCTACGTGCACGGCTGCAACACCCGCTATGGCCCGTTCCCGTACTGCCGCGAGATGCGGCACGGGGTCTTCTCGGTGACGAAATCGCTGGGCGCCGCGGTCGCGCTGCTGCGGCTGGCCCAGAAGTACGGCGACGCGGTCCTCGACGAGAAGCTGGTCGACTACCTGCCCCCGGGCAGCCAGCCGCACCCGGGCTGGGACGGTGTCACCTTCGCGGACGCGCTCGACATGGCCACCGGCATCGGGGACGAGGGGCGGGCGCGCGACGGGAGCACGTCCGCCGACGAGAACGAAGCGAAGATGCTCCGCTGGATCGTGAAGCGTCCCCTCCGCGAGAAGCTCGAGATCGCGCTCTCCTACGGCAAGTACCCCTGGGACCGCGGCGAGGTCTTCCGCTACAACACCACCCAGACGTTCGTGCTGGCCGTCGCGCTGGACACCTATCTCAAGCGCCGGGAGGGCCCCGACGCTCACCTCTGGGATATGGTGCGGACCGAGGTGTTCCGTCCGATCGGGATCCTTCACGCCCCGGCGATGCACACGATCGAGGCCGACGGCGGCCGCGGGGTGCCCCTCCTGGGCTACGGCCTCTACCCGACCGTGGACGACATCGCGAAGCTGACCACGCTGCTACAGAACGGGGGCCGGCACGAGGGCGTCCAGCTGCTGAGCGCGACGAAGCTGGCCGAGGCGCTGTATCGGACCGACCCGCCGAGCGGACTCCCGTCGGGCCTGCGAAATCGATTCGGCGCCGGGCGCTATCACCTGTCGTTCTGGTCCGTGCCCTATAAAACCAGCACCGGCTGCTTCTTCCAGATCCCCGAGATGATCGGATACGGCGGCAACCTCGTCGCCCTGCTGCCGAATCACGTCTCCGTCTTCCGATTCGCCGACGGCTTCGATTTCGACGTCGAAGCCATGATCCAGGCCGGCGAGTCCCTCGGGCCCTTCTGCGCTCCCGTGGCCGCGCCGGAGCCCGCGCCCCCGCGCGTGGTCTTGACCGAGAGCGAGCTGGCCACCGAGATCGGCGGGCACGTCCTCGCGGTCGGGCCCCTGCGCCTCTTCTTCGCCGCGGGAGGCCGGCTCTACGGCGCGTCGGGAAAGGAGGTGGACGTGGGGACCTGGGAGATCTCGTCGGAGGGCCGGCTCTGCCGCCGCTGGCACGTCTGGGACCACGGCCGCGCGCGCTGCTACGTCGTGTATCGCAAGGACGATGGCTTCGAGCTCGAGGTGCCGGAGCGGTTCACCCGGGTCGTCGCGCGGCCCCATCCGGGCGGATTCGACGAGTGAGCGGGCCGGACGGCCGGGCCGCCGTCTCCGTCAGCGCGCGGTGTGCCCGCCGTCGACGTAGAGCGAGGCGCCGGTGACGTAGGAGGCGTCGTCCGAGGCGAGGAAAAGGATGCAGGCCGCGACCTCGGCCGGCGTGCCCGCCCGCCCGAGCATGGTGCCGCGGCCGAACTCGGTCCGGAAGTCCTCCGCGGTCCGCCCCGCCGCGGCGGCCCGGCGCTCGTGGAAGCGGGTGAAGATCGGCCCGGGGCAGACCGCGTTGACCCGGATGCCCTCGGCCGCGTGGTCCTGCGCCATCGCACGGGTGAGGCCGGCCACCGCGGCCTTGGTGGTGTCGTACTGCACCATGTTGCCCCCGGCCACGATCGAGCGAATCGACGCGACGTTCACGATGCTCCCGCCCCCGCCATCGCGCATCAGGGGGATGGCCGCCTTCGCGCAGAACGCGTAGCCCTTGACGTTGACCGCGAGGATCGCGTCCCAGCTCTCCTCGCTCGCCTCCACCACCGTCTGGTAGAGCCGCATGCCCGCGTTGTTCACCAGCACGTCGAGTCGCCCGAATTCATCGCGCGCGGTCCGCACGAAGCGGGCCGCGTCGGCCTCGCGGCCGGCGTGGGTCTCGACGAACACCGCGCGGCCGCCCGCGGCCTGGATCTCCCCCGCCACCTGGCGGCCCCGCTCCGCGTCGATGTCGCCCAGCGCGACCGCCGCGCCTTCCGCCACGAAGCGGCGGGCGGTGGCCTCGCCGATCCCGGACGCCCCACCGGTCACCGCCGCCACCTTGCCGTCGAGACGCCCCATCGCGGACGCCCCGGTCAGCGCCCGAGCGCGGTGCGCATCACGGCCAGCCCCACCCGCAGGCCGACCGGCAGCCCGGCCTCGTTCATCTCGAACTCGGGCGCGTGGTGCGGGCGGGCCGCGCCGCTCGCCGACCCGATGCCGACCCGGAAGTAGCAGCCCGGCCGCTCGCGCAGGAAGAGGCTCATGTCGTCGCTCGCCATGACCACGCGTCCCTCGGTGACTGCCTCGTCGCCCAGCTCGCGGCTCGCGCACTCCCGCACGAATGCGCTCTCGGGCGCGGGGTTGACCACCGCCGGGCAGGAGCCGCCGTCCAGGCGCATCTCCGCCTCGGCCCGGTACGCCTGCGCGACGTGGGAGACGAAGGCCCCGAGCCGCGTGATCAGATGATCGCGCACCCCCGCGTCGAACGCGCGGATGGTCCCGCGCATGACCGCCCGGTCCGGCAGGATATTGCCCTTGGTGCCGGCGACGATCTGTCCCACCGTGAGCACCGCGGTCTCCTGGGCCGGGATCTCGCGGGACACGAGGCTCTGCATGCCGAGCAGGATGTTGGCCGCGGCGGTGATCGGATCGATCGAGAGGTGCGGCATCGCGCCGTGCCCGCCGGTGCCGCGCACCTCCACCGTGAACGCGTCGGCGGAGGCCATCGACGGCCCGGGACGCACCTGGACCTGCCCGACCCGCTGCTGGGTCGTGAAGTGCAGCCCGTAGATCTCCTCGACGTGCGGATTCTCGAGCGCGCCGGCCTCGATCATCGGCCGGGCGCCGCCCAGCACCTCCTCCGCGGGCTGGAACAGGAAGACCGCGGTGCCGGGCAGCTCGGTGCGCCGCGCGGCCAGGATCTCGGCCAGCGTGATCCCCACCGCGGTGTGGCCGTCGTGCCCGCAGGCGTGCATCACCCCCGGCGTGCCGGACGCGAAGGGCGCCTCGAGCAGCTCGGTGAGCGGGAGCGCGTCGATGTCCGCGCGCCAGGCCACGGTGCGCCCCGGCCGGTCTCCGTGCAGCACGCCCACCACGCCGGTGCCGCCCACCCCGGTGCGGACCTCGAGTTTCGCCGCGTGCAGGCGCTCCGCGATGATCTCCGCGGTGCGCCGCTCCTGGTGGCTCAGCTCGGGATGACGGTGGAAGTCGCGGCGAAGCGCGAGCAGGTCGTCGGCGTGACGGATGGCCTCTTCACTCCACTCGGGGCGTGTCTTGCTCATCGGGCGGTCTCCCTTGCCGGACGGAAATTTCTGCGCGGCCCCTGATGCTGCCCCGAGCCGTGCGCGCTGTCAATCGTCCCTTTCGTTACCCACAATGCACCCCGCGGTCGCCATCCTGGGAAGGTCGCCGATGCGTACCCTCGATCGTAACTGGCCGTTTCCTCTCGTATTTCCCGATGGCCCGGCCCTTGCTCTCCCTGTACCGCCATGGATACCCAACAGCAGCAGCGCAGCCGCCGCGTTCACTCTCGTGCGGGCGTATCGTGGACCGCCTGGGTCACGTCCGGAAGCCGCCGAGTCCGTTGCCACACGGTCGATCTCAGCGTCAACGGGGCCAAGCTCAGGCCACGCGGCGAGATGCAGCCCGGCATGCCGGTGAACGTGCAGCTTTATCCGCCGGAAGGCAAGCCGGTCCACGTCGCAGCAGTCGTCTGGCGCGTGGACTCGGACGCGATGGCGCTGCTCTTCCTCAAGAGCATCCCGGTGCAGGCGACCGGCAGCAAGTCGTGGCAGGAGAACGGCCGCCGGGGCTGGAGGTAAGCTCCGCCGCGGCCTGGGCCCGGCGCCTCAGCTCACCCGGCGGTCGCGGCCCGCCCAGAAGGGCTCGCGCAGCTTGTACTTCTGCAGCTTGCCGGTCGCGGTCCGCAGCAGCGCCTCGCGGAACTCGATCGCGGTCGGGCACTTGAAGTGCGCCATGCGCCCCCGCGCGA
>DATGBR010000382.1:0-8552 GCA_035312605.1 Candidatus Methylomirabilota bacterium
GCTGCTCGCGCGAGAGCAGGGGCTTGCCCTCCGCGAGGACCGTCTCCATGGCCCGCTCGCAGCCGGCGCGGCTGAAGATGAAGTAGATCGCGGGCAGCCACCCGCGGCTCTCCAGCTCGTCGAGCATCACGGTGGGATCCACCACCCGCCGCGTGTACCAGCGCCCGCGGTCGTTGTAGCCACCCTCGCGCTCCTCGCCGAGGAGACGCACCTTGCCCTGGCGGACCGCGTCGTAGGTGTGGATCTCTCCCGAGAGGTCGGCGACCAGGTACTGCAGCGGCACCGGTCGATGCGGGTGGGTGATCGGCACGATGGGCCGGTGCACGAGGCCGATCCAGTCCGCGATCTCGTTGACGTTGCGCACCGTCGCGGAGAGCGCGACCAGCGCCACGTCCTTCGGGCAGTTGACGATGATCTCCTCCCACACCGTTCCCCGCCCCTCGTCGCCCATGTAGTGGCACTCGTCGAGCACCACCGTGTCGAGCCCCGGGAGCCCGCCGGAGTAGAACATGTTGCGGAGGATCTCGGTGGTCATGACCACCACCGGAGCCCGCGTGTTCACCTTCACGTCGCCGGTGAGGATGCCGACGTTCTCCGCGCCCCACTGCCGCACGAAGTCGGCGTACTTCTGGTTGGAGAGCGCCTTGAGCGGCGTGGTGTAGGCGATGCGGCGCCCGCGGTGCAGCGCGGCGTGGATCGCGAACTCGGCGACCAGGGTCTTGCCGGAGCCGGTCGGCGCCGAGACGATCACCGACTTGCCGTCGAGGATGGCGGAGATGGCGCGGAGCTGGAAATCGTCGAGCGGAAACGGGTAGCGGGCCTCGAACGACTGGAGCAGTTCCTCGGCCACGGCCGCGGCACCTCCCTTGCCCGCGCCCTCACGGTACCACGGCCTTGCGTGGCCGCGAAGCCCCGCGTAGGCTCTGGGGCCATGAAGCTCACCGGCAAGGTCGCCCTCATCACCAACGTGAGCCACTTCATGGGGCCCGCCATCACCGAGGAGTTCTGCCGCGAGGGCGCCTCGGTGGCGCTGCACGACCGCGAGCCGGCCCTGATCAAGCCGTTCGCGACCATCGCGGAGCGGCTCGGGCGCGACGTGCTCGCGCTCGGCGGTGACCTCAGCCGCTCCGCGGAGGCGGAGCGCGCGGTGGAGGCGGTGGTGGCGCGCTTCGGGCGCCTCGACATCCTGGTGAACAACAACGCGCACCCGCCCTCCGGGAGCCCGGTCGAGGAGATCACCGACGCGGCCTGGCGCGAGATGCAGTCCCGCCTGCTCGACGAGCCGTTCTTCTGCCTGCGGGCCGCGCTGCGGGTGATGCGGCCGGCCGGGCGCGGCAAGATCATCAACATGTCCTCCGCGGCCGCGTTCCCCGGCCTGCCCAACTACGCGGCCTACACCGCGGCCCGCGCCGGCGTGAACGGGCTCACCAAGGCGGTCGGCCGCGAGGTGGCGAAGGACGGCATCCAGGTGAACGCGATCGCGCAGAACTACGTCGAGAACCCGACCTACTTCCCGCCCGCGCTCGTCGTGGATCCGGTCAAGCGGGAGCGCATGGTCCGGAACATCCCGGCCGGGCGGCTCGCCCGCAGCGAGGAGTCCGCCCGGCTCGCGGTCTACCTGGCCTCGGAGGACGCCGACTTCTTCGTGGGCCAGGTCATCCCCTTCGCGGGCGGCTGGGTGACCCCGTGATCGTCTATCACGTGGCGATCGAGACCGCGGGCGACTACGTGGCCCGGCGCGAGCCGCACCGGCGCGTGCACCTCGACCGGCTCATGGCCCTGCGCGGCCAGGGCCTCATCATCGGGGGCGGGCCCTCGCCCGACGGGCGCGGCGCCGACATCTTCTACCGCGTCCAGCAGCCCGACGACCTCCGGGGGCTCGTGGAGACGGACCCCTACTTCACGGGCGGCGCGTGGTCCGGCTACCGGTCGCGGAGCTTCGCCCAGTTCCTCGAGCCCTGGGAGCTGCCCCCGCTAGTGACCGACGGCTCCCGCCCGGTCACCATCGCGGAGGGCGTCGCGCCCGACGTGGAGATGGCCTCCTTCGCCCTGATCGAGGCGCGCGGCGCCGGCCGGATGGCCTTCGGCGGCTTCTTCCCGGGCGGCGAGACCCTCGCGGTCATGCGCGCCCCGGACGCGGACAAGGCGCTCGAGGAGCTGCGCGCCAGCGGCTTCTGGGAGGAGGGCTCGCTGCGCGGGCGCCCCCTCCTGCACGTGCTCTAAACCGCCCCGCCCGCCCTCCTGCCGGCCCGTCGGGCCCCACCCGGCGCTCGCCGTTTTTCCCGGTTGACAGCATCCTTTGTGTTTAGGTATACCTAATCCGCTGGCTATCACCACCCTAAAGGTGAACGGAAAGCGGCCCGAATGAACAGGTCCTCGCTCGGCTTCCGGAAGGCCCGCCCGTGATCCTCTGTCTCTGCCGTGGCGTCTCCGATCACACCGTCCACGCCGTCATCTCCGCGGGCGCCCGCTCCGTGGACGAGATCGAGCGCGGCTGCGGCGCGGGGGGCGACTGCGGGGCCTGCAGCGAGGCGCTCGAATGCCTGGTCGAGCGCGTCCGTGAGAGGCACTATAGTGGCGCGACGGCGGCCCACTAACGTCCTCACGGAGGCGAGCCATGAAGGGACACGACCAGGTGGTGACCTTGCTCAACGAGATCCTCACCGCGGAGCTGACCGCCATCAACCAGTACTTCATCCACGCGCGCATGTGCGAGAACTGGGGCTACAAGCGCCTGTGGAAGAAGGTTCGCGAGGAGTCGATCGGTGAGATGCGCCACGCCGACCGGCTGATCGAGCGCGTCCTCTACCTCGACGGCGTGCCCAACGTGCAGCGGCTCGGCAAGGTGAACGTGGGCCAGACCGTCCCCGAGCAACTCCGGCTCGACCTCGAGCTGGAGCGGAGCGCGGTGGCCGCGCTCAACGCGGGGGTGGAGCTCTGCCGGGGCGCGGGCGACAACGGCAGCCGCGACCTGCTGGAGGACATCCTCAAGTCGGAAGAGGGGCACATCGACTGGATCGAGGAGCAGATGGAGCTGATCAAGCAGGTGGGCGAGGCCCACTACCTCGCCCAGCAGATCAAGGAAGAGGACGCGTGATCGACGACGCCGGCGAGGCGGCCGCCGCCCGCGAGGTGACCACCGGCCCCGCCGTGCGCATCGTGAGCACCGAGCTCTTCCGGGGCCGGCGCGAGATCGTCATCGTCCACCGGGGCCAGGAGTACCGGCTCCACATCACCAAGGCCGACAAGCTCATCCTGACCAAGTAGCCACCGCGAGGGATTCGTGTCACAGATCGGAACGCTCGTCCAGACACTCGCCAATGGTGGCCCCGTCATGATTCCCCTGCTCGCCTGCTCGATCGTGGCCCTGGCCGTGGTCGTGGAGCGCCTCGCCTTCTGGTGGCGCCAGGGCGACCCGGGCTCCGCCTGCGCGCGCTCGAGCTGGCCGAGCGCGGCAAGCTCGACGAGGCCCTCGCGGTGGCCCGTCGCGCGCCGGGCGCACCCGCTCGAATGATCGCGGCCGGGCTCGCGGAGCGGCCGGGGACCGCCACCGCGGCGATGGAGGCCGCGGCCCAGGCCGGGGTCGGCAAGCTCGCGATCGCGGTCTCGCCGCGGGAGGCACAGCGCTGACCGCGGGCCGGGCCCTCGCGCTCGTCTTCCTGCTGGTGGGCGTGGCCGCGTCCCCCACCGCGGCGGACGAGCCCGACCCCTTCGCGCCCATCCTGCACGCCCTCGACTACCTGGCGGTCGACTACCCGGGCGCGGTCAAGGACGGCAAGGTCCTGGACCAGGGCGAGTACGCCGAGCAGGTCGAGTTCGCCACCTCGGTGCGCGGCATGATCGCCGGCCTCCCGGCCCGCCCCGAGCGCGCCGCGCTCGAGGCGACCGCGGCCGGCCTCCTCGGCGCGATCCGCGACAAGCGCCCCGGCGAGGAGGTCGCGGCGATCTCGGGCGATCTCCGCCGCCGCATCATCGATCTCTACGACGTGCGCGTGACCCCGCGGCAGGTCCCCGACCTCGCGCCCGCCGCCACTGACTTCACCACCCACTGCGCGGTCTGCCACGGCGCGACCGGCCGCGGCGACGGGCCCGCCGCCAAGGGCCTGACCCCGCCGCCCGCCGATCTCACCGACGCGGCCCGCATGGGCGAGCATAGCCTCTTCGGCCTCTACAACACGATCACCCTCGGCATCAAGGGCACCGCCATGACCGGCTTCGCGCCCCTCGGCGAGGCCCAGCGCTGGGCGCTGGCCTTCTACGTGAGCACGCTCGCCACGCCCCCGGCCGAACGGGAGCGCGGCGCGCAGCTGTGGAAGAGCGGCGCCGGACGGGGCGAGCTGCGCGATCTGCGATCGCTGGTCATGGCCACCCCGAAGGAGGTGGCCGCTCGCGCGGGCGGCGACGGGGTCGCGGTGCTCGCCTATCTGCGCGGCGACCCGGGCGCGCTCGCGGCGGTCCGCGAGTCCCCCCTCGACCTGAGCGCGCGCCTCCTCGGGGAGAGCCTCGCGGCGTACCGGCAGGGCGACGCGACGCGCGCGCACCAGCTCGCGATCACGAGCTACCTCGAGGGCTTCGAGCTGGTGGAGACGCAGTTGAGCGCGGTGGACGACGGGCTCAAGAGCCGGATCGAGGCGGAGATGCTCCGCTACCGCACCCTGATCCAGTCCCGCGCCCCGCGAGACGCGGTCGAGGCCGAGGCGCGCACCATCCTCGCCCTGCTCGAGACGACGCGACAGCGGCTCGACGCGGCGCGGCTCTCGCCGGCCACCACGTTCAGCAGCGCGCTCGTCATCCTGCTGCGGGAGGGCCTCGAGGCCATCCTGGTGCTGGCCGCTCTCGTCGCGATGCTGATCAAGTCGGGGCGGCGCGAGGCGCTGCGCTACGTGCACGCGGGCTGGATCGCCGCGCTGACCCTGGGCGCGGCCACCTGGGTCGCCGCCTCCTACGTGGTCACGCTGAGCGGGGCGAGCCGCGAGGTCACCGAGGGCGTCACCGCGCTGATCGCGGCGGGCATGCTCCTCTACGTGGGCTTCTGGATGCATCGCCACGCCCACGCGGCGCGCTGGAAGAGCTTCATCGAGACGCGGGTGCAGGCCGCGCTGTCCGGACGCACCCGCTGGGCGCTGGCGTCGATCGCGTTCCTCGCGGTCTACCGCGAGGCCTTCGAGACCGTGCTCTTCTACCAGGCGCTCTGGATCGAGGCCGGTCCGTCGGGCCACGTGGCGGTCGCGGGCGGCTTCGCGGCGGCCGCGGCGGGGCTCGTGCTGCTGGCCTGGCTGATCCTCAAGATGGGGCTGCGCCTGCCGGTCGGCTGGTTCTTCGGCGTGGGCTCGGCGCTGATGGCCCTGCTCGCGGTGGTGCTGGCCGGCAAGGGCATCGCCGCGCTCCAGCACGCGGGCCGGCTGCCCGTCGAGCCGCTCGACCTGCCCACCATCCCGTCGCTCGGCGTGTATCCGACGTGGCAGGGCGTGCTCACCCAGCTCGCGCTGGTCCTGCTGATCCTCACCGCCTTCACCTACTCCCGGCGCCACCCGCGGCATGCCGCCTGAGGTCCAGGCGCTCCTCTTCGACACCTACGGCACCGTGGTCGACTGGCGGAGCGGGGTGCTCGAGGCGCTGGTGGCCCTGGGCCGCGCACGCGGGCTCTCGATCGCGTGTGAGCAGCTCCTGGCCGACTGGGACCCGCGGCCCATCATGGATCGCGTGAACGCGGACGAGGTCCCCTGGATGACGATGGAGGACGTCCATCGGCAGGCCCTGGGCGAGTCGCTGGCCCGCCACGGCATCACCGGGCTCACCGAGCGGGAGATCGAGCGCCTGGTCCAGGCCCGGTGGCGCCTCGCGCCCTGGCCCGACGCGGTCCGCGGGCTCACGCGCCTGAAGCAGCGCTACGTGATCAGCCCGCTCTCCAACGCGAGCTTCACCGGCATGGTGCGGCTGGCGAAGTTCGCGGGGCTCCCCTGGGACTGCGTGATCACGGCCGAGAACGCGCGGCGCTACAAGCCGCACCCGGAGGCCTATCGCACCGCGGTAGCATTGCTCGGGTGGCGGCCGGACCAGGTGATGCTGGTCGCCGCGCACAACTACGATCTGCGCGCGGCGCAGGGCGAGGGGCTGCGCACCGCGTTCGTGCCGCGGCCGCGCGAGTACGGCCCCGGGCAGACGACCGATCTCGCGCCGGAGGGAAGCTGGGACGTGGTGGCGAGGGACTTCGTCGACCTGGCGGAGAAGCTGGGGGCGGCGGGATAACTCACGGTTGACCCACCCGCCCCTCACCCTGCCCTCTCCCCTGAGGGGAGAGGGTTATAGGGAGGAAGGGCTCTTCTACTGGGCGTCGGCGATGGCCTTGACGCCGCCTGGGTTGTCGAGCGAGGAGAGGTCGCCCGGGTCGCGGCCGAGGTAGGTCGCGCGCACCACGCGGCGCATGATCTTGGCGCTGCGGGTCTTGGGCAGCTCGCGCGCGAAGAGCACGCGCTCCGGCCGGATCGCCTTGCCCATCGAGCGCACGACCTCCGCCACCAACTCGGCGCGGAGCGGCTCCGACGGCGCGAAGCCGGGGCGCAGCACCGCGAAGCAGACCACCGTCTCCCCCTTGATCTCGTGCGGCACGCCGACCGCGGCCGCCTCCGCGACCGCCGGGTGGCCCACCAGCACCGACTCCACCTCCGCGGGCCCCACGCGCTTGCCCGCGATCTTCAGCGTGTCGTCGGAGCGGCCCTGGATGAACCAGAAGCCGTCCGGATCCACGTAGGCCCAGTCGCCGTGCACCCACACCCCCGGCCAGCGCGACCAGTAGGTCTCGAGGTAGCGCTCCGGATCCTTCCAGAAACCCGCGGTCATGCCGGGCCACGGCCGGGTGAGGACCAGCTCGCCCACCTGGCCGCGCACCGCCCGGCCGTCGTCGTCGTACACGTCGGCGGCCATGCCCGGGATGGGGCCGGCGAACGAGCAGGGCTTGATCGGCGCGATCGGGAAGCACGACAGGATGCCGCCCGAGATCTCGGTGCCGCCGGTGTAGTTGATGATCGGCAGCCTCCCCTTCCCCGCGGTCTCGAAGAGCCAGCGATACGGCTCCGGGTTCCACGGCTCGCCGGTGGAGGCCATGAGCTTGAGCGACGAGAGATCGTGGCGCGTCACCCACTCGGCGCCGTGGGGCATCAGCGCGCGCACCGCGGTCGGCGAGATGCCGAGCACGGTCACTCGGTGCCGCTCGAGCACCGACCAGAGTCGATCGGGCTTCGGGTAGTCGGGCGTGCCCTCGAAGAGCACCGCGGTCCCGCCGGTCAGGAGCGCGCCGCCGATCAGCATCGGCCCCATGAGCCAGCCGAGATCGGTGACCCAGAAGAGCCGGTCGCTCTCGCCGAGATCGAAGAGATACGCGAAGTCGTGCGCGTTCTTGATCGAGAAGCCGCCGTGGGTGAGCACGGTGCCCTTGGGCCGCCCGGTGGTGCCCGAGGTGTAGATGATGAGGCACGGGTGATCGGCCTCCACCGGCAGGGCCGGGCACTCGGCCGACTCCGCCGCGACCAGGTCGTGCCACCAGAGGTCGCGCCCGTCCTTCCACGGCACCTCCGCCCCGCTCCGCCGGTGCACGATGACGTGCTCCACGCTCGGGCAGGCGGACACCGCCTCGTCGGCGGTGCGCTTGAGCGGGATCGGCTGGCCGCGCCGCGCGAACGTGTCCGCGGTGATCAGGAGGCGCGCCCCGCAGCCGTCGAGCCGCGAGGCCACCGCCTGCGCGCCGTAGCCGGAGAAGCACGGGGTGTAGGCGGCGCCGATGCGCACCACCGCGAGCGTCGCGATCACCGCCTCCGCGCACATCGGCAGCAGGATGCCGACGGTGTCACCCGGCCGGATGCCGAGGCGCTTGAGCGCGTTGGCGAGCCGGCCCACCTCCGCGGCCAGCTCGCGATAGCTGAGCGTGCGGACCGTCCCGTCCTCGGCCTCCGCGATCACCGCGAGCTTGTCCCCGCGCCCGGCCGCGATGTGGCGATCCACCGAGTTGTCGGCCAAGTTCAGGCGGCCGCCCTCGAACCAGCGGGGCCACTCGATGCCCTTCGAGGTGTCGAGCACGCGGCGGTAGGGCGTGAACCAGTGGAAGGCCAGGTCGCGCGAGACCGCGTCCCAGTACCACTCCGGGTCCGCCATCGAGCGCCGCTGCAGGTCGGCGAGCGTAGCGAGCCCGTGCGCGGCCATGAAGCGGCCCATGCGGGTGCGCGCCGCCGCCTCAGGATCGGGTCGCCAGATGATCTCGTCGGTCGCCATCGCGCCTCAGGCCTCCAGGTCGGCCAGCGCCGACTCCGCGATGGGCCGCCACTCGGCCAGCGCGTCGAGCCACTCGACCTGGCGTGCGGTGAAGGGCGGGCTCGCGGGGCCGCGCGGCTCGAGCCACCGCTTGAGGTAGAGCCCGGCCGAGAGCAGCTTCCGGAAGCCGTGTCCCTGCTCGCGCAGCGCCTGGCCCTCGGCCAGGAGCAGCGAGCCGGCCAGCAGATGGTAGAGGGTGTCGGCCACCGGCCGCGCGGCCAGCTCCCGCTCCGCGGCGGGCCGCGCGG
>DATGBR010000383.1:0-2599 GCA_035312605.1 Candidatus Methylomirabilota bacterium
CGAGCCGCTCGATGGAGGCGCTCATGGTGCGACGGGCCCGCGTGCCGGCGCGCACCAGCTCCGGATAGCGATCCGGATGAGGCTGCGCGACGTCGAACATGAGCCGGTAGCCGTCGGGGTCGCTCATGGCGAAGCGGACGTAGGCCTGACCGACCGCCTGCCCGGCCGCGCGGAGATCCTCCCCCGCCTCGCCGGCCGCCTGCTCGAGCGCCGCCGCGAAGCGGTCGAACGCGGCGGCGCGCACCGCGGCCAGGATCGCGTCCTTGTTGCGGAAGTAGCGGTAGGGCGTCATCGGGCTGCAGCCGAGCGCGTCCGCGAGCTGGCGCATGGAGACCGCGTCGCGACCCTCGGTGGCGAAGCGGTGCTGGGCCACCGCGCAGAGCCGCGCGCGGAACTCCTCGATCTGCTCGGCGGACAGGGTCCGCGGCACGCCCTCAGGCCTCCGGCGGGACCGCGCGCGGGAACTCGCGCACATACTTGAAGAAGCGGGCGAGGTGCCGATCGGAGGCCACCAGCGTCCCCGGGCGGAACCGGATCGTGTCCAGCACCGGGGCGTCCTCCGCGAGCAGGCGCTGCACGAAGCCGCGCAGGGTCTCGAGGCGGCCCGCCACCCCGGCCCGGCCCGTTCCATCGTCGCGCACCCCGTAGGCGTAGAATCCCATGGATTGTCCGTGGGCGATGGGCGCGCCGCAGAAGAGCATGAACGCCTCCTCGCCGGCCATGGACAGGTACTGAGCGAACGTGTTCACTCCGGTGATGCGACCATGCTGGACGAAGTGAGGCGACTCGATGCGGTACTCGAGGCTGTGCGGACCCACGCGCACCGCGTCCGGCTCGACCGCGGCCAGCCCGTGGAGCGTGCGGAGGTGCTGGAAGTCGACGCCGTTCGAGATCGACACCCACGGGTCGAGCGCGCGCGTTCCGCGGAAGTGGGTCTCGCAGATCAGCTCCCGCTCCTCCACGCCGGGAATGCCCGGGACCGGGAAGGTCGGCGCCGTGCCGTTGAAGGCCCAGATCAGGCCCCACGCCTCCGCGGTCGGATAGGTCGGGATCCGGGCCCCGGGCGGGATGCGATCGCCGGCCGGGATGTCGACGCACGTCCCCGCGCAGTCGAACTTCCAGTGATGGTAGGCGCAGCGGATCTGGCCCTCCACCACCTCGCCCACCGAGAGGTCGGCGCCCAGGTGTGGACAATACGCCCCCTGCACCACCGGCCGGCCGGTCGCGTCCCGGTAGATCACGACGCGCGTGCCCAGGAAGTCCCGGCCCAGCGGGCGGCCGGCGGGTACGTCGCTCGCGAGGGCTACCGGAAACCAGGATTGGTGATATCCAGCCACCGCCTCGCCCTGCTGCGCCTGCAACCCCTCGCCCTTCGTCGGGATCATGACGCTCATGGCTCGCCTCCTCGAATGGAACTCGCTTGGGATCAGCCTCTCAACAGATTGACACTGTATATTTACGATGTAAGACAGTCAAGCTCTTTTTCCTTCACGGGAGACCCGGCATGAAGACGATCGATATCCACGCCCACCTGGTGCCGCGCTCGCTCTGGCAGGCCGCGGAGGCCGGCCGCGTCTGGCATGGCTTCCGGCACGAGCCCGGCGAGGGGCTCGGCACCTTCCTGGGCACCAACGGCAAGCGTACCGGCTTCAGCTCGCCCAAGGTGCGCTTGACCCCGGAGGAGCGGCTCCAGGACATGGACGCGCAGGGGGTGGACATGCAGGTGATCTCCATCCACACCCCGCTCTTCGGCTATCACCTGGACCCGGCGGAGGGCCGGGCGCTCGCCCGCGAGGTCAACGACGAGATCGCGGCGATGACGCGGCAGTGGCCCACCCGCTTCGCGGGACTCGCCACGCTGCCGGTCCAGGACGTGCGGGCCGCCATCGACGAGCTCGAGCGCGCGGTCACGGTGCTCGGTCTCAAGGGCGCCGAGCTCGACACGGTCGTGAACGGGGAGAACTGGGACGAGCCGCGCTTCCTGGCGCTGTTCAAGGCGGCGGAGGCCATGGGGGCGGTGCTGTTCTTCCACCCGCAGCCGCAGCACAACTTCATGACCGAGCGCGCGGGTCGCTACGGGCTCGGCAACAGCCTGGGCGTGATCGTCGAGGACGCCATCGTCGTCGCCGTCCTGATCCTGGGCGGCATCCTCGAGGCCTGCCCCGATCTCAAGGCCTGCATCGCCCACGGGGGCGGCCCAGCGTGCTACGCGATGGGGCGGCTCGACCGCGGCTGGCACGGCACGCCCGCCGCGCGGGCGCACATCCCGTCACCGCCCAGCAGCTACCAGCGCCGCCTCTACTACGACACGGTGGTGGGCAGCGAGGCCGCGCTCCGCTTCCTGCTCGACCAGGTGGGCGCCGATCGCGTGGTGCTCGGCAGCGACTGGCCCTTCGTGCCGTGGCACCCGTCGCCGGTCACCTGGCTCCAGGGACTCGCGAGCGTGACCGCGGAGGAGAAGGAGCAGATCCTCTGGCGGAATCTCCAGGCCCTGCTCCGTCTGTAGCCGCGGCTGCCGTCCTAGCGCGCGGCCTTGAACGCGCCCTCCTGGTCGAGCTGCATCAGGGCCTGGGCGCCGGTGCTGAAGGTGGGCCCGCCG
>DATGBR010000384.1:0-6447 GCA_035312605.1 Candidatus Methylomirabilota bacterium
GGTCGGCTCGCGCCGCATCAGGTAGGCGAACTTTTCGACCTGGGCGTTCACCTCTCGCTCGACATCCCTCGCGTCGGCGCGCCCCGCCGCGTGGCGGGCATCGCGGACGAAGCGGCCGTCGGTATCCACGAGCGAGCGTCCGCCGGAGAGCGGCCGTCCGAGCGTGAGATTCACGTGAATGCCGACGCCGAGCCCGGAGTCGCGGAGCGCCGCCAGCAGCTCGGTGTCGATCGCCGCGGTGGCGAGCACGGTCGTGCTGGTGACGATGCCGTGGCGGTGCGCGGACAGGATGCCGGCGCTGACCCCGGGTGTGAGACCGAAGTCGTCGGCGTTGACGATGAGCCGCCGCGTCAAGCGCCGGTCACCTCGGAACCGTGCCCTGGATCACGAACCGCTCCACGGTCTCGGGAGCTCCCGACGGCATCGTGGCCTCGAGGTCGTGGGCGCGGATGTGCTCGAGCCGCTCGTAGCCGATGCGGGGAAACGATTGGACCTCGCTCGCGAGGATCTCCGCAGTGAGACCCGCGGCTTCGAGCTTTGCGAACGCGGCCTTCGGTCCGAGGAACGCGAAGATCGTGAAGATGAGCCGCCCGCCGGGGTGCAGATGTCGCCGGGCGCCCGCGATCACGCGCTCGAGCAGGTCCCAGCCGTCGGCGCCGCCGTTGTCGGCCGCGGCGGCGGCGTCGCGCCGGGCCCGCCCCGGCGGCGTGGGCATCTGCGGCGCGTTCGTGCAGATCAGATCGAAGCGCTCGCCGTTGACCGGTGCGTAGCAGTCGCCGAGGCGCGCGTCGACGGTGACGCCATTGAGCGCCGCGTTGGCGCGCATCACTTCGACCGCCTCGGGAAGCACGTCGGTCGCGATCACCCTGGCGCCGCTCTTGGCGGCGAGCACCGCGGCCAGGCCGAGCCCGCCACCGATCTCGAGCATCCGCTCGCCCGGACGTACGACCAGATGCCGGCAGAAGAAGAGCGAGCCCGCCTTGGGCGCCTGGACCTGGTCCGGAACGCGAAACAGACAGCCGCGCCAGGAAAACAGGAGGGTGCCGGAGTCGCTACTTTCCAAGGACGCGCCGGAAGTAGAGCCGGAGCGCTTCCTTCAGCTGGGCCCGGGCTCCGGCCGAGGTCTTGGCGTCTTCCAGCTGGTCGATGTCGATCTGGAGCGGTACGCCCTCGCGCTTGATGCCGTCGAGCTCGGCGGTGAGCCCGCACCGCTCGTCCGACTCGGTGAACACCACCCGCGCCCGCGTGAAGCTCCGGTCCTCCTGGGCGAGCTGCTCGATCGTCTCGGTGAGCAGGCGTCGGATCGCCTCCTGCTCGGGCGCGGGCACCGTGGAGAATGCCGCGGTCAGATTGATCTCGGCCATCGCGTCTCCTACTCCTGCCAGACCTTCAAGATGTCGGCGTGGGTCTTGGCGGCGTTGGCCCGGATGGCGAAGCTGATCGCCTCGCGCAGCTCGTCCTCGGTCGCCCCGGCGGCCCTGGCACCTGCCAGGTCACGCTTGGCTCAGTGCGTGTTCCCGGCCGCGAGGTTGGCGGCCAGGTAGCAGAGACTCGCGGTCTTGGCGTCCAGCACGCCCTTCTTGAACCTCCACGAGGCGATGACTCGCTCCTCGATCATGTCGGCCTCCTCGGTCGGATGACGGGGTCAGACGCCGGCCGCGGCGGCCGCGCAGAGCGGGTCGAGGCCGGCCTCGAGCCCGCGCTTGCCGATCCGGATGGCCACCGGGCGCGCGAAGTAGAGCGTGCCGTAGCTCTGGTGCTTGGGGACCACGTCGTGGCCCATCCGCCGGAGCGCGGCGAGTGACTTCTCGCCCACGCGATCGTCCACCCACAGCTCGCCGCCCTCGGTGTGCACGCGCGGGGCCTCGATCGCCTGCTGGGGCGTGTCGCCCGCGTCGGCCACGTTGGCGATCACCTGCGGGATGGCCGACACGATCTTGCGGCCGCCCGGCGCGCCGACGGTGAGATAGGGCTCGCCATGCCGGAAGCCGAGCGCCGGCACCATGTTCACGACCGGGCGCTTGCCGGGAGCCACCGAGTTGGCGCGCCCCGGCTCGGGATCGAACCAGAGCATGCCGTTCTGCAGGAGGATGCCGGTGCCCGGCACGACCATGCGCGAGCCGTAGAGGGAGACCGCGGTGTTGGTGAGCGAGACCATGTTGCGCTGACGGTCCACCACGCAGAGGTGGGTGGTGCAGTCGGCGCCCTCGGTGGGCACGCGGCGACGGCCGCGCGGGACGGCCGTCTTGCCGCGGGCGAGCCCGCCCACCGCCACGTCGTGCGCCCACGCGTCGGGCAGCTTGGCCTCGCTGCGGGGACCCGCGGCGCGCAGCCCCGCCGCGACCTCGGCCGCGTACTCGCGCGAGGCGAGCCCGCGCCAGGGCACGCGCACCGCGAGCGGGTCGGCCAGGTGGCGCAGGCGATCGAGGAACGCGTAGCGGAGCGCCTCGGCGCGCAGGTGCAGCCCGCCCGGCGTCTCGTAGCCCACCTTGGCGGCCGGGAACTGGGCGAGGACGTTCAGCACCTCGACCGCGGTGGCCCCGCCGGTCGCGCCCGGCGAGAAGGCCAGCTCGAGCCCGCGGTACTTCACGTGGAGCGGCTCGACCACGCGCGCCTCGTACCCCTCGAGGTCGCTCCGGCGGAGGAAGCCGCCGGTCCGCCGCATCTCCTCGTCGATGGCCTGCGCGATCGCGCCCCGGTAGAAGGCAGCCGGCCCGTCCTTGGCGATGAGCCGGAGGCTCCGGCCCAGATCGGGCTGGCGCAGCACGTCGGCGGGGGCGAGCGAGGCCGGCCGGTGCACGTAGTGGCCGCCGCGCAGGTAGGTGCGGGCCGTCTCCGGGAACGCGGCCAGCTCCTGGCAGTGGGGCGCGGTGGTCAGCGTCACGTACCAGTCGACCGGGAAGCCCTCCTCGGCGAGCCGGATCGCGGGCGCGATCACGTCGGCCAGATCCATCGTGCCGAAGCGCTCGAGGGCCAGCGCGAGGCCGGCCACCGAGCCGGGAATGGCCACCGACTTCGGCCCGAAGTTGTTGGCGTCGCCCACGACCTGACGCCACGGGAAGAGCGCCTGCGCGACGCCGTCGCCCAGCTCGAAGCAGCCCTCGTGGCAGGCCGCGGGCGCCTGCACGTTGAAGTCGAGCGCCAGCGTCTCCCCGCGCTTGGCCAGGTGCACGAGCATGGTGCCCCCGCCCGCCACCGAGGACATGAACGGCTCGACGACCGTCATCGCGAAGGCGGTGGCCACCGCCGCGTCCACCGCGTTGCCGCCGCGCGCGAGGATCCCCGCCCCCACCTCGGCCCCCAGCGGGTGCTCGGCCGCGACGAGGGCCCGGGCGGTGGCGGGCGTCTGCTTGGTCACGGAGAGGGTGGAGCGGATCATGCGGGCGTCTCCTTCGCGAACTCGAACGGGTGGAGCCGGCACGTCCACGTCCCGGCGTCGTTGTGGATCAGGAAGCACACGCGCACCGCGGGGCCCCGCTGCGCGGTCCAGAGGAAGACGCCCGCGTCCTGAGCGTCCCCGCACTCGTCGCACACCCACGCGGTGCTGAACTGCTCGGGCTCCCGCTGGGCCGCCGCGTGGGCCTCCGCGGTCACGTAGAGCGGGGCGGCGGGCATGAACGCGTTGATGTCGTCCAGATAGGGCAGCACCGGCACGTCGGGGGCGTCGCGCCAGCTATCCAGGAGCGGCAGGACCGGCACCTCCTCCGCCACCGCCACGTATTGCATCTCGTCGACCATGGCGCCCTGCGCGATGCGGCAGCGGGCGAGGAAGGCGCGCAGATCGCCGAGGGTCACCTGCCCGCGATAGAGCCGGGCCGCGAAGGCGTCGTCGTCCGCGGGGGCCAGGAGGAAGTGGGGCGAGGCGGGGGGCTGCTCGAGCGCGGGACCGGAGACCGCGTAGAGCCGGCCCCCGCCGGGTCCGGTGGCGACCGCGCCGTGCCAGATCAGGGTGGCGCTCGCTCCCGGCTCGATCCACGTCAGCGCGGTACTCGGCATGGGCGTCGTGAAGACGCCCAAGTCTAGCACGCGGCTATTCGTCGCGAACGTCGAGCGGGGAGACCTTACGGAGCATGTCGATCACCCCGCCCTTGTCGTCGAAGTAGACCACCCAGCCGAGCGGGTAGACCCAGGCTTCCTTCGCGGTGGCGCGGATCGCCACCCAGTGCTGCTCGCCCAGCGAGCCCATCAGGGCCGGGTCGATGGTCTGCTCCCGCGGCTCGCCCAGCAGCACCTTGACCTCGCCTGGGGTGCTGCCCGGGGCGACCTGGCGCCAGAAGCGGAACTCGCTGTAGCGCGACGTCGACTCGAGCTCCGGGTGCTCGCGCAGGTACTTGAAGACCTTCTCGTCCATCTGGTCCTGCCACACCCGCTTCTCGTCGAAGGAGGGCGCGCGGCCGTTGGACGCGAAGGACTGCTGGATGAACATTTCCTCGGCGTTCGGACCCCGGGTGGTGCGCTCCAGGGTGGTCTCGGTCATCGACGTGCACGACGCGGCGAGGAGCGCCGCCGCCAGGCCCGAGGCTCGGGTCAGCCATCGCATGGCGCCTATTATATCGCCACGCTCCCGGCCGCCACTCAAATGAGAGCGGACTCCAGCACGATCCCGCGGTCGATGACCCGAGCGGCCCGGGCGAGGAGGCCGGCCAGGGCCGGCTCCACCTCGGGCGACTCTGCGAGCTGACGCAGCACGTCGATCAGCCGGCGCATGGCCCGGATCAGGTCGCCCTCGTGGCCCCCGAACGACTCCTCCACGATGGCGCCCCAGTCGTCCTCGCCGGAGGCCCAGCGGAAAACCGAAGGCATGAAGCCGGTCGAGACCGAGACCGGCATCGGGAGCTGGTGGCGGCGCTGGACCTCGAGCACGGTGCTGGCGACCGACTCCATCTCCTGGAGCTTGCGCTTGACCTTGGGGCGCTTCTTGAGGAAGAGCCGGGCCACCGCCGCGTCCCCCGACCGCGACTCCTCGATCAGCCCGGAGCAGAGGGTGGCCGCCTCCGCGAGCGTGGTGTCGGCGAGGATCCCGCGATCCACCACCTCCGCCACCAGCAGCTCGTTGTCGTGCCGCAACCCCGCGATGAGCTGGCCCTTGGCCAGGAGCTTGGCGTCCTGCACCGCGCCGAACCGCTCGAGCACCTCCACGACCCGGAGAAACTCCTGCCAGTACGCGTTGCGGAACGCGTCGAGCATCTCCCGCTTCTGGGCGAGCTGCCGCTCGACGCCGTCGAGCCCCTTCCAGGCCTGCTCGCAGCGGTTCTGCGAGCCCCACGGGCACCGATGGCACTCGATGGCCGCGAGCGCGCCCTCCGGGCCGTGGCTCCGCTCGCGCTCGATCAGCTCGGGCACCGAGAGTCGCTCCATCTGCTCGGTGAGCCCGCGGGTGCGCTGCTCCCAGTCGCGCGGCACGTGCAGCGGCGGGGTCTGCCAGAACACCCGCTTGACGTTGCCCTCCTTCATGGCGACCGTCCCGCCGTGGGGCAGCATCACCTGGATCAGGTTGCGGTGCCGGCGCCGGTCCACTCCGACGATCAGGCCCAGGCTCGCGCCGCTCTTGCGCCGCACCAGGGCCAGCCGGCCGGGCTCGGCCTCCGACGCGGAGCCGCCCCGGCGCCCGCTCTTGCCGCGCGCCATGCGGGCCACCTCCACCTCGGAGCGCACGGTCCGGTAGCGGCCGATGCGGGGGAAGTCGCCGCAGGGAGCGTCGAAGCCGCGGCCGTCGGTCACCGCCATCTCGAGGCTCGCCACGTCGGCCTCGAGGCTCCGGATGCGCTTCATGTTCTGGTACTGGCCGAACGACGACTCGACGATCCGGCGGATGGTGGGCAGGTCGCTGCCGGTCGACAGCAGCAGCGCGACCGAGCCGTAGCCGAGCTTGAACTGGCTCACCACCGGCTCCGGCGGCCCGTCCACCACCCGCTTCATGTCGTCGAAGCCGTCGCGCACGTCGAGGGCCATCACGCACTTGCCCTCGGGGTCGATGCCCCGCCGCCCCGCCCGCCCCGCCATCTGGGTGAGCTCGTTGTGGGTGAGGCTGCGGAAGCCGCGGTCGGTGCGCTTGGTCAGCGACTGCAGCACCACGCTCTTGGCCGGCATGTGGATGCCGAGCGACATGGTCTCGGTCGCGAAGACCACCTTGCAGAGCCCACGCTCGAACAGGAGCTCGGTGAAGCGCTTCACGGTGGGCAGGATCCCCGCGTGGTGGAGCCCGACACCCATGCCGAGGGCCTGGAAAATGATCTGGTTGAGCGGCGACTCCGCGATCGTCGGGTTCTCGCCGATCTGCTCGCGGATGGCCTCGTACCTGGCGCCGCTGCTCGCGCGAGAGCAGGGGCTTGCCCTCCGCGAGGACCGTCTCCATGGCCCGCTCGCAGCCGGCGCGGCTGAAGATGAAGTAGATCGCGGGCAGCCACCCGCGGCTCTCCAGCTCGTCGAGCATCACGGTGGGATCCA
>DATGBR010000385.1:0-4800 GCA_035312605.1 Candidatus Methylomirabilota bacterium
GGTCCCGATCAGGATGCCGTAGCGGTCGCGCATGTGGCTGACCACCGCGGCCGGCTCGACGCCGGCGGGCGCCTTGAAGCACGAAACGGTGTTGGACAGGAGCGAGGCGTCCGGGAACAGCTCGAGCCGCATCGCCTCGAGGCCGGCGCGGAAGGCGCGCCCGGCCACCGCGTGACGGCGGAAGCGGTGGGCGAGACCCTCCTCGAGGATGAGCCGGCTCGCCACCCCGAGCGCGCTCGTGAGGTGCGTCGGGATCGAGACCGGCTGCCGGCGCGGGCTGCCGTCGGGGATGTGGCCGCCGCGGGAGGCGGGGATCCAGTTCTCCTTCCAGCGCAGCAGGTCGTAGGCCCACGACGAGGACTTGTGCTTCCGGCGCTCCATCGCCTCCCACGCGGCGGGGCTGACCGACACCACCGCCATCCCGAGCGGAGCGGCGAGGCACTTCTGCGAGCCGGTCATGTTGAAGTCGACGCCCCAGTCGTCGGTGCGCACGTCGAGCCCGGCGAGCGACGACACCGTGTCGAGCATGAAGAGAGCGCCGTGCCGCTTCACGATGCGCCCCACCTCCGCGGCGGGGTAGGTGGTGCCGGTGGAGGTCTCGTTGTGGACCATCGAGACCGCCTTCGGCTTCACGCGCTCGACGTCCTTCTCGAGCCGGGCGAGATCGAGCGGGCGTCCCCATTCCACCGTGTGCTCGGTCACCTCGGCTCCCGCGCGGGTCATGATCTCGCGCATCAGGGAGCCGAACACCCCGGCCACCACCACGAGGACACGATCGCCGGGCTCGATTACCGAGATCGCGGCGGCCTCGAGCGCGGTCCGGCCCGAGCCGGGCATCACGATGACCTCGGCGCGGCTCGTCTGGAAGATGTCGCGCAGCGCGAGGGTGACCGGCTCCAGGATCTTCACGTCGAAGTTCAGGTCGTACTGGATGGTGGCGGGCTGGCTCATCGCCTGCACCACCGGGAACGGCAGCTCGGTGGGGCCGGGGATCATCAAGATCGGCTGCGACTGGGTCGTCCCCCAGCGGATGGTGGCGTCCATGAAGACTCCTTTGCGTGACGCGGAGGCGGCTAGGCCCTGGCCTCGGCCAGGCCGCTCTGCTTCCGCCGGATCAGATAGAGGTTCCGCAGATACACGAAGAGGCCGGCGCCCTGACCGAGGATGAAGACCGGATCCATGCGATACACGGCGTAGACGAACAGGGTGAGTCCGCCGCCGAGGGAGAAGAACCAGAAGGAGACCGGGATCACGCTTTCCTTCTTCCGCTCGGACGCGATCCACTGGACCAGGAAGCGCATCGAGAAGAAGGCCTGCCCCAGGAAGCCGATCGTCAGCCAGAAATGCTCGGACGTCATCATCGCGCCGTCTCCTCGGTGGCCCGTCGCATCATGCTAGAATCACAGCCACTCACATTATCGGACCTACTCGCGGGTCGCAAGGAGTTTCGTCACCGTGCGAGGCATCGACCAGGCGCTGGTGAACGAGGTGTGGCGTGAGATCACGTCGTATCCCCCCGGGCGGATCGATGAGGAGGCGCGCGACTTCCTGGCGCACCAGCCGGAGGTGGCCGCCTTCGCACACACCGTCACCGCCGAGCAGGATCCTGTCGTGCAGCGCGCGGGTCTCGGCCTCTGCTTCCTGCTCTTCAAGATCCTCGAGCGGAGTCTCGGGCATCCGTTCCCGCGGCTCGAGGAATCCCGTCTGCGGGCGGCGCACGACGCCTCGACGGAGTGGCTCGCCGGCCTCGAGGGCGACGACTCGGCGCGGATCGTCGCCGCGGCCGGCGCGCCCGGACACCCGACGCTCGCCGCTCACCTCGTGACCGTGTTCTACGGCGAGGGCGCGGAGGGGTGCGACGAGCGGGTGCGGGCCGGGTTCCTGCTCATGCTGCGCACCCTGACCGACGCGCTGGATCTAGGCCCCATCGAGGCCTGATGCCGCGGGTCGCGGTCAACGGGATCGCCCTCCACTACGAGGAGATGGGCGCCGGCCCGCCGCTCGTGCTGATCCACGCCTTTCCGGTCGGGCGGCGGATGTGGGAGGCGCAGATGACGGCGCTCGCGCGGCGACACCGGGTCATCGCGTACGACGTGCGGGGCTTCGGCCTGTCGGACGCCCCGCGCGAGCCCGGCGCCTACTCCCAGGCCCAGTCGGTGGAGGACGCTCGCGCCCTGATCGAGACCCTGGGGGCCGCGCCGGCCGCGGTGTGCGGGCTCAGCATGGGCGGCAACATCGCGCTCAACCTGGCTCTGATGTACCCCGAGACGGTCTCGGCGCTACTGCTTTGCGACACCGGCGCGGGTTCGGAAGCCCCAGCCGCGTTCGCGGCCCGCTGCGAGGAGTACGCGGCGGCCGCCGACCGGGGCATCGAGGCCTTCTTCGACGCGGCGCTGACGTGGCCGGTGTTCGCGGACTACGGGGCCCAGGGCGGCCGCCAGCGCGCGTTCCTGCGGGAGCTCATCCTCGGCCATCCGGCCCACGGCATCGCGCTCACCGCCCGCCACGCACTGGCCACCCGCAAGCCGGTCTACGCGCTCGAGGCGGGCATGCGCGCGCTGCGCGTGCCCACCCTGGTCGCCTTCGGCGAGCGAGACGAGGCGTGCGTGCGCAGCTCCGAGTTCATGGCCGCGACGATCCCGGACGCGCGGCTCTGGCGCGTGCCCGGCGGGACCCACTTCATCAACCTCGACGAGCCTGAGCTCTTCAATCGCGCGGTCCGTACGTTCCTCGCGCATTAGGAGGAGCGGGCGGGGGGCGGCGGGGGCCTGCGGGGGTGGTGGGGGGTCCTGGACCACGGCCCGCTGGGCTTCGATCTTGTCCGGCAGGATTTCCCAACCTGGGCGGTTTGAGCCGTCGCATCGCGCGGCGGGAACGGGTCCCGGCCCCCCCACCACCCCCCGCGGGCCCCCGCCGCCCCCCGCCCGGTCCTTCTAAAGTTCGGGCATGCTGCGCGCTTGAAGCTTCCAACATATAAAAGAACATTGAGGTTTGAAGGTTTGATGCGCTTCAGATGTTTTGAAGGGCTTGGGATACGGCGAGAGATGGGCGTGGTGCTGTGGTCACCGGGCGGGTAGGTGGGGGTGTGGGGGGCGGGGCGGGGGTCCTCCCCGGAGCCGTGGCTTCTGCGCGTTGCCGAAGCCTGAGGCGCTCGTCTCGTGGCCCCATCGAGTGGCCCCGGGGGGTGCGAGTCAGCGGCTCCGGGGAGGACACCCGCCCCGCCCCCCACACCCCCACCGGGCCAGCACGCAAACCCGAAGCCGCCGCGCCCGCGAGAGCTAGACGGGTTCGGTAGGCCCGGAGGTCATCGCGATGACGAGCGCGCCACCGGGGCTCGTCACGGTGTGGATGCAGCCGGGCGGGCGGCGGGCGTAGTTGCCCGCGGTGCACACGCCGGTCTCGTCGGCCACGCTGCCCTCAAGCACGTAGATCTGCTCGTCGCCCACATGGCGATGGCGCGGGATGACCGCGCCCGGCTCGTAGCGCATCAGGATCGCCTTGTGCCGGCCATCGGCGTCTTCCCAGAGCGTCCTCCAGAAGACGCCCGGACGGCGCTCGACCCACGGCACGGTGCTCGCGTTCACGAAGAGGCTGACCGGCGGTGTCGTCACGGGAGCGGGTCTCCTTGTCAGCGGGGTGGGGCGACGCCGGCCTCGCGGAGAGCGCGACGGACCGCGTCGCGAAACTCCTCGATGGGGAGCGCACCCTCGATCTTCCGGCCGTTGACGAAGAACGTGGGCGTGGCGCGCACCCCCGCCGCGCGCCCCTCGCGCTGGTCGGCCATCACGTCCTCCTGGAACCGGGCCGCGTCGAGGCACTCGGTGAAGCCCGGCACGTCGAGGCCCAGCCGCCGCGCATACCCCACGAGCTCGTCACGGGCGAAGGCGGGCTGCGCCACGTAGAGGAGGTCGTGGTACTCCCAGAACCGGCCCTGGGCGCTCGCGCAGCGCGCGGCGAGCGCCGCCGGCATCGCCAGCTCGTGCGACCGGAGCGGGAAGTCCTTGAAGACGAGACGCACCTGCTGCGGGAACTCGGCCAGGAGCCGGGCCAGGACCGGCTGGGCCTCCCGGCAGAACGGGCACTGGAAGTCGCTCCACTCGAGGATGGTCACCGGAGCGGCCTCCGGGCCCCGGGTCCGGGCCGGATCGACGATGACGCCGGGGACGCCGGGCGCGGCTCCGGCCACTCCGGTCAGCAGGAGCAGGGTCGCGGCGAGGAGCAGGGTGTAGACTCGGGGCCGGGCCATGGGGTTCATCATCCGGGTGGTGGTGTACACGCTGGCGCTGCTGGTGGCCGCGCACGTGGTGCCGGGCATCAGCCTGTCCGGGCTCACCTCCGCGCTCGTGGCCGGGCTCGTGCTGGGCGTCATCAACGCGGTGGTGCGGCCCATCCTGGTGGTGCTCACCTTTCCGATCACTCTGCTGACCCTCGGGTTGTTCCTGCTGGTGCTGAACGCGTTCTGCCTGTGGCTCGTGTCCGTGTTCGTGGCCGGTTTCCACGTGACCGGGTTCGGGCCGGCCTTCTGGGGCGCGCTGCTGGTGAGCGTGGTGAGCTGGATCCTGACCGCGCTGATCAGCGACAGCGGGCGGGTGAAGGCCATCCACCGGCGCGACTAGCTAGGCGGCGCGGTCGCCCTCGATCGACGTGATGATGTAGGTGCCGCTCTTGGCGTCCCGCTCGAGCGTCAGGATCTTCTGCTTGGCCGCCTCTTCCAGGAGCTTCGAGAACGTGGAGTAGCCGTAGTAGGACTCGTTGAACGCGGGGTTCTTCCGGATCATGGTCTGCTTCACCATCGAGCCC